>PBUZ01000001.1 GCA_002728035.1 Methanobacteriota archaeon
ATGATACCGACTTCTTTGTGGTCGGTGGTGGTCAACCAAGGCTTCAGGAAGCCCCAGAAACGCTCCATGGTGAAGGTCTCGGGCGAGCGTCGGTAGAACACCCAGAGGATGCCCATGAAGATGAGTCCTGCAGCGAGTCCAATCGATGTGAGGAAGATGACCAGAGCACTGGCGCTTGGTGCCACGGCGCCGGCGTTGATACCTGCAATGGAGGCAGTGGCCACGTTCCAGTGGTCTCCACCAGCACCGTTGCCACCATTCACTGCATTGCCGTAGACGGTCATCTCGACGTTGAGATCATCTGCTGCAGGAGCAGTCCATTCAAAGGTCCATGAGCGCACTGCATTTGCCTCGTCGGTGTGCGTCAATCCACCATCCATCTCCTGGCTGAGTGTTTCAGGAACTGCGGTAACTTCGCCGTGGGAAACAAGAATTCGGAAACCGCCAGCGCGACCGTTCCAGTCGTCGCCACCGTTGTCCCATAGGGCCATATCGTCGTTGACAACGGTCACGGTGAAGGTGTAGGTTTCGCTGGCGTTGTAGGTCGCTGGCAGACCATCGACCAACACCGATGTGTCGGGCGAGGCACCGCCGTGACAGGTACACCCTTGGTCACCTGCAGAGCCGATTCCACCAGGGGCTGCGGTGAATTGAGGGGCGGCCATCAAGGCCATCAGCAAAACGCCAAGCAAGAGTGTTGCACGGCCGCGCATCAGTAGTCACCTCCACTGGAGCCGCCTGAAATTTTCTTGACGCCTGTGTCGGTTGAGCAATCTGCTCCTTCGGCCGCCACGATCTTGACTTGGCCAACCATCATCGAATGTTGGTTGCCACAGTATTCTGCGCAACGAATGGGGAAGGTGCCAGGGTCGTCGGCCATCATGGTCATGTATGTGCCACCTTCGATGCCGGGAACCAAGTCTTCCTTGACGCCCCATTCGGGGAGCCAGAAGGAGTGTTGAACGCCGATGTAGTTGGGATTCGAATCATCGGACGGCTTGGAATGCATCTCAAAGACCACATCAACATCGCATGGTAGAATCATGTCTTCACTCAGTGCAGAAGAGAACACATGCTCCTTGGGGATGTGCATCCACGTGTGGAGCACTGCACCGTCGACATCGGTCACTTCGACCACCGAGTGCTTGTAGGGATCGAAGGTGATGGCTTTGTCTGCAAGGCCGGTCATTTGGTCGATAGAGAGGGGCTCGAGTGTGGTGGCGCCTTGAACCACGTTAACGTTGGTTGCTGCTGCGTTGGTACTGGCATTGACCAGCAGCGTCGTGCCGCTCCAGGTGACATCGATGTAGGTGAGGGACGGGTCGTCTTCCCAAGTCAGGCTGTCCTCGTATTCGTATTCCCAGAACCATTGCTTCCCGGTGATGACCATGTTGTGCGGATCTTCATCGTCGCCAGGTATGGTCCAGACTTCGGTGTTCGAGGCAAGTGCAAGGACGACAAGCCACGCCACAATGATGGTGGGCAAGACGTAGAACATGACTTCGAGGGTTGTGTGGTGGCGGTCAACGGGGAACGAACCGACTTCGATGTGGTCGATATGCGAGGTGTCGGGTTCGACGCCGTCACGGTAGCGCAGCATGGCCAAAAACATCCAGCCGAACGTGAAGATGCCGACCAGAATGGACCAAAACATGAACTTATCATAGAGAACAGAGAATACCGTGTCTTCTGCTACCATGCAACCACCCTGTTCAACCGGCCGTGTAGCCCCCCCTTAAGCGTTTGTCGTTGGGGGTTAGAAACGCCTTCTCTTTGACCCGCCTCACAGGGAGCCTGTATGCGTTTTTTTCGCGATTTTTTTTGAGATATTTTGAACGGCTTTGACACCACTTCCAGCCTCACGATTTGCAACCATTGGATGGTACTTGAACCCCTCGCGGCGAAGGTTCTTTTCGAGGACTGAAACTTCACATCTCAGGGTTTGATGGAATGTTGGTTGTCTCCCAACTCAAGCGCTAAGAGGACGAACCTTGATGATGTTCAGCAACACGACACCATCGTGGACGGCGTTTGCTTGAAGTCGCGGAGGGCTTGTCGTGTCGAGTGACACCTTCCATGGCGTCGGTCGAGGTTCCTCGAACGCTGAGGAACGTTGGCACAAGGCTGCTCAAGCGCTCGCACATGAGCGTCAACGCAACCGAGATGCTGGAGCAGCGATGCTGGTCGAGGGGCGGCGCGATCGCATGGCTCTCGAGCAACTGGGATTTACCGGCCCCATCGAAGTGTTGAACCGAGGCTGGCCGGTTGATGATGTGCTCGTTCACATGTTGGAAACATACGGTCGGAAGAGTACAGTGGACAGTGGGCCGAGCATCGTCGTGTTGATGGATTGGGACCGTACGGGAGGTCGATTGCAAAACACCATACGACGTAATTTGGAATCCCTTGATGTGCGATTTGATGAGCGTCTTCGCTCAACGCTCATGCGTTGCCTCAAACCCGAAACGCGCGTTGTTGAGGGGCTGTCAGGCCTCATCGAGGCACTTGGCCCGCTGGTGGACATGTACGACGATGCATTGGTCAATCATCCGCGGGCGGAGAAGGAAACGCATCTTCCTTGACCGTGTTCAAAACCACGTGGGTGTAGGAACGAGCAACACCATCCAGCGTAAAGACCGTTTTTGTGAGGTTGTCAAGGTCGTTCCGGTCGCGGACCCTTGCCAACACGATCGAGTCCCAATCTCCCGTAACATCGTAGACAGCAAAAACCCGAGGGTCTGCTGCAATTCGCTGCTGGACATCGATCATTCGTCCTTTGACGATGCGCAAACCGGCCATGATGGTCATGGTCCACCCAAGGTGTTCGGGGTTGAGGACAGCACTGTAGCCTTCAATGACGCCTTCGTCTTCCAACCTTCGCAATCGGTTGGTCACGGTACCTTGAGCCAATCCAAGTGTCCGAGCGAGATGTCGATGGCTCGCCCGAGCGTCTTCGCTGAGGAGTTTCAAGAGCATTCGGTCTGTAGCGTCCAACTCAACAGGCATCGTTTCGCCACAAAGGGTTCGTGGATTTCAAGCCTTCACTCCTCTTCGATGGGCTGTGGCGACGATTCTTCGTTTGATGTCTTCCGAGAAAGCCATACATGCTGTCGCCATGCCCCCATTTCCTCGATGTCAATGGAGACGTGAAGGTGGCAATCCCTTGTCTGCGGCTCTTTGAATTTCACATGGATGATGGCTTCTTGCTGGGGAGAAAAACGNCGCTTTGCCGGCCGACCCTTGAAGGCCCAAGGCTCCCCAATGCTCCATTCACTGATGGAGAATCCATGCGTTCCCGCCCTCACCGTGAGGGCAAGCTCATCACCGTNTTCATTCGTCCACGCCGCTTTGAGCGAGGGGATGGCTTGTTCTCTTGAACGGGAGGCTGCAAGCAAACTTACGATGACCACACCAGCCAGTGCAGTGATGAGGAAGGGAACCCATCGCTCACCCGGTGAGAGGGTCTCAAGAGAGGACGGCAGCGCACCGTNCTGGAGGCTTAACAAGCCCGTGGATGAAGCATTGTCTTCAGTTCCACCAAAAACAGCAACCGTGTACGACCAGCCCGTTGCGGTGGATTCCAAATCAACACCAGCGGCAAAGAGGTGGTCAGCAGGCAGAATGGCGTTCATCCTCGTGGTGTTGTTCGCTGACAATGAAAAACCCACTTCAGGGCGCAATTCTCGAACCAAATGGTTGGTCTCACGGTGATGATGGTCAAGCGAAACATCTTCTGTAAGCGCCACATAGAGCAGCGTTTGGTTGGACAGGTTGGCACGTGGGGTCACATCAAGTTCAAACAACACGAAACGCATCTGGTCTTCAGCAGCAACGATTCGCACATGTCCGATGATTTCGATCGTTTGTTGTGACCATCGCTGGTGGCGTTCGATCACGGGCGCCTCTCCCATTTCAGGAGGTGTGAGGTTGAGCAGGTTCGCTCGGTACAACGCATCGTCATCGGGCCAATCCGAAGAGGTCGCATCACTATGCGACCACCAGGTCCACTGCACTGTACCTTCACTGGCTGCAGGAGGGAGCAGTTTTGCATCGGGTGTCAGAAAATGTTCTTCCAAAATCGCAGGTTGCGTCGTTGAAATGGGGGCCTCGGCATGGATGGTCCATGCGTTGTCCGTTTGGGCGCCCACCGTGGCCAAGAGCACGATTAAGGCGCAGGTAGTGAGGCACCATTTCATCACGGTTCACTCCTCCTCATCACGCCATGGTAGCCCCAGCTTATGACGCAGAATGTTTTGTTCGTTTTCATCGATCATGAGGGTCACTCGGGCACCAATCCACACGGAGATGGTCTCCTTGCCCCACGGCAGGAGGGAGCGCAGCAAAAAGGCGCCTTGAGGTAAAGAGCCACACCCAGTCGCCTCATCGAAGGCATCAACCAACGGCGCCCACCCTCGCAACAGACGAATGAACACCTCCGCATCGATCTCAAACACGTTGTCCGTGAAGGTATCACCAAGTACGTAGAGCGATTCTTGGCGAGACCGCCATGAGGATTTTTTGAGCGTGAACGCTGGCAAACCTGCGTGAACAACCCGTATTGGATGGAAGGTGTTGCCCTGCCAAACATCGCCCTTGTTGGTGGGTGATTCGGGCTCNAACAACCGTGTGTGGACCATCGGTGGAGCGAGATTGAGCCGTTTGCCACGTTGCCAAACGGAGTACGGGCTCATGTCAACGCCGTAAAGTGAGGCAACATGCTCAACCACTTCGGGGTCTGCAGCGAGTACGGTGTTGGGTGTGGCCTTTGGAGGCTGTTTGCGGGTTGGGCTCCAATCAGGGGAATGCCGTGTTGCTCTTTTTGAGAGGTACGTGCGGCCGACACCTTCGGGCGTCGCTTCCAAACGGTGTTTGAACTGAGCGATGAAAAAGCCTCCAGTGTTGTTGTCGGTGTGCCAAAGGCGTTTGCAGTGGGGGAGTTGCTCGGCAATACGCGTTTCTTCATCGACGGAACCTTCGTTCTGAAGTTTACGTTGAAGCGGTGAAAGATGGGACGTGGAAAAGAAAGGAAGGTGTTCTTCATGACCGCTGGTCACCACCTCTCCCTGTTCGTTGAGAAGCGGCCAATCTGCAAGACCGTCGTGCAAAACAATGTCGTCGAGAACGATTGGAACAAGTTCGAGGTACGGGCAACGCCGGAGGACCTCGGCCACCACCGCCTCGTTTTCGACGGGATCAATGCTGCAGGTGGAATACACCAGTACACCACCAGGTATCAACAAAGAAGCGCCCCGAAGGGTGATGTCCACTTGCATCTTGAACATCTTTCGACTTTCTTTTGGTGTCCAATCCCACCAAACATCGCGGTTTTTTCGCGTGGTCGCCGTACCTGTACACGGGACATCGGCCACAACGACGTCAAATCCAGGAGGAGGCAACCGTGCAAAATGACGACCGTCGTGTTGGGTCACCACGACATTGGAGAGGCTCAATCGGCTTCGATTGCTCACCAACATGTTCACACGACCAGAAACGGGTTCATTGGCCACCACGACGCCGTTGGGATGCAGTTTCTCAGCCAATTGTGTGGCCTTTGAACCCGGCGCTGCGCACATGTCCAGCGCCAACATTTCCCCGTGAACATCGAGTGTTTGAACCGGAAGCATGCTGGCCGTTTCTTGGCGCGTGATGCGTCCCGTTTCATGAAGCAAAGCCATCATGCGCTGCGGCAAGCCTTCGGGCGCCTTTCCTCTTGCAAATGGCATGGTAAATGCCGTTTCGTCCGGCATCCAAGGAATGGGTTGAGCGCCGAGAGCACGTATTTGGTCAACGGTCCATGCGCGATCGCTTCGATGAAGACTGATTCGGAACGTCTCGGGCAGTGGTGAAAGCGCCGACTCCAGCCATGCGGCGGTGTCCTGCCCAAGATGGCTTACCAGCGCCGTAAGCGTGGATTGCTCGGCGTAGGCTCGCCGTTCATCTTCAGCATCCGTCTCACCCCGCACACTCGGTCGTTGGCGAGCGCCTCTTTTGGTCTTCCGCCACGATGAAAAGATGCCTTGCATTGTTCGTGCACATGCTGATGGATACGACGCCGTGGTTTCTACCGGCGATGTTCCTTTCCACGGCGTTTTGGCTCGTCGCTTTTCAGGTAGGTCCGAGCCTTGAATCACGGCCTTGGGCAGCACGGATGTACGCTTGGACTCCGCCCGGCTTGTTGTTCATTCTCTTGCTGACACGAGCGCGAGCGATCATGTCATTGGACATGATGCACAACGAAGTGGCCTTGTCACTGACCGTTGATGCTGCCATTGGCGAACGTCTACGTCTGCTGTTCACCGGTTACGGAGCGCTTGAGGGGGCCTTGCTTTCGCTGCTGTTGTTCAGCCTCTTGGCCCCTCGTCTTCCCAGCCTTTCCTCGGCGAGCGACTCGACCAAGGCCTTTGTCAAGTACCGTGTGATGACGCACAATGCTGCATGGGTGCTGTTGGGCTTGGTGTTGTTGTTTCCTGAAGACGCCCATGCAGGGATGTCTTCGTTACCCCCTCATCCAACCCTTCCTGTAGAGGGCTGGGGCATTTTCCTCGTCGTGACCCTCTTCGCGTTGTTGGTGATGATGGCGGGTGAAATCGTCGCGGCTTCCTCGCATTTGGCCTCCACCAACGAAACGCGTTTGTTGTTCGACCGAGCCATCCTGAAATCGTTGGTGGCCTTGGTTCTCGCATGGCTGTTGCTGTTTCAAACCGAGGTGTTTACCCAAACTTGGTGGGCTCGTCCAGACCACGACCCTCGGTTGCATGCTGCTACCCTCGTCGCTGTGTACGCCTCGCTGATGACGTTCATGCATGCATTTGCTACCCGTAGCGAGGGACTTATGCACCATCACCAGCAATCCAGTCGCACCCTCGCCGTTGCGCTTGGGTCAACGATGTTGGTGGCATCGTTGGGTGGTGCATGGACGGCGCATCATGTGGATGTTTATGGCAGTGGGTCCGTGGCGTTGTTTTCCAGTTGGCGCCTTGCTTCCTTCATGATGCTCTTTGGTGGTTTGCTCATGTTGCTTCCCACGGTGGGCTATGATGCAGCGCATCGGCCGGAAGCATGGTGGTTCAGGATGGGCATCATGTTCACGGGCGTGCTCGGCCCCCTTTTGTCAGCCTCCGTGTGGCTGTTGATTCCGTCGTTGTTCCTCGCTGCAAGCCTTCACATCATGCTCCCTTGGTGGTTGGAGTCAGAAGACGGGGTACCCAAGAGCNGTCACCGTTTACTCAGCGGGGCGGTCTTGGTCGTTGCCTCGTTGTTGATGCTCGGCTTCGCCGAACCGATCGACCAGGTGAACATTACGCTGTTTACGCTCGCCCTTTGTGCCTGCCTGACTTGGTGTTTCCAACGTTCTTGGTCAACATCACACGAGGCGTAAATCATCGCTTTTCCCCAACCTCGGGCGCGCTCTTTAAGTGTGAATCATCAAAGCCGCGGTTGAAATCTTCGGATTTCAGGGATGGGACCCTTATGGCACGAGCATTTCGCGCAGGCGTTGAACAACATCGGAAAGTGAGAATGCCCTTGCGACGGCGATTGTGGCAACCCGTTCGCGATCTCGCCTCGCTCACGACACGCGCAAAAACAACGGTTGCACAAATGGGCCCGTTGGTTGAAGTCCCTTCTTTGGTCCGTATTGAGAACGAACATTGGATCTTTGAGCGTATTGAGGAAACAACACTCTACAANCTCACGCATCGCTTGGTGGTGCAAACCGACGAAGGAGAGCAGGTTGTCGGCGTGACCGAAGATTTCTCAACGGCTCTTGAGGTTGCCCGTTGCATGGCAGAGAACGAGCAGCATGTGGTGCTCATTCAGCCTCTCTGAGGCTTAGAACAGGTTCCAGATGGCTTGGACGACACCTTGGTTGACGAGGTAAAAGAAGCCACCAAGAAGGATACATGCAAGGTAGACCTGTGCCGGTGTGATCTTCCAAGAGTCCTCGGACTCTTCGTCGAAATAACGAATCAAACCAGCCGCTTGTTGGATTCCACTGCCGTCGCTTTTCTTCTTCGATGCCATGTCAACCGTTGGTGGCGAGCGACCACCCCCTTATGAACGCGACGCGCGAATCATTCTTGTTCAGAATCATCGCCGTTGGCCGTCAAATCAACAAATGGAATGTCGTCCTGACCGTGAAGGACACGCTCTTGGGCATACGATTCGGTTGTTGATTCGTCCGAAGCATGCGCATCGGAGGTTGAATCATGTGCAACATTCCCGTTCAACTGAATCAACGTCGCCTCGAGACGGGCAAGCGCTCGCTCCACACCCGGCGCGTTGTCTTCAGCATGGGCCTGCCAAGCCATGTGAAGGTCTTCATCAACCAAGGTCTTCCATTCTTTGAGGTCTTTTTTCTTGAGCGCCGATAGGGGGTCCTGGAGCCGGTCANCCATTGCCTCAATACGGCTTGCGAGCGAAGACCTGGCGGCCTCCAAAATCGCTTTCCATGTTTGCTCGTTTTCCTTTACTGAAAGACCGTTGACATGCTTGTGAAGATGTTTTGTTGCTTGTTTTGGATGGGCAAATTCCCACGGAGGTTGCCCAAGCGAACTGACCGTGTCCAAGATCAAGCGAGCACGCACTTCCAAGGGTCCGCGTAGATGAATGATGTTCAAGTATCCTGAGGTGAGCAATCCCCAGGCCCAATAGGGGGCCGATTCGATACGGACTTCCAAGTCACTGCTTCGGGTCTCCAGAATCCAGCGTTGTTCGTTGTACTTCGGGGGTTGAGAAAAGGCCGGCGTTTCGGGGTGGGTCAAATGAGCCAGAAGAGCGGTGGTCATGTCCCCAAGGTAAACAACCTCACTTTTCCCGGGGAAGTGCTTACTGCGCAGGAGTTGAGTCGACGTTTCAACGCAATGTGAAGCGTCGGCCTTGCGAACCTGTGCAATCAAAACACACTCTGTTGGATCGAGGATGTCGTTCATCAAAGCACCTCATGGTTTCCGTTGAAGCCAGAGGTTGCCTCCGAGTTCTTCCCATTCATCGGACTGGGGTTGGCAGGAGTTGTGATAGT
Organism: Methanobacteriota archaeon; assembly: GCA_002728035.1. GTDB lineage: Archaea > Thermoplasmatota > Poseidoniia > Poseidoniales > Poseidoniaceae > Poseidonia. Next base: position 9,020 of record PBUZ01000001.1, read on the forward strand.
GGGTGAATTCTCCAAACACCCACTCGCCTTCTACCAAAAACATGTCAACACGTGCGTAGTCAATGTCTTCGGCCAGCCGTTCGGTGATCGAGATCAGAGATTTCCGTAGTTCGGCGTTGAGCAACCCATCGAGATTGGAAGGCAACCCCTCTTGGCTCCAAGGTGAATTGCTTTGGATGATNTGTTGCCCGTTGAGGTCGTAAATCGCCTGACGNTGTTCACCCAAGCGACCCGTATCGTATTGGATGAACCCTGCCGTTCCATGAAAGACATGGACCTTCCAGTCGGGCGGAAGTCGATTGCCATCCAACAGCAATTCTTCGACCAGAANACCGCGTGGTTCGATGTTCGCGGCGCCCCATTCCAGTGGGACGTGGTAGGCTTTGCCGAGGCACTTTCTCAGGTTCCGTTCAATTCTCCATTTCGGCCAGGGAACACCGTATTGGTCGAAGCCTTTTCGAATAACTCGGTANCCGTTTTTGTTTTTTGNCCATGGTCGGAACACGCGCTTGAGTTGACTCAGCGGCTGGGGACCGTTGTCCATAATGAACAAGCCTGCACCCGACCAATGGTTCGTTTTGATGACGCACCGTTTTGGGAGTTCATGCCAGGGAAGTTTGGTGCTGTCCGAGGACCAATGATAAAGCGCAGTGACGCGACCAACGCCTTTGCTTTCAACGATGGTGCGAGATTTNTACTTGTCTTCCATCTCNATGAGCAATGGATTTCTGTCTTCAAGGCAGCGNTTGAGTTGGAGTTGGCTGTAGTGGCCGGATTTTGTTTCATCAAGTCGATGATGCCTCGTCCTTCCGCCGGGAAGCAAACCCTCCATGGTGCTTGCAAGTGGCCGATGCACATGAAGAAATCGCCGTTTGAAGGCCGTTGGACATTGGAGGAAGGTTCAAGATGGTGTTGTTACTTTCACCAAACGGTGAAGCACATGGCCGGCAAAGCATCNGATATCACATCGCTCCCAGGCGTTGGAAAAGCGACAGCAANCAAGTTGAAAGCAGCGAAATTCAACACCATCGCAAAAATTGCGAAAGCGAGTACCAACGACCTGAAAAAAGCAGGGCTGACGCTTGCCGTTGCAAAGAAAGTCCATGCTGCAGCCAAAGCCGCAAGTGCCACCAAAACGGCCGTGAAGTCGGCGACCACGAAAGGTGCATCTGCTGCCAAGAAGGCGAGTGGAAAGGCAGCCGCCGCAGCGAANAAGGCGAGTGGAAAGGCAGCCGCCGCAGCCAAAAAGACCACCTTAAAAGCCAAACAAAGTGCATCAAAAGCCGCCAAGGCTACCAAAGCGTCGACACAGAAGGCGGTCACGAAGGGTCAGGAAATGGCCGAAGAGGTCGTTGAAAAGACCAAAACNGCCGGNACTTCATTGAAAACCAAGAAAGAGAAGGACCGCAAGGGNGCAACGATCAATGTNCCGAGGTCTGTAAAAGACATGCCTTGGTTCAAAAAGCGATGATTTNACCGCTATCTTTGAAGGCTGCCTTTGGGGTATTCCCTTCATGCCAAGGCGAAAGTACGGCCGACTTCGGAAGACGGTCGAACAGCCGCCGAAGGGAAACTGCTCTCGTTGTCGAGCCGGAAAGTATTGTCCGATTGATGGCCATCAGGGACAAACCATCAGTCCGCATCGCGATTGGACTGGGCCAGAACGAATCGCCAAGCGGAAAAAATNGACGTCATGAATCAACGATTCCAAATGAACTCGTTGACGGTGTGGTCTCCTCAACATGCGCTGTTTCATGTGGATGTTCATCCATGTTTTCACGAAGTGCTTGTGCTCTGTGATAGACTTCACGTAATGTTTGGTCTGAGATTTCAAGATAAACGCGTGTGGTNGCGATGGTNGCGTGNCCCATCAACCGNTGAATGGTGACCAGATCCGCTCCTCGTTCCAACAATCCTGTCGCAAAATTGTGCCGAAGGACGTGCGGCGTCAATTTCCCTTTGGGCAGACCAGCTTCTTGGGCCAAGGCGTCCATCATTCGCTGGACACCACGCGGCTGCAAGCGTCGTCCACGTCGATTTACGAAGCATGCTCGGTCGTCGTCGAGGTCCTGCATCGAGCGAATTGGCATCCATGCTTGGAGATGGGCAACGGTGCGTTTGGTGAACAAAACCAAACGGTCTTTGTCGCCCTTTCCTCCAAGGATTCGAGCCGAACCGTCATCAAAATCAATGTCTTCAAGGTTCAGTGCGCAGACCTCGCTGACACGCATACCTGTGTCGAGCATCATGGTGACGACCAAAGCGGCAGCGGGGTTTTCGCTGATGCTCGCTGCTTCCAAAACGGAACTCAATTCACGTCGGGTGAGTGTGCGCGGCAACCGTTTACCTGTNCTTGCCCGTTGGAGATGGTCGGGCCAAACAAGTCCCAACCATTTGATGAGGTGGCGAGCAGCCGCGATTCGCGCATTGTAGGTTGTTGGACGCAGTCCTGCAATGCTGTGGGCCCAAAGGTCCAGGCGTCCGTTCATGGGCTCCATGCGATGGGCNAGTGANTCGATNGTGATGGACTCGTACTCGTTCTCNACNAGAGCAAGTTCGCGAGGAAGTGCCGTTTCAATCAAGGCNCTNAGCCCGTANAAGTAGGATTTCTGTGTGTTTTCGGATTTGTTTTCAGCCTGCAATTGTCGCTGGTAGCATTCGAGCCATGGAAGGTGACGAAGGTGAACAAGCCGTGCAGGAAGTTTGAGATCGGGTTCCTCGACCAATCGGCGTTGGCTTGGCNTACGCGCCTTTGGTTGTGGCGTTCGCTTCTCTCGTTCATNCATTNGGCGTCACCGCCTCCCGCCGAAGCGGGTGTGCATCCCNTGTCCCGGAGGACANTACGACAAGCGCAGCCGTGTTTATGAACTCATCGTCAATGAAGAGGGNGAAAANGGGTGGGGCTTCAACCGTGCCTTGGCACCGAAGAAGCCAGTGTACAACTCAACGAGCTGGAAGAAGGGAACAAAGCCCAGCACTCAAAGGTGCTCGATGCCTTGCTTCTTGACGTTGGCCTTCTTGATCTTGTCTGGGAGCCAAGCAGGNCCGCCAGCAGGCTTGTCAACCATCGNGATGCTGCCNNTGAAGACGTGGACACGCTTGGTGCCACGCTCTCGTAGGCGGATGGTCGTGTGTCCGCGGGTTGCGGCCTTCAAGGCTGCACCGCGGGGTTGCTTGCTCGCAAATACCTGGCTCGTGTCTTTTCCGTTCTCCATGAGAACGAAGTATTT
>PBUZ01000002.1 GCA_002728035.1 Methanobacteriota archaeon
CCTTCAACGCCACCGGCGAATGGCTTCCACAAGCCACCCTTGACGCCATGAAGTCCGGATTGGTTTCCATCAAAGGTCCCTTGACCACGCCCGTCGGCGGCGGTATTCGCTCGCTCAACGTCGCCCTGCGACAGAAACTCGACCTCTACGCCTGTGTCCGCCCCGTGCGCTGGTACGACGGCACACCTTCACCGGTCAAGGCGCCCCAAGACGTTGACATGATCATCTTCCGAGAGAATAGCGAAGACGTCTATGCGGGCATTGAATGGGAGGCCGAGAGTGATGAAGTCAAGCGCGTCATCGACTTCCTGCAAAACGAAATGGGCGTTGACAAGATTCGATTCCCCAACACCTCGGGTATCGGCATCAAGCCTGTCTCAAAGGAAGGTACGGCTCGCATCGTTCGTGCAGCCATCCAGTACGCCATCGACAACGACCAACCAAGCGTCACCTTGGTCCACAAAGGTAACATCATGAAGTTCACCGAAGGTGGTTTCCGCGATTGGGGCTACACGCTCGCTCAGGAAGAATTCGGTGCAACCGAACTCGACGGCGGCCCCTGGTGCACCCTCACCAACCCGAACACCGGCAACGAGATCATCATCAAGGATGTCATCGCCGATGCCATGCTTCAGCAGATCATCACCCGACCTGCCGAATACAGCGTGCTGACCACAATGAACCTCAACGGCGACTACATTTCTGACGCTCTGGCCGCACAGGTCGGTGGCATCGGTATTGCTCCAGGTGCCAACATCAACTACGACACGGGCATTTCCATCTTTGAAGCCACCCACGGCACCGCTCCGAAGTACGCTGGACAGGACAAGGTCAACCCCGGCTCCCTCATCCTCTCCGCCGAGATGATGCTGCGCCACATGGGATGGCGAGAAGCCGCCGACCTCATCGTCAAGGGCATGGAAGGCGCCATCTCCAACAAGACGGTCACCTACGACTTTGAGCGCTTGATGGACGATGCCACGCTGCTCTCTTGCAGCGCCTTTGGCGAAGCCATGATTCAACACATGTGAGCACCCCGTCTGAACGGCTGGCTTCACACCCACTCCGCATTCCTATTTGCAGCATCGTTGCAGCCAAAGGGCTCTGCGTCTGCTCAACCCGAGTTCATCGGGGAATTCGCTCAATTCGATTGGTGCTTGAGCCAAGGCTTCAGCGTGCGATTGTTCTTGGTGATTGAAAAGCCGAATTTTTCCTCGATGGCTCGGTCCAACAGCGTAAAGTCGCCGTCCATCGTCGCCACCAAGACAACACGAACACCAGGGAGAGGTTGCGATGCGAGGTGCATGGCAAGACGATAGATGTCAAGGTCGGTGGCTTCAGGGTAAATCTCTCTGTCGTCAATCGTCGTTCTGTAGGTGACGCCGCGTAGTCCTTTCAATTCGGACAAGTCCTCGAAGACATCGGCGTGCTTCACGAGGAAAGCATCCAATTCCTCCGAAGTGTCAGGAAGATCTGTCATCATTTCACTGGTTGGTGTCCATGTGTTGAATTCAACGAGCACCTCCTCAACCATGCTCAACATCACGTCCTCATTGAGCGTCTTCTCGAGTGTGGAGGCATCGATCATGGCGCTCTGGAAGCGGGGCATCAACCGGTTGTCTTTCGCGAATTGCTTGAGTTCACTACGCACATCTTCTGGAATCATCAAGAACACCCGCTTGGCCTGAGCGTGGTGGAGAAGAATCTGATGGAAGCGGTTGCTTCCGATGATGTTGAGGTTGGTCTCGAACACCAAATTCATTCGCTGGTAGACCTTTTCCACAAGTGCATCCACGAGAATGTTCGTGTCGACCAGCACCAACGGCGTGAGGTTGAGGTTGTGCAAAAAGCGACGCTTTGAAACTGGAATGTCGTCTTTGTACTGCGAGAACAGCGCTTGTTCGACACCGGCCAATCGGTTACGAGAGGTGGCGGTGAACTTGGTCGAGTTTTGGGCGCGCTCCAAGTACATGAGTCCTTCAAATCCGCTCTCTTCAGCAGCATTCTTCGCAACTTCGTAGATTTCATCGAGGGAGGGTGAAGAGGACTGCATGGCTTGACGGAACTGATGTTGATGTTGTGTGCGGGTGCGCCGCAAATCTCGGTCGATGTGCGTGGAAGCCGCCATGACGCGGCCAAGGAACGGGTCCTCGGGAAGCAGGTGGGCTTTTTGGAATGGATAACTTCGGAGCACATCCAACTCTTCTTCGTCGTAGGTGGTCTTGGTTCTCTCGATGAGGTTTCCTTCCACATCTTCTTCCGTCACCTTGGTACGAATCTGCACGTGCTTGCGAACCAAGCGAGAGGCTGCGTTGGTATCGGTCAAGGCCTTGTGACACACATGCAAATAGAGTTTGAAGCGCTCGGTAATGGCCGTCTTCAATGCAGGCACCCTCTGCAGCAAATCCACGGCTTCGGCCCACGACTTGGCATGGGCGTAATGGATCAGTGATTTCCTGTACAGGGTCACAGGGAGGGCCAATGCTGAATCGTTGTCATCGTTGTCTGCAACGCCGTCCTCGTTTGCATTTCGCTCGTTGCGCAGTTTGGCAAAGAGTTCCGCTGCACGGGTGTATTCCCGTGCAGAGTTGAGTTCGTCTCCCTTGGAAGCGAAGAGGGCAGCGCGCACCAGCGGCGCCCAAGGGGAGAGGGGGTCGTTCTGTTGATACCAAGAGACCAGATTTGGAAGTCCCAAGTCATGTTCCATGACCAAGAAAGAGAAGGAACGAATCAGACGGAGCGGTAGCGCATCGTTTTTGAGCAATTCGTTGAGCTGCTGCGCGTCGGATGAAGAGGCCATACCGATGTTATAGGCTCGCAGGTGGCCGTTCATGGTCAAGGTCAGCAACATCACGCTAAACAGACGGTGTTCGATCAGCGAGAGATTCAATTCCTCAAGGCTTGCGCCCATGTTTCGGATGTGGGTCGGGTTGACAACGCCGTCACCCTCCAACGCCCGACTGATAGGAGAAAACGCCTTCAGTGCAGTTGGCGTTAACACTTCAGCAACCTCGGGCGTTTCTTTGTAGATTCCTTCCATCAACAACAACAGGTGTTCGGCCATCGGCGACAATTCATCTGGAACTGTTGCACCATGGATGGCTTGCAGGGCTTGTTGCCGACAGCTGAAGATGGTTGGCCGAAGATCAGCGTCAAGGGATGCAGGAGCGAGATGACTGACCAGAAGGGCCGCGTATGGGTTGGACAAGGCGAGCATCGAATCCGTGCGAAATAGGTGTGAAAGGCGTTCGATATCAAGCGTCTGAAGCAACAAAGAGAGCACGGTGGATTTTGATTCATCCCACAACATGCCGCGTTCATCGCACATCCGTTGAGCGGCACGAAGACGCAAGTCAAGGGCCAGGTCGTGAGTGGTCAACACGTGATGGAGCGCTTGCTCGTTGATGTCACCCATGAACTTCATCACCCATGCATTGGCTCGCTCATCGTCCATGCTGATGACCAGGGGAAGGAGTTCAGCAACATCCGATGAAGCGTCGAGACGCAGACTGTTGAGCACGTCCATGGCTTCCTCCTGTTGCTTTTCTCGCAACAAGGCCTTCAGTCGCCACCAGGTCAAGCGGTCTTTTCCTTCGTGAATAGAAGCCGCCTCAAGAAGAGAAAGAGCGTTTTCCAATTCTTCGGAGGTGCAGGCTTCTGCCTCGGCAGGTGCATGTTGCCAGGCCAGCGTTTGTCGAGCGCGGTTCAGGCTGTTCTCGGCCTTGAGGTTCAATAACGTGGACCAATCCTCCACCTTTCCTGAGCGAAGGGCATCCAAACTCTCCAAGGCCGCTGCGAGGTCTGCGTCTGCCTTTTTGCACGCCTTAAGGATCGCAGAGGGTGCCTCGGTTTGGTTGTGAAGGTGAAGCAGGTAGGTGATGAAAGCCATGTTGCCATCAAGCGTCTCGAGGACCCCGTCGGTGGCAACTTGTCGGTTTCCTGAGAGTTGATGCGTCACTTTTTGCAAAGCGACCTTGATGTCGGGGTCATCAACGCCTGCGGAACCCAATTTCAACACGGTGACGAGGTCTTTTCGCTGCCGAGGGTCAACCCAAAAAAAGTCCGTTCCCATGGTGGATTTCTTTGCCGTTGCCTTGGCGATCTTCGCCTTTGGAAACGCGAGGAATTGACCCAAGAGCGGCGTTTTTTCACCAACGAGATGCCACACTGGGTGAACCCCGTTGGTCATGCATTCCTCACGCAACGCCGTTTCGTTCAGGTTCCACGCCTCATCCCAGTTTTCAGCGTCCATCTGCTTGTGAATGAGGAGGGTTGCCAACCGGTACGCAGCGTTGTAAGGGGCATCGTCGATGATGGCCTGTGGTTTGTGGAGCCACGACATGTGAGGAGGTCCAGTTTGTCGGCCGCTGCGGCGCATACGGCCTCGGTGTCGCGGCATGGCTGGACGACGCGAGGTTGCGTCATCGTCGTCATCGTCTGCTGCAGGCGCCTCTTGTTCATGAGCGGCGACGATGAGAATGGCTTGAAGCGGCCGTTCGAGCATTTTCCAAGAGGATTCACGGCTCATGATGGAAACGCGTACAGTGCCCGACTTGGGCTTCGAGAACGCTGCATTGAGGCAGGTCTCCATGTACGATTCGTCCAACGCTTCATCCCCTCATTTCTCCCCACGGCAAGAGCCCTTTCAATCCACCGATGGGCTGTTCTGGGGATTTCCAAGGCTCAACGCATACTTCCTTGAACCAAAGCCTTCTCCGATGGGCTGGGTCTCACATGGACATCGTTCCCACCGTTGCGCTGCTTCTCCATCCCGTCTTGGCCTCAGGATTGGTGGTATGGGTTTGGTGGCAATACGCTTGGCGAAAGAAATCCTACGAACTCAAAGGCGAGGAACGGGCCATGTACCTTGCTCGCCACGAAAGGAACGGTGAACGGCTCCTTTGGGCTGCAGGGGCGGTCATCCTCATCGCGTTTGCGGGACGAGCTGTCAACGGATGGTACGTTGACGGCGATCCTTGGTCAGCCATGGTGCCCCAATCGCTTCACGGCTTCATGGGACCGGTCGGCTTTGGATTGATGGTGTTCATGACGCGATTGGGCAAACAGGCACGGTCGCAACGCGAGGCAGGAGAATCCTTCGCGGTCGCCAAACTCAAGCATGGACGTGCCGCTGACCTGATCATCTACCTCGTGTTCATTCACGCCTTCTTGGGCTTCATCTACACCTTTGACGTGCTCATGTGAGCCAGCCTCCGGCCTTGCGGATTACGCCCTTCTCAAGAAGGTTCAACCGTAGTTCGCTGTTCAACCAAAGATGGTGCTGAACAACCAACCGAAGGTCGATTGGTCACCTGGACCAAGGTAGAACATTAGCATGAAGACGGCGATACCGTACATGATGGGGCCTGGTTCATCGGCCTTACCCATGCCCAACTTGATGGCGACATACGAGATGACACCCCAAGCGATACCGTCAGCAATGGAGTAGGTGAACGGCATCAAGACCATGGTCAAGAACGCTGGCAACATCATTTCCTTGTCATCCCAATCGATTTCGGTGGCTTGCTTCATCATGGTCGCACCAACGATCACCAAAGCGCAGGCAGCGGCGAAGGTTGGGATGGCCTGGAAGATGCCAGAGAGGAACAAACCAGACAACATCAGTACACCAACAACAACCGCCGTCAATCCGGTCTTTCCACCTTCTTCCACACCTGCAGCGGATTCGATGTAGGTGGTGGTCGTGCTCGTTCCACAAACGGCACCGGCGATGGTGGCTGCTGCGTCGGACATGAAGGCCTCGTCAGAGTTCTGGAGTTCATCGTCCTCGTTGACGTAACCTGCTTGGCGGCCCACGGAGTAGAGGGTTCCAGCGGTGTCAAAGATGTCAACGAACAGGAAGGCGATCATGACCAGCATGAAGTCGGCCAAATTGTTGCTGATATCGCCAAAGGCACCGAAAGCGGCCCCAAGGGATTCTTCAGGCATGCCAACGAATCCAAAGATTTCTTCTGGCCAAGATGCTTCTGAAGATGCCCAACCTGCGCCGCCAGCGGCGAAGTCGTTGTAGGGGTCGTAGGCACCAACGATCCATCCGTAGAGGGATGCGCCAAGAATACCGTAGATGATCGCGCCTTTCACACCGCGAGCCATCATGATGGCAATGGCAAGAAGTGCCACCATCGAAATGATGGCGCCGTGCTGATAGATGGCGTACTGACCGGAACCAAAGGCTTCCGTGGTAGCAAGGTTGACGAGGGTGGCCCCGTCATCTTGAATCCAGCCCATCTCTCGAAGACCGATGATGGCAAGGAACATACCGATACCAGCGCCCGTTGCAATCTTCAAATCCTTGGGGATCGCGTTAATCATCTGTGTACGCCATCCAACCTGAGGAAGGGAGATGATGAGGAAGATGACACCTTCAACCAACACAGCGGCCAAAGCGATCTTCCAATCGATGCCCATGCCGAGCACCACGGCGAAGGTGAAGTAGGCGTTGAGCCCCATGCCTGGCGCCAGTGCGAACGGGAGGTTTGCCCACAACCCCATGACGATACAACCGACGAAGGCGGCGATTGCAGTCGCAAACAGTGCGTCGTCGAACGGTATGCCGCCGACGCTCAGCATTGCTGGGTTCACAATCAGAATGTACGCCATCGTCAGGAAGGTCGTCAATCCAGCTCGTAATTCGCCATTTAAGGTGGCACCTCGTTCTTCAAACTTGAAGTAATTTCCAATATCTTGCTCAAATCCCATGTTCATTTCTCCTATAGGGTTGTAACACCTTAGTCATAGAGGGGTTAATATAATTCGGGTGCCAAAAAGGCCCCTATCGTATCAAAAAGGCTGTTTTCGAGCCGAGCCATCAATCGTCGTAGGCGACCAACGCGTGAACGGGTGCCTTGACAACATCGCGCCCGTTGAGGAAGGTGAGGTCGATGACCACGCCACAACCAACCACCTCAGCGCCAACCGAAGTACACAATTCAACGGAAGCCGCCAGCGTCCCACCCGTTGCGAGCAAATCATCCAAGATCGCCACACGCTGGCCCGACTCAAGAGCGTCGGATTGGATTTCAATGGTATCCGTGCCGTATTCAAGGTCGTAGGTAAGTGCGTGAGTGTCTCCTGGAAGTTTTCCCGCTTTTCGTATCATCATCATGGGCAACCCCATGCGTTGTGCAAGCGGTACTGCGAACAGGAATCCACGACTTTCGATGCCTGCGATGACTTCAGGTTTCCATTCACGCAATTGGTCTTCAAGAAGGTCAAGACAATGTTCCATCGCTTCAGGAGACCGTAGCAAGGTGGCAATATCGTAGAAGAGGATGCCTTCGATGGGGAAATCGGGGATGCCTCGGATGTGGTCTTTGAGGTTCATGTCCCATCAAATCACTGTACGGTTCATGAAGGTGCCTCAGCCGACACTGCGGTTGTTCAAGCCACATCTGGTGTTCCGAAGAAAGACGCCCGTTCAAATACAGCTTTTTTTTCGCTCGCACTATGGAAGGCGCAACCGACCCTGAAATGTTGAAAGACAGAGCGTTTTTTCGCCTTGGATTGTTCATCCACGACCATCGAAGAGCCATGATCGCCTTCGGCTTGGTCTCCTGTTTGTTGATGGGCGGGCTCATGACGATGGGAGCGGATTGGGCAGAAGGCTTTGGAGAAGACGATGTTGAATCCGTGAACGCTGGTCGTTTGATTTCGGAGCGCTTTGGCTCTGAGGACAACAACACAGGTCATTCGTTTCGATACTTGGTCTTCCATCCGACCTTGAACGACACCGACGATGCATGGAGAAGTGCCGTTATCGACGCTCTCGCAGCCTTTGAATCTCATCCGAACGCCACCGTCGAATACTCTTGGCAGGTCGCAGAAGTTGACCGCGAAGACGTCATTTCCATCGACGAGGAAGGCATGTACGCCATCAACAAAGTGACCTTCAACACCAACAGAAAAACGGCAAAGTCGTTGCTGACGGAACTCCATGAGTCCCTCGAAATCGACGAGGATTTCGAGGCATGGATGACGGACGGCATCGCCGTGGATTGGACGTTTGATGACCGAATCAAAAGCGACCTCATCAAGGCGGAAGTGGTTGCCATTCCCATCACGCTGATTATCCTCGGGATAATTTTTGGTTCACTTGTCGCTGCATTTTTGCCGTTGAGCATCGGCGGTGCAACGCTCTTTGCAGCCGTTGGTATGACGATTTGGTTGTCCAACGTCACCGATGTGACCGTGTATGCCACCAACATCGTCTCGCTCATCGGCATCGGTGTTTCCATTGATTATTCGCTGTTCTTGGTGAACCGCTTTAGAGAGGAGTTGGAGCGCGGAAGGGACGTGCGAACCGCAACCGCCATGTGCTCTGCAACCGCCGGTAAAGCCGTCTTTTACTCCGGTATCACCGTGGCCATCGGACTGATGGGCATGCTGTTTTTCACCAACACTTCCTTGCCCTCTTTGGGGATCGGTGGCACCATTGCCGTCAGCATCGCCATGGTCTATTCCACCATCGTGCTGCCCGCCGTAATGTCCTGGCTTGGCCCACGCATCTACAAGTGGAAAGTTCCCTATGCACTCGACATGCGAGCCAAAGACGACGGTGTTTGGGCCCGTATTGCGAAGCGGGTGATGGACCGCCCTTGGGCCGTTCTTATCCCCACACTCGTGCTGCTGATTGGAGCGGGTTTGCCCTTCGTTTACGCCGAGTTCTCGCTCTCGTCGTGGGAGGCATTGCCCCCCGACGATGAGTCACGCCAAGGCATGGAACTCATCGACGAACAATGGCCCGACCAAGCGGCGAATTCCATCTACCTCGTCATCGACACGGACGGTGCCGACCCCCTCTCAGAGGAGAATCTGCGACTCCAACATGCGTACCTCAGCGAACTCTTGAACGATACTCGAGTTTCAGGAGGCATTGGCGTTGGCCTCCCCGCAGCCAACATGAGTGCTGATGATGTTGTGCAGTTCTGGGCTGCACCCGATGCGTTTCTGCCACCCGAACAGGTCGCCGTACGGGAAAGTCTGCGAGACGCCTTTGTGGGCGATGATGCGACGATGATGTCGGTGCAGTTGAAAGGCGCTCAAACGAACGTGGATTCACGAAAAGTCGTTGAAGACATCCGAGACGAGCGCAACGAATTCTTGGACAAGTTCAGCGGTGAGAACGACCGTTTATTGGTCGCAGGATTCGCTGCCTACAACGCTGACAACCTCGATGCTATCGCCGACAACTTGCCGCGTGCGCTCGCCTTCATCCTCATTGCGACCATGTTGTTGATTTTCCTTCAAGTTCGCTCGGTCATCATTCCCATCAAAGCCATCGCCATGAACGTCCTCTCCATTTCAGCTTCCTTCGGTATGCTGGTCTGGGTCTTCCAATGGGGATACGGCGAATCGTTGCTCAATTTCACCGCTCAGCCGATCGACTCTGGTAACCCTGTCATCATGTTCTGCATCGTGTTCGGTTTGTCCATGGACTATGAGGTGCTGATGCTCTCCCGTATTCACGAAGAGTGGGAACGAACCGGTGACAACACGCTCGCCGTTGCCAACGGCCTGCAGAAAACGGGAGGTCTCATCACCGGAGCCGCGGCCATCATGGTCGTGGTGTTCAGCGCCTTCGGTTTGTCTTCGGTCATCATCCTGAAACAAATCGGGTTGGGTTTGGCCTTGGCCATCCTAATCGACGCCACCCTGGTTCGTGCCTTGGTCGTACCTTCAACCATGCGCCTGATGGGGAAGTGGAACTGGTGGGCACCTGCATTTTTGGAGCGAAAGCACAGCCCTCCTCCTGCTTCGGTACGTCAAGAAGAATAACCTCGATATTGGGGCAACCTTGAAATCACGCTCGCTCGAGGCAAAAGCATGGCGAAGGATCGAACGCTCAAGAAAGTCACGAAAGTGATGACGCGCGTCGAGAAGCACATCGAAGCCACACGGGATGCACTTGAGGACCTCGAAATCGAGTTCGAAGTGCTCAAAGCCACCGTGAAGCGCCTCAAGGCATCAGATACTTCGGAGGAACCCGTTGACCAAGAGGTCGTAATCGACATGGAAAACACCTCCGCCATGCGCAAGTTCTGAGCCTCACAAGGCCAGCAATTTCGCTCGCTGAGTCCACATGTTGAGCCAGTGCTCCATGTTGGCTTCAAGACCCGGTGGTTGGATTCGGCATCCGCATGCATTGGCGTGACCGCCGCCCGTGGGGTCCAATGAGGTGGCCATACGGGAGAGGTCCCAACGCCCTTGACCGTTGGGCAGGAACGAATTGGCGTAGAAACTGGCGCCAAGCGGTGGACGCGTGCGCTGAGACAAATCACCGTCTGCGTACCCGTGAATGATGCAACACGCATCGGCTCGTTCACCCGCCCATGCCGTGACCAAGTAACCGTTGGAACGCAGGGGCGTCTCATCAAATCGACAAATGGCGAGTCGGTCAACGATGGTCGTGTGCTGAGCAACATGTTCAAGCGCGCGGGTCCGCTCTTCCACAACGGCCTGCATTCGTGCCGCCACCACTTCATCCGCCACCAAGGCCTCCATCGAGGCGCCAGAGGTCAAGAGGTCCACCAAGTGCGCCATGTAATCCGGGTCTCGAGAGGTGCACGTACGTGACAACTGCAGCAGCGGTCCGTCAGCGAGGAACGCTTCCTTCGTGATGCCTCCTGAATCCAACGCATCGACCACGGGCATCATTGGATCGAGATGACGCATGTCGGTGATGTTGACCAGCAATTCATAGGCGAGGCGGGCAGCCGATGGTGTGGCTTCCCAATGCTGAAGACCGCCGCTGGCTGCAAATCTTTGCGCCTCATCTTCACTGGGTCGGTTGGTCAGGTGATGGTCGACATACCAACCGCAGGCGGTGTGAAAGGGCAGGTCGACGAGGACGGTGGTGCGGTCGATGAGGTCGTCCACCAGACCTGAACGAAGTTCGGCCGCATGGCTGAACACAACTTCGGCATCTGGACGAAACGCCTTCAACACCGCTGCCCCGAACAGGCCGTCCATGTCCGAGTCTGCGAGAATGCGGCTGTAAGCCGGCACCTCATCTGCCTCCAGTGGACGAATGGCCATGCTTCACCGGATTGGGGCCTCTCTTTGAACATTGGGTGGCAAAGGGCCGTTATGACCATGAACAAGAAGCCCCATACGCCAACCATGGAGACCTCATGCGGCGTGGTGTTGGTCAATTATGGGGCCATTCTCCTGTTGCAGTATCCACAGGGCCACTGGGACCTCCCAAAAGGCCATGTCGAGCCTGACGACCCCCATCGGCACGCAACGATGCGTCGAGAATTGGCCGAAGAGACGGGCATCCAAAATGTCACCCTCTTGGATGGTTTTGAAGAGCGAACGGAGTACACCTTCCAGCACAAAGGCAGACGCAAGAGAAAGCAAGTCTACTGGTACGTTGCCGAAACCGACGAAATGGAGGTGACGCTCTCACATGAACACCGTGGTTACCTGTGGTTGGATTGGGAACAAGCCCTTGAGACCATCACGCATGAAGAAACTCGGGCCGTGGTGCGTCTTGCTCAGCAATTCATTGACCATCACGGACAACAGTGATCACAGCGACGACAGGTCATCGTCGTTGGAACGCATTTGAGCAACGCGGTGGGCAACCCCTTTCTCAGCCGTTCGTTTCCCCAACGGCACCCAGAGCGTTTCTTCTTCGTTCAACGTTGAACTGATCCAGCGCCCCATGACGAAAAGCCAATCCGAAAGTCGATTGAGGTACACGCACACCACGGGACGAACCGATTCGTCGCCTTCACGCTCCTTGAGGGTCACCACCGAGCGTTCGAGGCGTCGCACGACCGTGCGCGCCATGTGTGCAGCGGCAACAGGAGCAGAGCCCGAAGGAAGAATAAAACTCGTCAATTCTGAAAGCGAGGAGAGCCAGGCGTCCATTTCCGAAACCAACACATCCGTTTGCTCTTGGGAGATGAGGACCATGTAATCCGGCAATGTTTCGGGTGGGCAAGCCATTTCGGCCCCGATGTCAAACAATTCGTTTTGCACGCGAGAGACGGCTTCTCCAATCACGGTTTGGACCCGAATCACGCCCGTTCGCTCTCCACCGTCATCGTGATCAGGCAAGCGTTCAATTTCCATCAACACCATACCCAGCCAACTGTTGACCTCGTCGCACAGTCCAACGACATCAAAGCGCTGATCGGATTTTTTCCTCCGTGAGCCGTCCACAAGGGAAGATTCACCGTTGTCTCCTCCGCCAGTATAGACGCGATTGATGTTGACCATGGGGCTGCCTCATGTGGGGGACATCATGCCTCTATGAGGGGTTTGCGGGCTGGAAACCCTTCTTCCATCCGATAGTACCACTCGATATCCGTCTCGCCAACCGCCCATGAAAACAGCGCCATGCGCCGGTCGACCACGCCGTACCATTCCAATCGACCCGGGTCCATGGACACGATGCGGGCACCAACAGTTTCCAGCCGTCCAACGTTATCCTGCCACTGACGGACCAACTCACCCAAATGCTCTGCCACTTCAATGACATGCGGGTGTGTCATGGAATAACGGTCGAGGAGAAGTTCCAATTCATCCGTAAGATCGTGTGCTTCATCACTCATCGCCTGCAACATCATCAACACATTTTGCGCTTCGGGCAGTGATTGGCGGGCTTGTTCAATGGTCACAACCATCGCTCCATCCGGAAGCGGATAGGGCATCTCTGCATCGGGCGAGAGCTCGTCAAGCTCCATGGGTAGCCCTGAAAACAAAGGTTGGTCGGGAGGTGTAGACACGAGTGCTCCTTTACTTGACGCCCTTTCAACTCATCGGAAGCACGAAATGAGAAATGCCTGTTTTCTGGCGAAAAAGCGGGTTCCGAAGCCGAAGGTCAACCCGTACTTGCAGAAACGTTGTTTCGGCGTGAACGGGCCAGTTTCATCCAGCCCAGTGCCAGTAAACCTCCCCACATCACCAATTCGATCAGTACCACGAGGTAATACCACGGCCCAAGCGTCTCGAGCATGGCCACGGCGTCGTACGGTAAACCGTTGATGGCCATGTAGGCCGATTGGGAAAGCAAACTCGAAGAGAACCAGATGACAACAGCGAACCAGAGGATGTTCCCCAGTGGCCAATCTTCCGCAGTTCGTTGGATATGCTTCATGATACTACATCGACCTTGAAGGATATAAGTCCTCGTTTTCTTTGCATCCTCAATCCCCGAATACTGGAAATCTCAGCCTTCTTCCAACACATCTGTGTGACCAGGTGTCATGGCCGACAAGGACGTCATGATGGCATCGACCCACTCGGGTGCAACCGCTTCGTCTCCACCAGCATCTTCGTACGCTTCCATCCAACGTGCTGCTTCTGTCGCGCGGCCAAGGAACACATGAATTCGATGAAGCGCCACGTAGGCCATGGGGTTAAGGTGTTCTTCGTCAGCATCCCAGCCGCGCTCAAAACACGCAATTGCCCCATGTGGGCCATGGAGTTGCCCCCGTTGGAGGGCCACCATGCCGGCCTGACTCCACGCCATTGGCAACCGACCGATGAGCAGCCCCCGAAACACCATCCATGTCTGACCGCCGCCGAGGACCACCAGCAGCAAAAAGCCCGCCCATTGCTCAAGGGTGCTTAATTCAGGCCAAGTGACGACCATCAATCCGCCCGCGCCGATGCAGAAAATGAAGCCAGACATGGGGGCGATGAACACATCTCTACGGGTGCGCACCATGTGGTACACGCCCACCAACACGCCGTAACTTCCCAGCCCGAGGGTGCAAATCAGCATCGCCGTAAACGACATCGGGCGTGGGGCACGCTCGCCGAGGGCAAGTGTCCCCGTCAGCGCCAACAGCAACCACCCAAAACGCCCTGAGATCTCTGGAAACGGTTGATGGCGACTTCCTGCAACGAGCGCTACCGAGACGACGGTGAGTGCCAACAGAACAAGCACCCGTCCGGTGTCTTGGTCAACGAACATGGTCGCCATTGTTCTCCCTCGGGGCACGGTCTGCTATCATGCTTTGTGATACCCTGTGTTGCGTTGAATCTCGCTTGCACGGTAGAGTTGTTCGACCAACACAACCATCGCCAATTCATGCGGAAGCGTCATGCTTGAAAGCGACATGCGAGCAACGGAGTTGAGCATCACTGAATCAGGCCAACCCGCTGCAGGGCCAATCGCGAGGTGAACCGTATCGTTCGACAATTGCCACGTCTCAAAGCGTTGAGCGAACGCAAGCGAATCCTCTTGCCGACCGCCTTCATCCAGCAAAACCAGCGTGCCTGTGAGGCCGTCCAACCGTTTGGTGTACGCTTCGGCTGTTAATTTCCCTGCGTGGTACTCCAGACGAACACCTCGACTGCTCAATCGTTCTGCGTACATTTCGATGAGTGCCTTCATCGCCCTGTCTTTGGGTTGCCCGTGAGCATGAACGACGATTCGCCCCATGCCCCGCTCTACCATCATCGCTTCTTCAACCCGCTGGCGAACGGACAAGTCCATGAACCCGAATCGCCAACGTCTCAGCATGGGATGGTGGCCGTTTGGGAAGAAAGCCGCCCGAGCCACGAACAACAACGACCCGATCCTCAAAGACACGCGCACGTGGCTGGCTGAATTGAGGGATGCTTGTGAACTGAATTTTGATCAGCCTGAAGAGGCGAGGCGTCAGATTCGCCAGATGCAAGTTGAATGGCGCGATGCCGTTGAACGAGGCGACATGGCGCCAGCGCTCCGCGAAGGGCTGGAGGGGCGTGCATTCCGTTTGTTGACCTGTACCGACAAGGAATGGATGGGTTGGTTGGACAACCTCAACTTCTGGAAAGCCGGTTGGAAACCAGAGCATGAAGAAGAGAACGAGGCTTGAAGAGGGACGCTCCTCAGGCAAGGCCATGTCTCAGCAGCCCACGCTTCATCTGCTCTATTCCTGCCCGTTTTGCTGGAAGGTACGCGGGCTGATTGAACACCTTGGCATGGACGTGGCCTATGTGCCCGTGAACGGCATGAAAATACGAAAGGAAGTGGCGTTTGCTGGAGACTGGGGCAAGGTCCCCGTCTTTACCGATGAAGCTGGCCAACATTTCGTTGACTCCACCCCGCTTCTGCGCCACATCGATGCCACCTACAACAACGGCTTGCTCGGTACCACCGACGACCAAGCCCGCCAAGATGAATGGATGGCATGGGTCGATACCAAGATGTCCAAAGCCACCGTTCCGATTCTGTACGGCAGCCTTGGCTCCGCACTCAAGACCACCACGCGCATTTCAAAAATCGAAAAATTCGGTTTTCTTTCCAAGCGCCTGTATGCGTGGGCAGGCTTTCCCATCATGTGGGGTATCATCGCGCGAAAGCGGGTCAAAAAAGACGGACGGAAACCCAAACAACTCTGGCACGATTTGCTCACCGAGTTCACCCAGGCCCACAACGGTCAAGCGTTCTTTGGGGGAGAGAGCCCAGACCTCGTTGATTTCGCAGCCTTTGGCTACATGCGCTCGATCTCGCCGTTCCCACAATTTGACCAACTCACCGATCATGAAGCCGGCATGGCATGGTATCGGCGGATGGAAGCTTCGCTCTCCTGAGGTGAAGGTATGAGCATTGAGTTGAACGGACTCACCATGGTCGCTGTCGCTGGCGCCACCACCGTTCTCGGGACGACCAAAGGGGGTTGGATTCACGCCAGCCAGCGCCCAAGTTACGAAGCAAAAACACCGGCTTTCTACGTCATGGCCTCGCCGCTTACCGAACGCCAAGTCACCGATGCCTTGGGCCTTGGAAACAACGACGCAAGCGATACTGCGATGCAATCGCTCACCTCGCTTGAGGTGAACGAACTTGCCCATCACATCATGCAGGGCGAGGCTTTCAAACGCGCCGTCGCTGACTTGGAGGGCAAATGGGAGCTGCGCTGCCCCACACAAGCCGAATGGCATGCTGCGCGAGACCAGTCGGCTCTTGCCCTCGAACCAGGGTGGACGGAACGATTGGCCGATGCCCCTGCCTCAAACCATCGCGGCGCCATGATGGACGGGCGCCCCCGTCCAAGCGAACTCATGGGCCCCGCTGCTTCTCAAATGGCGGCCATTGCCGTGCACCCAAAAAACACCAACATCACCGCCATGACCAGTGTTCCACACGACCGCCCCCTCCCCAATGTTGTTGCGAGGTTGGTCTTGACGCCGATTCGCCAGGGTGATGCTTTTCGGGTGCCCAACAACACCGATGTGTGGAGGAATTTTCGCTCAGAAGTCGTTTGGACAACGCTTCTGGGTATCGTCCCGTCGTTCCTCATCCCCGTTCTCCGTGGCATGAGCGATTACGCCAGCGAAGGTTGGGTCAACCTGCTGTTTGGAGGGTTGTGTGCAGGGTTTTTCACCGGTGCTCTTTGGCGGCCGTCCCGTCCCATACTACGTTACGATGATGTCGCATCATCTTCGGACAGACTCTTCCAATAAGAGTCGCTTCGAATGGCATCCGCAGTGCAAATTGTGGCCATGTTAACGATGTGTCGAACACCGTCCTGTCGAGCAACCAACTGCACCGGGTGCGCCATACCCTCAAGGATAGGGCCTGTCATTTCGGCATCACCCAGCTCCTCAAGCAACTTGTAGGCGATGTTGGCTGAAGCGAGATTGGGCAGCACAAGGACGTTGGCAGGACCGACCAGTTCCATGAAGGGGTATTCCTCTTGCACCGCTGGATTGAGGGCTGTATCGCTTTGCATGGGGCCGTCGATCATCAGGGTCGGGTCGAGCGTGCGTGCAATGCTGACCGCATCTTCGATGCGTTCGGAACGCTGTGCTCGGGTTGAACCAAAATTCGAGAACGACAGCATGGCCACACGAGGCACGACGCCAAAACGACGGGCGACCTTGGCGGTCTGTACCGCAATTTCAGCCAATGTCCGACTGTCAGGGTACACGTTGACCGTCGCATCGGCCAGGAAAATGGTGCGTCCTTTGACGTTCATCATGTAACAACCGATGACACAATGCGCGTCGTCGTCCTTGCCGATGAGTTCCAAGGTTGGTCGAAGCACGTCCGCATAATTTCTGCTCACGCCTCCAACAAAGCCGTCTGCATCTCCCGAATGGACCATTTGTGCTGCAAAATACGGTCGACTTTTCAGCAGGCGAGCCGCATCGGGCCACGTGGTTCCTTTTCGTTGGCGGCGCTTGAAAAACTCGTTTGCATAGACTGTTTTTCTCCGCTCATCGTAGCGAGGGTCGTAGGCTTCGTATTCGAAATGAAGGCCGAGTTCTTCCACCAGCCGTTCAATACGATCGATGGGCCCCAGAAGAATGGGGTGACAGATGTTCTGCTCGACGAGTTGGGCCGCTGCCCGAAGCACCGGCTCCTTGTCGCCTTCGGGGAAGACGATGCGCTTGCCCTTTCCTTTGACTTGGTTGATCATCTGACGCATCACGGAGTAGGATTCTCCCAGACGCGCTTCCAGTTCTTCCCGGTAATGGGTGAGGCTGAATTCGTCCGCTGATACGCCTGCAACCCCTTCTTCGATAGCGGCCTCGGCAACTGCGGCCGCCTCCCAAATCAGCACGCGACGGTCAAAGGGTTTGGGAATGATGTATTCTGGCCCGTACTGCATCACCACACCATCATAAGCCGCAGAGATGTAATCGGGAACCGGTTCTTTTGCCAGCGCGGCAAGGGCGCGAGTGGCAGCCATCTTCATGTTCTGCGTGATGTCTCTTGCTCGGACATCAAGGGCACCGCGGAAGATGTAGGGGAACCCAAGAACATTGTTCACTTGGTTTGCATAATCCGAACGTCCCGTGGCGATGATGGCGTCCTTTCGCACCGAAAGGATCTCTTCGGGAAGGATCTCGGGTGTCGGATTGGCTAAGGCGAAAATGATCGGTTTTTCTGCCATGCTGGCTACCATGTCCTTGCTGACCAACCCGCCGCGCGACAGACCCAGCATAACATCAGCGCCCTTCATCGCATCGCTGAGGTCACCGGGTGCTCGATCGTGAGCGAACGGGGCTTTGTATTCGTTCAATTCGCCGTTCTCAAGCCGTGCTTTGGTGACAATCCCTTGACTATCCACGAGCGTGATGTTGGCCATCTCCACGCCGATAGCGACGTAGTGATTGGCGCAAGCGATGGCGGATGCGCCAGCCCCAATGACCACGACGTTGAGGTCGGAAAGTGCCTTTCCTTGGAGTTCGGCGGCATTCAACAACGCTGCAGCCGAAATGATGGCCGTGCCGTGTTGGTCGTCGTGCATGACGGGGATGTCCGTTGCTTCAGCGATGCGGCGTTCGATCTCAAAACATTCGGGCGCTTTGATGTCTTCAAGGTTGATGCCCCCAAAGGTCTTCGAGATGTTGACGACAGTGCTGATGAATTCTTCAGGATCTTCGGTGTCGACCTCGATGTCAAACACATCGATTCCTGCAAAGGTCTTGAGCAACAGCCCCTTTCCTTCCATCACGGGTTTGCTGGCCAACGCGCCGATGTTACCCAAGCCAAGAACGGCCGTTCCGTTTGAGATGACGGCAACGAGGTTGCCCTTTGAAGTGTAGCGATACGCATCATCTGCGCGCTTTTCAATCTCCAAACAAGGATACGCAACACCGGGCGAGTAGGCCAAACTCAATTCGTGAGCAGTGGCGTGTGGTTTGGTCGGAACGACCTTGATTTTTCCTCGTGGTTCGGCTTCGTGGTATTCCAGTGCTTCTTTACGAAGCAACCGGTCTTTCTTCTTCATCGCCATGACCAATCCTACTGAACCGGGAAGAGGCAGGGTTTGATTGTTGTGCGATGCCCAGCACGCTCAGTCGCATTCTCCCTCCCTGTTCGGGGAAGCCAAGGCTTTGATGTTGGTAAGATATTGACGCCATCTTGTTTAGTCAAGAAAGGCTCTCTTTCAAATACGGGGAAACGACACATCCGCTCATGAAACGGGCGTCGCACGTCAAGAAGGGGGCTTCTCACCGCCATCGCGCCCTCGGCATGGTCCTGTTGATGGTGCTCATGTCCATGGGTCCGCTGCTCACCGTCCCCACCGTTTCCGCCCATGCTGAGCCAAGCGGCGTAACTTGGCCACTGGAAGGCAGCAATGACACCGGTTGGGTGCGTCTCGACACGACGGGAGCCAACCCCCTAACGGGTCAGCAAGCGACGGCTGATTGGAACCTCTCCTTCGCCCCTGGTGCCCTGTTGTCAAACGTTTCTTTGGAAATCCGTGCAAGTGGCCAAAACGGCATGACGATGGAACAACCCTTGCTCACTGTGAACGGAATGGGCACCAGCCTGTTTGATTGGAGCGGTCTTGGTGTGCTTGGCGAAGCGGATGGGTTTGCTTCTGGTTCAACCTACAGCGGTCGGATGAATCCCAACAGCAATTCCGGCTCGGGTTGGGACCTTCCCTCAGATGCGGTCATCACCGAGATGGTCATCGAGGCACTGGCTCCCGCTGACCCGTTGGTGTCACTGGCCCCTCTTGCCTTTGACCTGCGTGCCTCGGCCGTGAACCCAGACACAGGTTTGCTTTACCTGGCTGTAAACAACGAACTGCTCTTGCTTCATGCCAACAACAACCCTCACGTCATTGACACCTATGATTTCGACAACGAAGGTGGTGTTCACGACCTGGTCATGGACGCCAACGGTGGCCTCCTCCACCTTCTCCTCGGGGACGGAAGTTTCCGAGCGATTTCACTGTCAGACAGCAGTTTCCAAACGCCGCTGGCAGACATTGATGCTCAACGCTTCTTGATGACAAGCGCAGGCGATGTCTTCGCTGCAAGCGGCCTTGGATTGTCGGTGTGGGACGGAACGGCGTGGAACGCTGTCACGACCGTGACCACCACCGACGGTGGCACGGAAGCGTTGTCGATGATCGAACAGAACGGTGTGGTCTATGCGGGCATCGAAGGCGTGGGCGTGATGCGCTACGACACAGCGACTTCCAGCGAACTCTCAACATGGAGCAGCGCCAACACCTTGCATTCCGACGTCATCACCCACATGACCACATCGGGGAACCAACTCTTGCTCGGCTCCGCAGACAACGGATTGGCACGTTTCGACTTTGCTGCTGGTTTCTGGCTCTCGACATGGAATTCAGCCAACTGGCTCTCAAACAACGACATCGGTGGCGTGGAACGCGTCGGTTCCATGTTGTACATCATGAACGGTGACGCTGTTCATTCCTACAACACCACCAGCGGTGTCTTTTCCACCACCTATTCCTTTGCCGACTTCAACCTCTCCGGCGACGGTGGTTCACTGGTCGCTTGGCCGTCTGTTGGGGGCGCATCACCAAGCCACGATGCCCTGTTGGTCAACGATGGTTCGGGAAGTTTGGCTCATCTTTCACCCGGTCAAACGCCGTTGTTTGAAGGGCACCTTCTCCTCGCCAGCGGGCCCGCAAGCGATGAGATGACCGCTGTCGTGGAATGGAACGGTGTACTCTACATCGGAACTGCGGACGGAACGGGCATCATGCGTTACAACGTGAACAACGCTGTTTGGGAATCGCCCTGGGGGGCAGGCTCGGACATCGTCGACCTGAAAACCGATGGAAGCTCGCTGTTCGCGGCAACTGAATTTCCCACCTCCATCATCGAGATGAGTGCCACTGGCGGCACCCTTGCTACCTTTGCCTCAACGGGCTGTTACCCCTCCTCCGCCACCATCAGCGGCATGTATGCGAGTGCCAGTCACATCGTCGCCTCCTTTGACACAGGCGTCTTCGCATCCATCGAGCGCTCGACGGGTGCATGCACCGCATACGACACCACCAACGGTCTGCCAACTTCCTTCCTAGGCGATGTCGCTATCTGGGGCACAACAGCCTATGTTGCTACCGAGAACAAAGGCGTGTTGCGCTACGACATCACCAACGATTCGTGGCTCGAGCCTTGGGGTTCAACCGGCATCAACGGCGTCGACAACGCCCCTGTCGCCATGGTTGGTGATGTTCTCCACCTCGGACTGCAAGGGTATGGCGTTGCGAGAAAAGACCTCAGCACTGGCGAAATCCTCCCTCCCTTCACCGCTTCAAACCGAGGTGGGACTCTTCCCTCTGACCAGATTTACGCTTTGGATACCGACGGGTTCAATCTCTACATCGGAACGCAACAAGGTGCTCGCAAGTGGGACGGAAACCAAATGACCAGTTTCGGTCAAGGATCGTCCTGGCAGACGCGCCCTCAGCAATTCTTCGACTTTGCAATTGAGTCGAGCAGTAGCGGAGGAAGTCTGTATGCTGGTACAAACATCGGCGTTTGCAAGTACAGCATCGCCACCATGGGCATCAACGACTGCCAGAACGTCTACGATGGCATGCCCAACTGGGCGACCTACAGCGTGGGCTACGACAGCAGCTACGTCTACGGAGGCACAACCTCGGGGGTTGGGCTCATCACCAAATCCAACTTCCAACACGATAAGAACTGGGGTCAAGGCACCCAAACGGGCAACGCCGTGGTCGAGATCATGGGCGACATCGCCTACATTGGAACCGAGGGTCTTGGTGTGCTGCGCTACAACATCACCTCGAACACATGGCTGACGCCCTTTACCGAAGACAACGGTGTCCTTGACGGCGGTAACGACGATGTCACGGGACTGGTGGCGGACATCCGACCCAACCTTCTTTGGGTGGGCGGGGATGACGGTTTCCAACTCATCAACGTCACGACCGGCGGTGAAGCCTACGACATTGAACGTTCAAGCAGCCTTTACAACGCCAACAGCGCACCCCACGACATGCTGATTCACAACAACATCCTCTACTACCACGGCCGTACCACTGGCGATGAGATCAGTCGCCTCGACGTGGCCAATTTGACCGCCCTCAGCAATCTCGACATCGGCGCCCAAGTCGGTGAGAACGGCGGCGACATCGTCAGCATGGAAATGTCGGGTGACACGCTCATGGTCAGCGTCGTGTCTGGTCAATGGTGGGACGCCGACGGTTCTGGAGGCATCGCTCGATGGGACACCATCACCTCAACGTTTGAAACCAACATTCTTCCCACGGGATCCATTGACCGAGTCACAGCCTACGAATCTTCCAACGGGAACACGTGGGTGTCATGGGGCGAACTCAAGCTCGACCTCTACGACAGTTCCCAGACACTGGTCAATTCGTGGACCAACCTTGGGTTTCCCATTCGCGGCATTGTGGAACACAATGGTGAGACGCTCTTTGCTACAGAAGACGGTATTGAACGGTACAACGAGAACACCAACACGTGGAACACCACGTGGGAAGCCGGGAACGGGCTGCCCAGCAACGCTGGCGACATTTTCTACGAACTTTGGACCGATGGTACGCACCTGGTCGTTGGTGGTGCAGACTTCACCGGCTTTGGTCAATTCCGAGAAGGGATCATCTCACACCGTAACGGTGCTGGTGCGTGGACGGCTTACCCCGCCGATTCGAACAACAACATTCCAGACGGCTACCCTATTTCCATGGAAATGTGCGGCGGCATGCTGAACATCGCCATGTACAACAACAACGGTGGTATTGCTCGCATTGACTTGCAAAACGCCACGGTCAATTCTGGCTTTGACAGGAGTCAACTCGACGGGACCGCCCCCGCCTCGGTCACCTGCGATAACCAAGACACCCTCTACATCGGCTACTACAACGACAACCAACCCATCAGCCGTTACAGTTACGCAACCTCTGCGTTCATCTCAAGTTTGACCTCCGCAAGCCATGGCCTTCCAAGCGATCGCGTTTGGTACGATGCCCTGTCGCACTCAGGTACCCAACTCATTGTCGGGCATGCTGTCGGAAACTTTGGTTCAAACCTCATCGCGGGTGGCTACTCAACCTTGGTAGCGAGCGGTGCAACGGCTCTCCAGGCTCAGGTTCAAGGAGCAGGCTCACCGGTGACCTCGCTCCAGTGGCTGAGTGGAACCTCGGAGTGGTTGATCGGTCGCGCCGGTGGCTCGTCTGGCTACAGCGAAGTCGCCACCCTCTCAACCGCAGGACGTCAAACGGTGGTGGACCTTCCCGGGCTCGTCAGTGGTCAAGTATCCACGATGGTGGCCAACGCCACACACCTGTGGGTTTCAACCGGAACATCCGCCACCACAGGAAACTTTGGTGGCACCGGAACCGGCTTGCTCCAAGGAACCTTCCTACCCAACGGAACGGTTGAGTGGGAATACGGCTGGACCCTCCCCGGCAATACGGTAGCCAGTGACTTCCACCTTCACGGAACGGACCTGTACATCGCATCCTCCCCTGGCGGCATGCTCAAACTTGACACCCGAACCAAGCTCATCTCCAACATCGGTGGTTCCCTTCACACCAAATTTGACACGATGCACGTCTACAACAACGAATTGGTCGTCGGCCTCGCTGGTGAAGGTGGCAGCCCGCCCGGTGTGCAAATGTTCGATCCAAACACCGACCAGTTCGGTAACGGTCGCCTCATCGCAGGCTTGCCCTCGAACATCGTGAACGGATTCACAGCAACCAGCGATGTGCTCTACATCGCAACCAACGGCGGTATCGGTCGTTGGAATTACACTACCAACGACTGGATGGATTCCATCACCGTCGGCAACGGGCTCCCGGCCGACATCGTCGAAGATGTGCAGGTCGTTGGCTCAACCATCTACATGGCCACGCCCTCAGGTCTCTTTGTNTGGGACCCATCCACACAAAGCGGCACCACNATGACGGTTTCAGACGGTTTGATGGGTCAATCCACGTGGGGGCTNGCCGTGAGCACCAACAACGTCGGCGTTTCCACCCTCNTCGTCAGNCATGACGGGCGTGGCTCGGAACGCCCNGGTGTGACGCTGGTCGACCCCAGCACCCAACAAGTCGTTTCCACCCATCGCTTTGACCAACTTCCCTCCAACACCGTGACCGCCTTGGCNGGCGATTGGTGGGGNATNCACATGGCCACTGACATNGGCACATTGACCCACTGGAACGCCTCAAGCGGTGATTTTGAAGACGGAACTGGCGTTTTCCAAGCCCAATACCCCGTCGTTGAGATGGTCAGCAACGGCGATGACGTGTTGTCCATCGGCTCTCAGAACAACGTGATGTTGTCAGAAGCACGAACCAGCGGCCANACGTACGCAGGTTCCCTCAGCGCCATGGATGCGAGTACTGGAACACTCGGCGCCAACCACATCTGGGTCTTGGGTGATGACGGCCTGCAGGGGTGGGCCAACAACGGACAGTTCACGCCCGTCGAACCGACCACGATGCGTCGAGCGATTCCATTGACCGTTCGTAGCATGGACAACAGCGGACTCAACATCACGGACATGACGCATCCTGGCATGCAAATCAACCTCGTCGACGCCACCAACCCGTATGCGCTTGACAGTACGCTGGGTACCGCTGGCGTACACGGACTGTTGTTCCAAAATGTACCCATCATCCTGACCTCACCCTCCACCGGTGCGGCTGTCTGGACAAAATCGGTCTCGCTCAAGTACGATGTCGTGTTGAACCTGAGCGATGATGCCAACCTGCAACTCAACCTCCAAGATGCAGTGGACAACGGTAAACTGTTCAACAACACCCGTCATGTTTCCCTACGAATGTATTCGCCATCAAACGGGTCGCTTGAAGCCCGTTTGACCTACGATTATGTCCGCAGTGACACGCCGGTAATCATGGAAGGATTGGTCGATCGCCNTGATGATGGTGGCGGCGTCCTCACGGCCTCCTGGTCGTTGGTCCATGACGAAGATTTCGCACGCTACTTGGTCTTCCTTAACGAAGGGCCTTGGGCCACCCCGCCTACGGAATTGATGTTGGCTGGCCAAGCCCCGGACAAAGCCATCTCACTGCACAGCCGACTGTCGGCCGACATTGAAACAGCCAACGGACAAGAACTTCAAGACGGGACAGCGTATTATGGCGTGGTCGTCGTTGAATACAGCGATGGGCGTTGGGGAGAACTTTCCGCTCCCTTTGGACCTGCTTCACCCACTGATGAAATCCCAGGTGCACCGTTGTGGGCTGATGCACAGGCCATGGGGAGCAGTGGCGGAGACGGCGATGTTGAACTTGAATGGGCCCGATGTACGGCGATGGATTTGGCTTCCACCAACATCTATGTGGCCACAACGCCGATGACCGATGCACTTGGTCGAACCCCCACCACCAGCATTCAGCCCAACGAGGGGAACCAAACGGTGTTGACCCTCACGCCAGGCGCTCCAGTTTGGATTGGCTTCACCTGTGTGGATGAAGCAGGACAAGAAAACTTGAGCAACGTCACCATCGTCGGACCTGTGGTACCAACCGGTGAACTCAACGACAACGATGCTCCAGAGCCGATCGAAGGCACCACTGCCAGCGATGCCCCCGATGACGAAGGAGGGCGTATCGTCGTGGCGTGGAACGAAAGTACCGCCGATGATTGCGCGTTTTACACGGTGTTCATGAGGCAGGGTGGTGACGCTGATGAGAGCGGTACCATCGGAAGTGTCGCTGACTTTTCACAAGCCGCCATCATCACACCATGCGATGAAACGCAAACCATCATCTCATCGCTTGATGGCGTACCGCTGTTGGACGGGCAAATCTACACCATCGGTGTGGTTGCTTACGACGTGTGGNTGAACGGAAACACCGACGAGGTGGTGCTGGTGACAGCAACCCCGCTTCAAAACACCGTGGGCCCAGGCAGCACGCCACCTCGCATCACCTCCTTGCTGGCCTTTGACCATCCCGACGATGATGGAACGGCCATCGATGTTGTGTGGGAACCCTCCACGGTCGAAGACTTCGCTTCCTACACCGTGTGGGTCGCAACGTCGCCGGTCGAAGACCTCTCCTTGGCCTACGCTGCCTTCGGCAACAACCCGGACACCTGCGGTTGTTTCTCGTTCAACAAACAATGGATTGACGAACGAACCAATCCGATTGAACTCACCCTCTCAACGACGCTGCTCGTCCCCGCCAATGGAGATCTTGCCGACGGTGTACCTGCCCTGATCGAACCCGATGTCGAACTCTTCGTTGCCGTGACCGTCCACGACCTGAAAGGCAATGTCCATCTGACCAATTTGACGCAAGNGACCGTNACNCCCGTTGACAACATCAACGACAACACGGCTCCAGACCGATTAACCGACCTCACGCTTGAAGACCGTCCCAACGATGACGGGAGTGCACTGTTGCTCGACTTTGAATTGTCCGAAGCAGGAGATGCATGGCAATACCATGTCTATGCGGAAACGTACAACTTTGAGGGCATGGTTGGGCAACAAGGTACCCAACTTGCGCTCAATCCAATCGTCACCCTGAAGCGTTCACCNACGCTACCGTTGGTCATTGATGTGGTCGGTGGAGACATACCGGTTATCCCAGGGCAAGAAGTCTGGGTGGCTGTCGTTGTCGAAGACGCCTCTGGAAACGCTCACACCGACATGCTGACCATGGTCTCTGAGGCATCAACCGACGAAGGCATCACCGATCCTGGAGCATACCTACCCGACATCAACGACGTCGCTGCTTCTTGGTTCAGAGAGGACAGTATCTTTGTTGAATGGCAACACTCAACCGATGCCCGCGTTCGAGGCTACCAAATTTACATCTCCGAAGACATGTTCATGTCCACAGAGGATGCTACGATGGTTGGTGAAACGGTCTCCGCCAACACCTTCCTCATCACCAACGAACTGTTTGACGCGCTCGACAATGCATCGGCTTGGTATGTGGCGGTGGTACCCTACGACGAGACGGTAGCAAAAACCACGGTGGAGGCCACCAAAGTGGAGGCGTTTGGCTCGGATGGCCCATCAACCACACCGGACGGTGACAGCGGGCAACTCTCCTTGGAAGCATTGCTGACTGGACCGAACCTGTTGGCTGCGGGCATGTTGCTCATCGTCCTCTTCCTGTTGGTCATCGTCGTCCGGTCACGCAGCAATGCTCAACGACGCTCAAAGAGTTGGGAACTCCAAGAAGCAACATGGGGCATCCAAGACGGTGGAGGATGGGACGCACCATCACAGGCTCCACCCAGCAGCCCACCTACCTCGACCCCCGCTCCTCCGCCAGGCATCTCACAACAACAAGCAAGCGATATCTACGCTGCTGCGAACCAAATCCAAACCGATGCGTACGGCCGTACCGCCTACCAGGCTCCACAACCCGTTCTCCAACCCCAAGTCAACACCGATTTACTGGACGGCCTCTTGGATGAGCCTTCGGAGCCAAAGAAGCCTCAGATTGATACGTCGTTCTTGGACGACCTCTTGTGAGGGTCGCCCATGTCCAACGATGGCCCAAGGAGTGCTGTCTTCACGACCATGCTGGTTAACGAGCAAGGGGAATTGGCGGATTGGCCGCTCCACCAGGAACGGCTCTTGCGCCATGCCCAACGACTTCGCATTCAACTACCAGGCCATCCTCCAGAGATGACGAAAAATGGCCCTGCATGGCAGTTGGTTCGCGTGGGTTGTCAAGCAGGGAGCAACGATTGGGAGATTGAATCGCGACCGATCACGATTCGAAACGAAAACATCGAGGCCATTTCTTATCCAGCACCGCGC
This sequence comes from Methanobacteriota archaeon, assembly GCA_002728035.1. GTDB lineage: Archaea > Thermoplasmatota > Poseidoniia > Poseidoniales > Poseidoniaceae > Poseidonia. The sequence continues at coordinate 27,497 of PBUZ01000002.1, forward strand.
TGGAATGCGCGTACCAACGGTACAAAACACGGCGATTGGCAAGCCTACCGAGAAGCCCTGACGGTGGCCGAGCGCGCAGGCTGCGATGCCGCTTTATTGGTCCACGATTTTTGCATCGTGGATGGTGACCGAGCAACCCCGTTGGTGTTGGATGAAGACGGAACCGTTTGGATGGCGCATGACGATGAGGGGGGTGTTGATGGGATCACCGCCACCTACCTCGCCAAACATCTACCATCGTTCGGTCTGCCGGTCATGAAGGGAAAATTGAACGAACGAACCGTTGCTCGCTGTTCAGAAATGGTGCTGGTCGGAACCGGCATGGGCGCATGCAGGGTCGATTCCCTTGACGGTGAGGTCTTGGGCTCGTCAACCGTCCTCTCCGAGGCATGTCAAGAACTGCTTCACCAACATTTTACCGAGAGGAGCACGTGGAGCACGCTGGGGCAACGTCGTGTCTGAACTCGTCATGGCCATCGCCCAACAATTGGAAACCAGCGGCTTGCTCGGTTCACAAGCACATCGGCACGGTTCACCCGACAAACTCATGTTGGTTTCGGGAGGTCCCACTTCCCATCTCGCCCGGTGGTCACTTATCGCCGGACCAAGTACCAAACGGGTCATCGTTCGCCAGCCTGCACGAGCGATGCTGCCAATGGCTGAAGCGCATTCGCCGCTGAACGGCGATATCCGTTTGGTTGAACAAACGGTCTTGCTCGAAGGAGAAGTTGAGGAATGGAAGCATGGCTCATGGTACCACAGCGTCACCTTGCGCGCAACCAATATCGAGGACCTTCTGGAGAAAATGAAACGGTGTACACCCACCGAGCCGTTCCATCGACAGCACGCAGTTGACCTCCCCAATACCCCTTTTTGGTCGGGTTCACTTGCCTACGATTTGGTCCAATGGACACAACCGTTACGACTTCAACATCCTCCCAAAGAAGGAGCGTTGCTTGCTGTCCTTTGGTGTGTAGAACGCGGCGTCATCGTTGACCACCACACCGAGCATACCGTTGTGTTTGGTGATGATGATTCGTGGTGCGAGGAAGCCAACACCTGCCTCGATTGGGATGGGCAAAGCATCGATGTACCACANCCCCTGCCTACGAGGGAAGCCGTAACACACACCGATGAAACGCATCAAGACAACATCGAAGCCGTTCGCGAAGGCATCGTCAGCGGCCAAGTGTATCAGGTGAACATCGGAAAACACTGGCAGGGGAACATCGACCATCCTTACGCAGTTTTTCAGCGCCTCATGCGAGAAAACCCCGCTCCCTTTTCTGCCTATGGAGAAGCCGATGACCTTGGGTTCGCCATCGCAAGCTCTTCTCCAGAGTCACTGTTGACCTGTGACGGGTCCACCGTTCGTACATCACCCATCAAGGGAACATGCCCTCAAGGCGTGGATGCTGGCGAGGCTGAGCGTTTACGAAACGTCATGATCGAAGACCAAAAGGAGCGTGCGGAACACAGNATGTTGGTTGATTTGATGCGCAATGACCTGACACAAATCGCTGAACCTGGAAGCATTGGNGTGGAACGGTTCGATGTNGAGGCCTATGCCAATGTTCAGCATTTGGTAAGTCATATTTCTGCGAAACTTCATCCGCAAGCCAGCGGAGCTTCAGCGCTGCAGGCGGTGTTTCCAGGGGGTTCCATCACGGGATGCCCGAGAACCATGGTCTGTGCTGTCATCGATGAATTAGAACAAATGCCGCGTTCGTTTTGGACGGGTTCAATGGGTTTCATCGATGTTCATACCGGCCAATCTTCTTGGAACATTCTCATCCGAACACTTGAGGCACACAAGGTCGGGCGTTCATGGCAGGCATCGGTCGGCGCTGGCGGTGGCATCACCATCGCTTCTCGCGCCAGCATGGAAGTCGAGGAAGCCGCGTGGAAAGGGGCTGCCCTTCGGGTGGCAGCAGGGTGGATGAAAGCAGACCACCTGACCCTGCCAACCGGAACGCTCAGCATCCATGCGATCAAAACACCCGCAGAGATCAAACCGCATGCGGGTTGCGGCGTTATCCAATCCGTCACTGCAGCGCTTGAACACCGTCGTGCATGCGATGTGCTCTTTGTNGACAACTTGGATTCCTTCTCGCTGAACATCGCTGATGCGGTGGCAAAAACAGGACGAAACGTCACTGTGCTCAAGGGGCGTTCCCCCCAAAGCAATTCCTTGCTCGACCCCGTGGTGTTGCATGAACTGCTCGAACAACTCGCCCCCACACATCTCATCTTGGGTCCAGGTCCCGGTTCACCCGATGATAGCCCACTGACCATGGCACTGGCGCACCATGCCCTCGCGGGGCAACTTGGCATACCTGTTCTCGGTATTTGCTTGGGACATCAAGCCTTGGCCAAAGTCGATGGTCGAACGGTTGTGGCTTCACCCAGCGGGCCCGTCCACGGGGTTCCAACGGCCATTGAACACGATGGAAGCGGGTTGTTTCTTGGACATGAAGAACCGTTCATGCTCACGCGTTACAACTCATTGATCGCCATGGATGAGGGTGAGCACACCTTGCACGTGAACGCCGTTCAGCAGGGCACGGACCTCATCATGGGCATTCGTCACCCAGACCTCGCCATTCATGGATTGCAAATTCATCCTGAGTCGGTGGGCTCTCCGAAGGGTTCGTTGCTCTTGGAAGCCTTTCTTGGAATTTCATCGGATGGTTGAAGAATCCCTTCCTGCTGGGGTCGAATGAGGAACCGTCATGCCAACGTGTCGCTACTGCGCAAGCACCTATCCGCGTGAATTCTTTATCCACGGAAACGGCCCCAATGCTCAAGTCTGCGTTCGATGCGGTGTTGACCAAGGACTGGTCACCAAAGAAGAGGTCCCCGTCCTGTTTGAAAAGAGCACGGCAAGCGCACGTTTCTCAACCGTTGCACGACGTTACAGCATCTTCCTCTACCTGCCCTTCCTTTGGGTGTTGTGGGCATCCACCCTCTCCGATGTTGAGCCATGGGGGTTGTTTTTCCTCGGGCTCCTGCTGGTCCTCACCTTGACCGCCCCGGTGTTGTTCATCTACCGTGGCGGACGCTATTCAGGCGACATGGCACGGTTGAGTCCTGCCTATGACCGACCCAAGGGTCACTGAGTCGCCCCTCAGGATTTTGCGTGAATCTTGAGCACGTCACCATCGACCAGTTCGTGGTCAGCACCAACAATGCGACGGGTACGACCGTCGACACCCCGAATGAACCCTTCACCAAGATCGGTATGAACGCGACTCGCCAGTGCCTTGGCTTGTATGCCGGACGGGACAACAAAGGCATCTGGTAACACCCGTCCGTCGCCGTCGACCCAATGCGTTTCATCTTGCACGGGGTAAACGACGATGTGGTTGAGGCGGTCGAACAGCACGTCGTCCATCAATCGAGCCATGCCCGTTCCATCGAAGGTTGCAAGTCGTTCCTGCATGTGGTCGAGGGCTTTTTTCTGAGCATCGTTCAACGACGCAGGGGACTGAACGGAGAAGGAGGCGTCACCGCTACGGTAGTGAATGAGTCCTGCTTCATTCGCCCTGCGAAGAGCCAATTCCATGTCGGCCATGCACGCCATCATGGTGTGATTGGGAAACGCTTCCAACACGCCCTTTGGTGCGATATCTGCCTTGTTGGCAGCGTAGACCATGGGGAACAATTGTTTCCTCATGCACTGCCCAAGGTCATGAAGCGTGGACGTTGGCCAATCCCATGGTTGCTGACTCGGAGCGTAAGCGTCGTTGAACTCGGCCATGCCTTGTGAAACGAGGGGAGTGGTGGCGCCAAGGCCGCTGAGGCGTTCTTGAATGAAGGAGACCAACCCCTTCTCGCCTTCGGCTTGGACTCGACGAACGCCGCGATTCCAACCGTCCTCGAGCAAGCCCCCGATCCAGGCATCCAGTTCCTGCTCAAGAAAGGTGATCTCGGCATTGACCGATGCAACGGCTTCTTCGGCTGTCGAGACCGCACCAAGAAACTGGCCTTCAAGGTCGGTTGATCCGGCTGCATCGACCACCTGAATCAACACATCACAGTTGGCCAAATCTGCGAGAAACGCATTGCCTCGGCCTCGACCTTCACTTGCACCCGGGACCAAACCTGCCACGTCCACCAAAGCGATAGGGACGGAGCGACGGTGCCCAATGCAGGAACCTGTACGAGGCTCGCAGAGACTTCCTTGGCGAGGGTCGTCGGCTTCTACTGGCTTCAATCGCCCATCCTGTTCGAGTTTGTTTCGCAGGTCCTTGCAAGGACAATCAAGACGCGCTTCGATGAAGGCAACGCCTACGTTTGGGTCGATGGTGCAGAACGGATAGTTGGCAATGTCAACCTGTGCCATGGTTGCGGCACTGAAAAAAGTGGACTTGCCCACATTGGGTTTGCCAACCAATCCAATGCGCACCTGCACCACCCAGGTGAGGTTCACTCTTCCTCGTTCGAGGGCGTGAGGTCATGGTCACGCTTGATTTGAGCGATGGCGATGTCAAGTTCGGGAAGGTTGAGTTCGCCGTCACCATCCAAGTCCATACTTTCGACCAAGGCTGCACCCTCGATGGAGGACAGCGCCGAAATGCTTGAAGATTCAAGGGCGGCCATGAACTCCCGACTGTCGATCTTTCCTGAATCATCGAGGTCCATGCTGCGGAACAGGTCAAACACCGATTGGTTGGTGTTCACCAGGTATTGAACGAACTCGAGCATCACGCTGGAGGTGGTGGTTGGGAACTCCTTGATCTCGTCGTTGTGAAGCGTTGATGCGACTGCGATGACGGTTGACCCGCCTTCGCTGGCTTCGCTTTCACCGACAACGAGTTGGGTGTCAACGCCAACGCCTCGTCCAATCAACTTTCGAATGGTGGTTGAAGCCCCTGGAACCATGGTGTAGCTCGCCATATCGGAAGCCACCGTGGCATCCAAGCTTCGTCCCGTGGCAGAGATGCCGGTTCGGATGGTCACCATCGTTGCGAGGATGGTGCCGATGCTGAGAAGATAAAACACACCAGAACCCGTAAGATAGAACCCACCGCTGTTGGCCACAACATCTTCAACTTCAGATGCAGCGACTGCGTTTGCGGTGAATTCGCCTGTGAGGTAGGTCAACGTGGAAGCAACCCCGCCGATGAGCATCATCCATGCCGCCAAGTTGGCCGTGGAAGGTGTGGCCAGTGGCTTACCGATCGCCAACGGATAGTTCGAAAACACGCCGGCCAAGACAAGAAGTCCGCCCACGGTGTAGAGCATACCCATGTCGACCACAACGGCCATGGTACCCAATTCACCCGTGCCGACAAACGTGTCCATTGCGGTGAAGTATCCGCCGATGGTGAAGAACGGTATCACAATGAAAGCGAGGAGGCCTGCGAGAGCGCCCGGTTGCTTGACGATCGAACTGAGACCGGACGCAGCGGTCATGATGAGGTTGATGGAAGCAGCAAAGATGGGCAACATGCCCAACGTGAGCAGAATGGCGCCGAGGTTGGTGAGGAAGTTACTGCCTGAGGCTTCGGTCATGAAGAACGGTGGGATCGTAACGAAGAGCAGGAACATGCTGGCGGTGCGAAGTGAACCGGACCAGATGGGTTGCTTCGCAGCCATCGGGATGATGTGGTAGCCAACGGCGAACATCAGTGCAAGTGGAACCCACCCGTGCGCGATTCGCTCAGCGAGCCAAACCGTTTGCGTCGCATCAGCCAACTCACCGAAGAACATGAAGAGCATTGAGACGATGTAGGCAACCAAGCCCATGATGAGGAACCAAACGCTGGTTTGGAGTTCTTCTTCACCGCGCTGAGCGGCGGTGATGAGGACGTTGATCAACACCGGAATCATGAGCATGCCAACCGCCAGCGTCTCAAGTGCGTACAGCATGGTGGCGACGGCGCCAGTTTCCGTGTCGACATCGAGGAAGCCGAAGATGAAGGGCAAAAGGTAGGTTGCGATGAACAATGCGGAAAGCAAGACTGCGACCATGGAAGCGTTCGCTTCACTGGCCAAACGACCGTTGCCGTTGCGCGCCGTGGCGACCATAGCACTCCCCACAAGACCGTAGATGAGTGCGATGCTCAGAACGTTCAGAGCGGCTGCCTCCAGTGCCGAGCCGTCGTCGTATGACCANCCCACGCTGGCAAGCGAATCCAAAGCGGTCGGGTCGTAGTTGTGCCAGCCCATGAGGAACCCGAGCAACCCGGCAAAGACGAGCCAGAGCATACCGAAGTTCATCCATGTGCGAGCGCCACTGCCGTCTTTGTCGTCGAAGATGTCAACCAGACCGGGTGGATTCTTTCGTAGGATGAACAACCCGATTTGCTGGAGGGCCCCACCAACGGTGCCCATGCCCTTGGCAAGCGTTTGAGAAACGAAGTAAAGAACGGCCACGAGGAAGCCAGCGGCGAGGAAGATTGTTTCCATTCATCACACCTCCTTCACTCAGCGAGCACCTCGCCCACCAACGTGGCGACAATAGCGCCAATACCGACCAAGAAGCCGATGAGATAGTACCAAATGCCGCTGCCGCCAAGGTTTTGCACCAAAGGCACAAGTTCACCGAGCAGTGGAAGGTTGTCCCAGCCAAAGACGTTTGAAAACAGGGAATAAAGCCCGAGAAGGCCGACGAAAAACAGGGTCAGAACAATGCGGCTGGCTGTGGGTTCGCCTGTTCCGACCGTTGTGTCGGGCAGGGCTCGAGCGTTTGTCATGCAGGGCACCTCAAATTGACCCCATAGGGGTCAAGCCTCCGACTTGACGGGCGGTGATAAACATTCACCACCGATAGCGACGAAAAGACGCACCCTCATGGCGTTGCTTACGGAGACCGAAGAGCATCCAAAATCCGGCCTCGCCTTGGTTTTGAGATGCCCAGGGGTAGAGGGAGTTGTCGCTCGACGGCGAGTTCAGCCTCCCAGACTCGGCGACATTGNCANTCAAGGCCGTCAAACTCCTCNAGNCTGCCTGAAACAGCATANCGNTCAATGGCCGCGACCACTTCTGCGTCGCATGAGCCGCAATTGTGCGAACCTCGAATTTTACCACCGGCGGTGGGGTGGACGATCAATCGGGAGACTTGGTCGGCGTCGCCATTGATGCCGCCTTTAGGATGGATGGTTGGGTGGGCGCGTTGAATCATTTCAACCAAGGACCACAGCCAGGGTGGGCGATATTCGTTATGACGGTGCAACCGATCGATGACGGTGCCGCGTTGAATGTTCATCGGGTTCACGGAAATCTCATCCGAACGGTCTGCTACCGCTTCGATCCAACGAACGCAATGATCCAGCGCATCGGCCTCGCTCATGAACGGTGGCTTGAACATCAAGTAGGTCTTGATACGAAGNTTGTGCTTTTCGAGGTTCGTGACAGCACGGTCCCACGACGCGGTGGAGAAACCCTTGTTGACATGGAAGCGGAGCACTTCGTCATCGTAGGCTTCTANCCCAATGGCGACGGTGAAGGAGGGGTTGATGGATGTCGCCCATGCTAACTTCTCGTCGGTCAGTTGCTCACAGCGGCTTTCTACGATGAGTTCCTTGCCCAGCGACGCACAATCTCGAAGCACNGTCTCTTGAAATTCGACAGGAATTTCTCGATCCTCNAGCAAACTTCCCGAGGTGTAAACNTTGACCATCGCTTGGTCGGCAAAGTTGTCAAACTTCTCTTTGGCCGCTGCCCACTGAGCGTGCAGGTCGTCGTTGGTCACNTCGTCTCTCGTGTCGTTGAAGTAGCCACAAAAAGTGCAACCGGAGGACCACCACCAGTGGCAGCCTTTGGTTCGCAAGATAACCGTGATGGCTGAACAGGGGGTTCCATCGGCCAAGACCTCGGGCGTGGTGTAAACAGTGGCTGGTTCACTGGCATCCCAGGATTGTTGTTTGGCTTTGGCCCACGGGGTGTTGGCAGGGGCCTTGACCAGATCATGAATTCGCAAACCCTTCTTCCCTTGACCGAGAAGAGGAATCGGGTTGGCTTGGGTCATGGGCACCACTGCAAGCTTCCGTCGGCATCTTCCGTTTCAAACCACCGCACCCGGCTTCCCAATGCTCTCTTCGAAGAAACCGACCATTCTGTCCCGATATTCATCTGGATGTGTGAGCATCGTGGTAATATGCGAGAGAACCCCTTCTCGCCCCCCGTCATTGTGAGCAACAGCTGAAGATTCAAACCAACACTCCACCAAACCGTCTTCGCTTACACTCGCTTGTGCCGCTTCGCACATCGCTTTACCGTGGTAGGTATTGATGCGAACATCCTCTAACGAGTGAACGACATAAACGGCCCGATCGCCCACCGTGTTCATCGCTTCAATCGGCTCGTATTTGACCAAATTGTCTCCAGAAGAGACCTTTCCGGCAAAGAGGGCTGCATCCTTGAGAAATGTTGGGAATCCTGCAAAAACGAGTTCCTCTTCAATCACATTGCCCATGGAGGAATAAGGCGATTCAAGGAAAACGGATTGAAGCCCAGGTTCTTGTTCNAAAGCGATGGTGACGGCGCCTGCGCCCATCGAAATACCAACAGCGCCGATGTGTTCGGGTTCAGCACCCTTCGCGTCTTGAAGCCACTGCCACACCGCCAAAACATCCCGATGTTCCCGTTGGCCAGCCGAAACCAAACCGTCTTCTGTTGTGCTGTTCCCATGGTCGCGCATGTCAAACAAAATTACGTTGTAACCGGCCTGGTAAAGCCAAGCTGCAGGAATGAGGGCCTCGTGGTTTGCCTTGCAGGACCGAATGCCGTGGACCACTATGACCCAAGGATCGTCGGTTCCGTGTTCCATCACCCACCCCGCCAAGGTGATCGATTCGTTGGGCACATCGATGGATACATTCTCCCAATGGTCAAACCAAAGCGGTTCAAGATTGGCGGCCAGCGTCTCGTTCTTTTGATGGGTGACCGTGGTCACATCTTCGTGCCACAATTCAACGCTGAATTCATCGGGTGAGTTACGGGCGGAATGACCCGAGCAATCCGGGCTGTTGGCCGCAGCTTGGGTGTAGACGAGGTTGCCTGCCTGGTAGTAGACCACGGGCGAGCTTGCGATGAGGAGCACCAGCAAGGCCGGTACGGTACGTTTCCAACGGGTCATTCTTCTTCCTCCGTTCGCGGCATGAACACCACCGATGTCCCGGCCTGCACATGCATGCCCTTCGGGTACTCGGGATGGCCGTCCTCTGCAGTGATGATTGATGAATGGTACCGCTCAGCAGGGACGCGAAGGTCCACTCTTGAGCCCAAACGAATCATGCCGATGCGTTGACCGCGTCGAACCGCATCGCCATCGAGGAGAAACGGCACGATGGTTCGGGCAAGGCTTCCAGAGATTTGCGTGAGTTCAATCCTGTCTCCATTTTCCAGTTGATGAACTGAACGAACGCGCTCGTTGAATTGGCTTTCTTTGGTGTAGGCTGGGCGAAACGGGCCACGTCGTCGTCCTTTTCCCGTGCGATGTTCAATTCGCTCGATGTGGCCAGCGGCAGGTGCTCGGTTGACGTGAACATCAAGCGGCGACATGAACACCGCCATGCGCCAGACATCGGTAGGGGCGTCCTCGCCTTTCGGAACAGCTTCGTAGCGCTGCTCGGTTGAGAACAGGAGGGGGTTTTCCAACGGTTCAGGATACCAGTCGCCCGTTTCCTTGTCTTCTTCCACCCGCCCGCTGGCTCGCTGCTCTTTGCTCGGGCGTTGGCCAATCGCACGCTCTCTTCGCAAAAACATCACGTGGCCGTCTGCAGGTGCGACGAGGACGCCTTCCGTTCGTGGAACGGGGCGGTCGGGGTCTCGCCAAAAGAAGCCGAGAAACACAGCGGCCATCAAACAGAGCATGCCAAACAACGGGATCAGACCGGCGACAGGGTCGATGAGGGTTCCAATGATGAGGGCGCTGATGCCCATCATGGTCATGATCAACACGGGAGCATGGCCCCCAGGGGCCAAACCGGCCATTCACCCACCTACTCCGAAGACCAGGGGTCGGCGCTGTCGCCCCAGTCAGCAGGTGGGGCTTCTTCGGTGGAGTCGTCGGCTTCCTCCGCTTCTGGCTCCTCGGCTGCTGGTTCCTCAGCGGCTTCCTCGACAGGTGTTTCCTCAACGACTTCAACGGCAGCNGTGGCTGCTTCTGCCTCAGCGGCTTCGGCAGCTTCTGCGGCTTGCTCTTGCGAGCGGGCTTCAACCATTTCTTCGACACGCTCGGTGAAGACACGGGACATATGTTGGGACTTACGCTCAGATTCGACAGCTCGTTCGATCATCTCGTAGCGTTCCTTGATGGCCTTGTTGAGGTCTTCGAAAATCTGCATGTGGGCAACGTACCAGTCATCTCGTGCCTTCATTTCGGTGACGGCCAAGCGCAGGTCGTTGTCCAATTCTTCAGCAATGCCGAACACCTTGCCCAACCGGTCCTTTTCACGGGAGTATTTCTCTTCCATCTTGTCGAGTTCCGGTTCAAGGTGTTCCACGCGCTTGGATGATTTTGTGGCCTTCATCTCAAGTTCACGTACACGAACATCCTTTTCGGCGATGATGGATTCAAGGGATTCTTTTTCGATCTCTCGGTCGATGATCTCCTTCTCGAGTACCTCGATTTCTGCCTTGGCGTCCACGAGTTCTTTCTCCTGGGATTCGTAGGCGGCGAACAACTTCTGCAGACGGTCGGTCTCGGTGGCCAAGGCCTCCTCGAGTTCTTTGATTCGGACCTCTGGCGTGATGGTTCCATCCGTCATGTGTTCACCCGGAGGTCAAGCCTCCACAATAGGCGAGTCCACTCCTCCCTATCAAGCCGACGCTCCAAAGCGCACCATTTCTGCACTCCTTGGAGGAACCAAGATCAGCGAAGAGCATCGGTGGCTGCGACCAATTCTCGTGCGATGCTGACNTCACCCATTGAATGGCCCGCATCGGGTACGATGATGAGGTGGCTTTCGGGCATGGCTTGGTGCAATTCCCAAGCACTGCGCGTGGGGCAAACGACNTCATATCGGCCTTGGANGATGGTGGTTGGGAGGTGCTGAATGGTGTCAACATGCTTCAAAATGTAGGCTTCTTCAACAAAAATCGCGTTGATGAAGTAATGGCACTCAATACGTGCAAAGGCGACGGCAAAGTCGAGGTCTTCGGCTTTGTCAAGGTATTCGGGGTCGGGAAACAGGCGGCTGGTGGCCATTTCCCAGCGGGTCCATTCCTTTGCAGCAGCGCGACGAGTGTCCACATCATCGCTGGTGAGACGGGCATAATAGGCCTCGATGAGGTNCTCCTGCTCCTCTGCNGGNATGTGATTGCGATAGGGTTCAAACGCATCAGGAAAAATGTGGCTTGCACCGTCTTGATAGAACCAGTGCAATTCAGACTTGCGGCACATGAAAATACCTCGAAGCACCAAACTCTTGACCTGCTCAGGATGGTGCTGAGCATAAATCAATGCGAGGGTTGAGCCCCAAGAACCTCCAAACACATGCCAAGCATCAATGCCGAGATGGAGACGAAGCGCCTCGATATCGCGCACGGATGCTTGGGTGTTGTTGTCCTCCAGTTCAGCATACGGCGTGGATTGACCGCACCCTCGCTGGTCAAACTGCACGATATTGAACGCGGTTGGGTCGAAGTACTGCCTGTAGGACGGCTGGCCACCTCCTCCTGGCCCACCATGGATGACCACGACGGGGATTCCTTCGGGGTTACCGCTCTGCTCCCATGCGATGGTGTGGAGTGAAGAAACGGGCAACATCCCGGTGGTGTGGGGGTCGATCGGAGGATAGAGAACATCAGCGAGCGTGGTGGTGGTGTCCAGCATGATCGTTCCATACCGAGGGTGTGCATCTTCCTTTCGCCATGAACATCTTCATGGACATTCAACCAAGGCCGTTNTTCATGGGACAACGCGCNGCAACGGACCTGTTCAGCGAATGGGCGGATATCGGTCGAGACGAAGGTATGGAAAAAGGNCACACGCCAAGCGTAAACGCCATGTTGNAACGCTTGCTTGAGGNCTGGAACACACCGTTCTCAGCCATCGATATTGGATGCGGGAACGGATGGGTGGTTCGACGCCTTGCCGCTCATCCATTGTGCGAGCATGTGAGCGGCGTTGATGGTGCCGTATCCATGATCGAGAAGGCCAAAAGCGTGGATCCTGAAGGCGAATACATCCACGCAATGCTTCCCGATTGGCAACCCGATGAACCCGTTGACTTGCTTCACACCATGGAGGTGCTCTACTACCTTGACGAACCTCGGCAATTCCTCACCGTTCTTCACGACCACTGGCTCAAGCCCGGAGGGCGAATTGTCATCGGCGTGGACCACTATGTTGAGAATCCATCCAGTCACGATTGGGGGCCATCACTGAACGTCCACATGGCGTTGTTGACCATCGATGAATGGAAGCTGGGCCTTGAGGATGCTGGGTTCATCCATGTCGAAGCCATCCAAGTTGGTGCGAAAGAAGGATGGAGCGGGACACTGGTGCTCACGGCACATCGTCAAGGTGCTTAACGAAACCAAGGGGCTCTCCTTGAGGGGCACATCGACGTAAATCTCCGCGGAAAAACGGACACGTTCTGCACGATGCTGAACCGCTTGGAAGGCGTTCTGGTTCCTCCATGAGCGGATTGAGATGGACGGCTGAGCGCCACATCAAATGCGCACGAAGGTCGTCGATGGCATCGTCATATTCCGACTGCGTCAGTTGAACAAGGCGNCCGTTNGCACCAAGCAGCAAGGCTGGGGGCAACACGGTTCTTCGCTCATCTTCTGGTTTGCGATCCTCGATCGCTTGAAGGGCGAGTGAATACAGTGTGAGTTGCAATCGGTGCTCATGAAGCAACTGCGTCTCCTCGTCGCTCTGGGGAGCGACATCGAGGTTATNGGGACCGATGCGTTGCAGAAGATGTCCTTTCTTCGGGTCCTTTTCGTTGAAGGCTTTCAAGCAGCCACGCGTTTTCAAATCGACCACCTGAAGCGCGCCCTCTCCCGATGCGTTGACCAATGCCAAGACCAAATCGGCTCGACCGCTGAAGTCCATGTTCACGGCCAAGAGTTCAGCCCCATCTCTCAAAGTCGGAGAGACCAACGCCTGCATCGGTTCCTCTTCCATGGAAAGGCGTTCTCGATGGANAAACGGTAATTCCGTTCGNACCGCTTCCACCGACCATCCTTGGTGAGNTTCACCGCCNACCAAACGACCCAGNAATCCTTGGTCGATCAGCCCAGCAATGTGCATCAATCGGTCGCGCCACATGGCCTGCGGCGTCCCTTCCTCCTGCTCAAGCCCATAGCCAAATTCATTCATCACGCGAGCCACCGTTGAAGCCGTCGCAAGGTCGTCCTCACTCTCATGCTTCCATGACGGGCCCAGCGGCGGCGTGTCTTCACCGAAATTGAGTGGGTTTCGTAAGCCAATCTCAAGAACACGGTGCATCATCAGCCCAAATTCTGTTGGTTCTGGCCACCGTTCCTCGCGCTCAAGTGCCTTTTGGGAAAGCGGAAGCATGAACGGTTCGGTTGACCATCCTTTGATGTGCTCAAGCCAATACTTTCGCTGACAATCGTAAGTCCCGTCCAAATGGTGAGCAGCGCCGCTGATGTTTTCCTCCACCGAAAGACGGGGAGGGGGTGAGGTCGTCCTGGTAGCGCCTGCTGAAAGATGCGCCTCAAGCAAACGCGCACGTTGCTGTGCAGACGGAGGTTGATTCGATTCAAAGCACAACGGGTGGTGATACAGCCGCAGCCCCGCTACGCCGAATTCACCCAAAGGTGTGTTGTCGAGCAAGAACGCCGGATTGAAGGGCGTTTGCTCACGCTTCGGCTTGAAAGTGCCCAATTCGGTGCTCAGTACATCGCCTTCCGTCAGCCAAGGTGCTGCGCCGTCGCCAGCATTCCATGATGCCCTGCGCAGGCCCTCGATGAGCATCCGGCCCATGGTACGGGCGTCGGGGGCAAAACGCACGGCGAATTCTCCACTCTCTTCGTCAAAGGTGGCGGCGTTACCTGGCGAGCCCGTGAGGATCAATCGGTCCCGAACTCGCGTCAAAGCGACGTAGAATTTCCGTCGCAACTCTGCTCGATCTTGGGCCTTGTTCATTTGGCTGGCAAAGACCCAGAGGCCGTCGTGCGGTCGGTCTTTCGCTCGCCAAGGTTGAATGCGTCCCGCCACCACTTGAGGCGTTACGAGAATGTTCTCTTGAACCGACATGGACGCATCCGCTTTCCCAGCCGAGAACAACCCAAGGACTGCAACCACCGGAGCCTGCAGGCCCTTTGAGCCGTGAATGGTCATGATTTGGACGGCGGAAGCGTCGGACTGCGTGATGGCTTGGGGACCTTTTCGGCCCAACCCGCGTATCTCCGCCATCCGACGGTACATGGCGGCAACATCGTGACCGGTCTCGTTACCAATGGAATGAACAACCGCAACCCATGCCTCTGCGAATTGCCGTTGCGAATCTTCAGGGTAGGCCACCAACAGGTCTGAATGGTCGAGCACGGCATCAAAGACATCGTACACCGCACCCCACTGCATCAGCCGCTGAAGTTGAAGCAAGAACGTACGGACCGCCTCAGAAGGTGCATGCGCAATGAGTTGGGGCCAAACATCACCTCCGACCTCGAGGCTGGTAAACGCGTCGTGCACCTGCTGTTCGGTCATGGCGACGACGGGGGAGCGAGCCAACTCAACACCGGCCTGTCGCATGGTTGGACGAGCCATCAGCGCCAGAACGGCCATCAACGGTTGAACCACGGGCTGCAATGCCAGCAAACCTTGCCGATCAGCCATCACGGGGATGTTTCGAGAACGCAGCCGGGCAACGAGGTCGGGCAGGTGTTTCCTCGAATTGATGAGGATCATGATGTCTTGTGGGCGGATACTCGGACCCGTTTCCTCGACGGTCACCCACGTAGCATCCTCGCTGTTCCACACGCGAGTCGGAGCGAGATGAAGCAGTGCGTGGAGTCGGTCGGCAAGAAGTTCATGCTCCAGTTCAGGACCTAAGGCCGAAGGGTCACCAAACGTGTTGACCGCCTCATCAAGGTCCAACGGGACATCGGCGATGCTTCCCTGAACGGGTAGCAGCCATTCCAAGACACCCTCGGCCTCGGTGTCCCTAGCTGGGCGGAGACGTTGCGGCTCCGCATGCCAGTCGCCAGGTAGGTCGTGGTAGCGCTCGTCGAACACTTCGTCGAAGAGGTCGTTCATCGTCTCCATCAAATTGTGGCGTGTGCGGTGGTTTGAGGTCAAGTCGATGTGCCCCTCACTGCGGCGTAACAAGCGTTCCCCCTGAATCGCTGGGAGGGACGCTTCATCCTCTTGATCAAACGGAAGATGGGTGTGCGGGGCTGATGTTTCGCCGCTGTGTTCGTTGGAAAAGGAACCCGTTTCCCCTCCGCTACCAACCGGTCTGGGGTCGCGGCCGCATCCTGCTTGCCGAAGATGGTTGAGCCTCGTTTCGTTGTCTTCCATCGCATTGAAGCAACGGATGGCAGCAACGGCTCTGCGCATGACCGAAACTTCGGCTTGACGGAAACGGTAGATGCTTTGCTTCATGTCGCCGACAATGCACACAGTTGGGTCCCAATCGCCCAACGGCGCATCGGGGTCATCGGGATGCTGCCGGCGTCGGCCCCAGAGCCGTGCGAGAAGGCGATAGTGGGAGGGGTTGGTGTCTTGATATTCATCGATGATAAACGCCCTGTACTGGCGGCGTAATTCTCCCAGGATCATGAAACGGCGATGAAGGTCTTGCTGTAATTCAGGTTGGCCATTGAGCATCGTCAAGGCCCGAGCGATGTGGTGGTCACTCCACGGCTCTTCACCCAGCCCGTCGAGGGCATCGATCACGTTGGGCGGATAGCGGTGCCGGCAAACATCGGGGCAGCGAGCGAGCAGAAGGTCGGCCGCAAAGCGCTGCATATCGTCGAAATCATGCATGTCGTCCAAGGACTTGCGGCGTGCGAGAATTTGATGGCAGCCGCGATGCATGGTGAGAAGGTCACTGAGAACTTCGGTTTGAAGCGAGGCGGTGACGTGCATTTGGCGTTCCCCCGGCTCGAGAGGCAACGGTTCTTCAAGTGGGTCAAAGCGAAGCGGTGAATCAAGCGGCATGCCGTCAAAACCGTCACCGGGCAACAACAGGAATGCGGAGCCAGCAAGCAGTCGGATGAGGTTGGCTTCTGGCGTACCGAGCAAATTCTTCAACGGGGTGATCCGTTGCTGAGCACGAGCGTAAAGTTGCTTGATGTCGTCGTTATTCATGCCCGTGACATTGGATTTGGTGAGCAATCCAGAAGGCCACCCATCCCCGTTGGGGAGGTGATTGCGAGGGAAGAAGGTGCATGTTGGCTTGGAAAGTCCAGATGCAGTGGCAATACCGAGCAACACCTTCCACACCCAAGAGAGGGAGGCCCCTGGTTCAGTGGGAAGTGGTTCTGACACCAAACGTACCAGATGGTTGAAACGCGTTAAGGAAGTTTCTTCCTCGGCTGGGAGGACACACGCATTTCGATAGGGAAGGAATTCTCCCACCCACTCGGCCAAAGCGTTGGCAAGAGCGGGGACGAAGGCTGGGAGGACATCGGCCACCGGCTCTGCGATGGTGTTGAGAAGGACATCAACGGGTGCTGGCCCGCGACCGTTCCATGACAACCCCATGTCGTTGGCTCGATGAATCATGGACCGATGGGATTGCTCAACAAACAGCGATCTCGACATCAACCCGGTGAGGACAACCTCGGCGTGTTCTTGTCCGCCCAAACGTGCGACGAGGCGGTCGCGAGCTTGCAAAAATGCATCGTGATGATTGAGCACCCCCGCTTCGCGTGCGTCGTCGGTCGAACGGATTCGCCAAACGGCGTGCAACGAATCTCGAACCATGAGCGGTGCCCGTTCTTCGCTGACTTGCTGACTGGACGGGTAAAGAGCGACAAGGTCGATGTACGGCAACACAAGCTGATTGAGGAACGCGTCAATGGTTGAAATCGGCGCTTCATCAAGGCTTGAGAGCAACATTTCCACGTCGCCATCGCTGCGCAATCTTGGGTCAAAGATGCCTTCATCATCGTCTCGCGTTCGGGCGGTTGCACGACTTTGTTCAAGCCGATGGCGGATGCGTGCCTTGAGTTCCGCCGCAGATTTTCGTGTGAAGGTGATGGCAGCGACCTCCGATGGCAGAAGGCCGGGCCATGCGTCAAGGTCGGTTCGTTCGCGTTTCGGCGTTCGCAATGCGCCATGACCGGAAAGCGGTGTGCGAGGACCGGGGGGCGTAACATGCGTCGCCCGTTGTTCCGCGGAGATGAGGTGTTGGACATAACGCTCAGCCATGACCGTTGTTTTCCCCGTTCCAGCACCTGCATCAAGGGCGATGTGGCGGTCCAGGTCGAGGCCGAGGCGTTGACTGTGGTTGAATTCAACCATCAAAAGTCACCTCCATCGTACGTGCTTACGGCACACGAATGCGCGAGTGAGCAGTATTTGCAATGGCTTCCCGGTGTTGGATTGACCACGCCAGCGGCAGCCGTGTCCACCGCCCGTTGGGCCACCAATAAGCGCTCAGCCATCCAACGACGGAAGGGCGTCATGGGTTCGCCATCAGCTGTTTGCGCTGGGAAATTCTTCTCGAAAACACGGGTGATTTCACCGATGGAAAGCGACGCATCCAACGGTTTCAAATCGCTGTCCAGTTCAACATAGTGGGTGGACACCTCGCCGATTTCACTCGCACCGACACCGACCACCCGATCGTTGGGATGCAGCACTTCCCAAGCACGAGCGTACAAAGCGAGTTGGAGGTCTTCAAACAAACAACGCATGTGGCGAAGGCCGCGGTACTTTGGAGCGGGTCCTGGAACCGTTTTGAGGTCGCGGATGACCACCAAGCGTTGCGCGGTCCTCGTCGTTCCGTCGAGAGGAAAGGGCGTATCAAACGATGCTTCGCCGAGAACGCCCTGTTCAATCAAACGGTCGCGCTGGGAATCGTTGAGTGCCAACACATCCACGCGGTCTGCATAGCCAAACAAGCGAAACGAGGATGCTCCCCTTTCTGCACCCGTTTCCAACAGCACCGAGCGCTCCGTCGCCGATCTTGGCGTCCATTCAACGGCCACCGGAGCGGCATGATGCAACGAAAGGTCGGCTTCGAGAAGACGGGCGAGGCGCCCCCTTGGAGGGAGTTCGATGCTCCCCTCCTGGAGGGCTTGCCATTCTTCTGGAGAGGCATCGACGAGGTCACGGGTGCGATGAACCGATACAGCGTTTGCACGACCCAACCAATGAACACGTTGCGTCAAAAACGCGAGAATGGCTNCCCATCCAGCCTCGCCTTGNCCCATCGGNCCGANGTGAAGAGGTTGGATGCCTTCGGTCATTTCGCCTCCAAGAGGGACCCCGTGGCCTTGCAAGATCGCGGCTTCGGTCTCGTGAACCACTTGGCCGCGTACACGGGTATCGATGTCTTCGGTTGGCGTGTCAACCACATCGTCTGCAGCCAAGACCTGTTTCATCCATGCTTGACGTGGGCACTTCAACCACCCCTCGAGGCGACTGGGCGACCACACTTCACGCTCGTAGGGTGTTTCCAATCGCCCGAACCGATGCGCGATGGAAAGTTCCGTTTCTGCGTAGGGCGGTAGCGGGCGTGGGTCAACGGTGAGGGAGATGGGGCCGTCGTTTCGGTNNCCCAAATGGGGCCATGACTGNGCATTGACCCCTTCCACATTGAGGGCAGATGTCGTAGGNCGGAGGGTCAGCGCATCGGTGCTCAGAAGATGGGTTCGGTTGGCCCATGCGAACGTTTCTCCCTCACCAACATCCTTTGGCGAGGGTTGNCGACGGTAGCGGTCCGATTGAATCGCTGCCTCTTGCGCATCCAAGGCTGCTACGGAGTGGTTGATGGTGCCCTCATAGGGAAGGCCTGCGTGCAGATCCAAGCCAAGTTGTTGGCGCCGGTCTCTCCCAGCATGACCTTGCCGCATCAACCGAACGCCGTCCTCGACTTCCATCGTTCGATAGAGGTGCGGCGTCAGCCAACTGCCGTGACCTTCTTCACGAACCACCCACGAAAATGCACGCTGAGGGGCATCTCCATGCACAAGTTCCTCGGGCACAAAGGACGGGGGGTCGCGCATGTCATCCCACGCGTTTGAGCGGCGGACATCGTTGAGCCATTCTGCCAACGGAGCACTTGGGCCGCCGCCCTCTTCGGGTGTTGAATCAAACACCACGACATGGGGTGCGGCGTTGAGCAAATGGCGCAGGTGATGGCGGCCACGCCGAACCAGCAAATCCGTTTGAAAAATGCCCAACTCAAGTTGGGCTTGAGCATCCAACCAAGGCACGATGGGTGATTTCATCGACCATGCGTCGACGTCCATGCCTGCCAGAACGACCACATCGGCACTGCATCCAAGCGCTTCCTCCGGCGTGACGACATGCACCTTGGAAGTCACGGGCGTGGTGGTTGGCAACGAGGTGAGCGCGCCCACCAATTCCATCAGTTCAACAAATTGCAATCCGTCATTGCCGAAGGGCAACCCTGCAGCAACCTGGTGTCGCTGAATGAGGTTTAGCCCATCGATGAGATGTTGCAGCGCACCCAGACCAACATCAAAGGGCGCTCGTCGCNGTCGCAGCACATCCATGTCCAAGGTGGAGATGAGCCAGCCAAGCCAGGCCATACCTGATTCTGATGGGGCAGGAAGCGGCAAATCATCACCAGACGTGCACCCCACCAAAGAAGAGCGGGTGAGGTGGACATCCTCTGGTGCAAGAAGGGGCCGCCAGGCATGAAGCAAACATGCAAGCCACCACTGCGTTTCCTCAAGAGCCTGGGCTTTCTCCGCTGGACGACGCTCAGCAAACGACGGGCGAGCCTGTGAGAGGACGCCGAGCCAACGCGCCAACGCACCAGGGCCGCCGAGGACATGGAATTGGCGTGCGATGTCATCAAGAACCGTAGGTTCGGGACGAGGTCTCCACCCGTCCTGTGTCGGATGAGTCAAGTCGGGGAACATGTTCTCAACAAACGGCAACGTGTTGGAGAAAAAGAGGCTTTGAAGCGATGCATGCGACCAAGCGCTCATGCCTTGGCCAAGCCGTGCGGCCCGCATGATGGCATGGTGAAGTGGTTGCTGGTCAAGCGTTCGTTGTTCTCGCTGCCAAGAAAGACCGATGCTTGCAAGCGCCGAGGACCAAACCGAAGCCCGCTCTTTAACGGCCGCATCAATGATGAGAATGGACCCGTCATGGCCCTCGCGAAACGCCTGAACGAGGGACAACACTGCGTTGACGACATGGCGGCGTTCATCAACGGTGATGCGTGTAAATCGCGTTTTGAGCTGTTCGCCTTGGGAAGACTGCCAACCGTCGTCTGACGGTGTCCAAGCCCGATGTTCTGGAAGCCAAGAAGGAAGTTCTTCGGTGGAACAGGGTGGCTCATCAAGCAGGTACGCACCGTGATAACCCAACCGGAAAGACCCGGGGTTGATCAGTTGGTGAACAGGGCAAAAGGCAGCGATACGAAGAAGAAGATCCTGCTCAAGTTCCGTGAAATCTGGTGCCGTGTTGAGAACCACCATGCCTCGAACATCGCTGAGATGGAAAGGGGTAGCTTGGGATGGTTCGAGGGCTTCGACAACATGACGCATGACCAATGATGGCAGGGTACCTCCAGCGGATTGTTCGTGTTCGAGAGCAAGTTGGTGGTAAACGGAGACACCGGGTTCATTCTCCCAAGCAAACGGTTGTCGCAGACCGATGACCTCGCTGTGGAGTCGTTGCAGCCGTCTGGTTTTGTTGAGGTTCCATGCGCCTGCGCCCGGGACATGCAAGAACGGGAAGTGTCCGGCCTCTGCGGCCTCAACACATCGCGCATGGAGAGCCATCAAGTTGCTGGCTTCATCGTCGAGCAACACGGGAAGGCGCAGATCAACGTGCAGTAAACGAACCAAGCGATTGATGGTCAGATGTTGTTGCGGGTCGGGTGTTGACCCGTTGGCTTGAAGCACCTCAAGCGTTTGACGACGGTGGAGTTCGTTGGGATGCAGGACGAGGATGTCGAGGTCCCCTTGAGAAATGAAGGCATCTTGAAGCCAATTGGGAAGGCCCTGGCCAGCGGGAACATGTTCCGATGTGACTGCGTGCTTGACCGTCATCTCCACCCTCCCTACCTCAATGAACGAGGCCTACACTTCTTGAAGATACGCTCGTGATGGAACGGGCAAAATGTTCATTCTTGTGTCAAAAGATGGGGAATCCCGAGAAAAGTTCATTTACTGCGTCGGACAATGGTTGTAACTCCCCGAGGAGGAAACCTGTGAACGCCGCATAGAAGCGGCAGAGGTTTCCGATGACGATGACGGACAGGGTAAAACAGCACATGGGCAAATTACCGCAAGCCTTAAATAGGGTATGCCGTAATATGATTGTGTGATGTTCGGAGACAACCCAACATGAAGCGCGGCTTCATATACTGTCGAAGAACAAAACTCAAGCAAAAGGAGGAAAAAAGTATGGAACTACGATGTGACGAATGCGGAAGTACGAAGATGGAGATTGACACTGCCAAGGGCGAGGCCGTGTGCGAGTGTGGGTTGGTTCACAACCTGCCCGACAACACTGCCGACACCAACAGCAGCACCTCTTTCGGAGAAAGCCAACAGCACAGTGCGGGCATGGCCAACACCGGTGACAACGGCCTGGGCAGCAAGATTGACTTGAACCCAACCAAAGACAGCAGCGGCAATCGCTTGACCGCTGCTCAACGACGACGCGCTCGTCGTTTGGCACTTTACGACCGCAACACCCACCGCGAGAAGGACCCCATGTGCCGTCAGTTGCACGCCAAGGTTCGCGAAATGTTTGGCGAGGACGTCGCACGTGCTGCACGTCTGCTCATCGAAGCCACCGCACGAAAGCTCACTCCCGAGCAAGAAGCCACTCGCCGCACNCTCACCAAGGGCGAACAGAAGCGCCTCAACCTCCCCAAGACCAGCATCACCCGCAAGCAAGCAGGTGTGAAGGGTTCCAGCGACAAGCAAAACCTNGAGATCATGGCACTCGCCATCGCCATCATCAGCAAGGACTGGTTCCGCACCGTCCCCATCAATCAGAAGCAAATCATGGAGCAGTACGGCATCTCCCGTGCTCAAATCATGAACGCTTTGAAGGTCATCCGTGCTCACTACAAGGCCCGCGTTGGCCAAGGTTGGGCTCCCGAGCCTCGTGTCATGAGCTTGGCCGCTTCCCGTGAAGCCGACATGGACATCGCCCTCGACAACATCGTCGCTGTGCTGGAGGCTCGCNTGACCACCGAACAACTCGACGCTGTCTTCAAGCGATTCTGGGGTATCATGAACGCCATCAACGAGCCTTCCGTGGACGGTCCGTTGGCCAACGTCGCCATCAGCATCATCGTGGTGTGCATCATCTACGCCATTCTCCAGCAACTGAACCTCCACGTCGGCAACCTCAACGCCATCGCTGATGCTGTCGGCCTGGGTCGCTCCGGTGCAGGTGTCAAGAACCGCATCAAGACCATGAAGGGCCTCTTTGAAGAAGGTGGCCTGCCCGAGATTGCAGACCTCTTCGAGGACATTCACGAGTACGGTGAAGAGGAAGCAGGTGACGAGGCCGAAGAAGCAGGCGAGTGAAGCCCACTCGCGGGATTCATATCCCTGTCCACCATGGCTCTGCCATGCGCAACGCACTTGCAGCAGCGATCTGCCTTCTCTTGTCGACCACGATGATGATTCCATCAGCTGGTGCCTTACCAGCGAGTGAGGTCGACAACGGAATGCTCTTTGGTGGCCAATGGTCTGCAACGGGCAACACCACGACGGTGAATGACAACCTCAGCGACCTCAACGCCGTTGTTGAAGTGTTCACCGCTACTTGGTGCGAAAACTGTGTCGACGTGGAGCACGCGCTCGATGATGTTCAATCAAACGGACTGCTGCAGCAATACCACATTCATCGGGCCATCGGAGAAACTCAAGACCCGTTCGGAACCGAAGACTTGGATTACCGTTGGCGCAACAAGTACGGTGCTTCGTCTCCGCCAGCCGTGGTGTTTAACGGAACGATGAAGAAAATTGGAAGTGTCGCCGACGAAGGTACACTCGAAAACGAGTTTTCCAACCTCGCCCAAATGGACCTAGGACTCGGCAGTGGGAGCTCTTCGTTTGCTTGGACGCCGACCAGCAGCACCGCAGGAACCGTCTCATGGGCGCTTGACCTCGANGCTNNCCACCTCGATAACGCAACGCTCAANGTCACCGCTTGGATCGTTGAGGCCGCAGCAGACTTCGAGGATGGAAGCAACGGCCTTGGTACATACCCGCACATCGTTCACAACATCCAGGTATTGGGTCACGAATTGAACGGAACGGCCACGGTCAACATCCCTACAGCCCATGATGGCGATGATTTGCAGGTGCACCTGCTCTACGAAGTCATTCCAAACGAGCCGGAACCAGAACCCGTGGCAAACACCGATGATGACGAGGACGAAGACACGCCAGCGCTCTCGATCCTTTCAACCGTTCTTGTTCTCACGCTTGCCGCTGCATTCAGCCGATGTAATTCCTCAAACCCCAATCAAGGTTCTGAGCGTTGATGTTGTGGCCCTCAAGGTGTCGTCTTGGGTTGTCCGTGAGGTCCACCTGCAACTCCCAACGAACATCCCCCATCTCGTGGGGCGGGGCGCACACGTCAACATAATTCCACCACCGCGGTGGCGCCCCGCGGATCCCTTGACGCTCTTGCGTCGTTCGAAGCAAGTCGGTCAAGCGCAGACGTGCGTCGGGACGTGGGTGGTCTCGGCGAATGTAGGTCCGATGCGTTTCGTTTTCGCCGTTGGTCACATAACCCAACAAGCGTGCAATTTGACCGACAAAGGTGCGTTCAAGCGCATTGCGGAGCGTAACCCTGAGGCCCGTGTGTTCAACACTGAGGACGTTGCCTTGTCGTCGTGGAACATGAATGTACGAGCCCAAAGGCTGCATCATCAACACCTCCCACACCCGGGCGAACACCTCACACCAACGGCGTTCACCGTCTCGAACATCGCCTTGTTCGTGAAGGTCGTCCCCTCGTCGGTGCGGCATGACCTGATGATAACGGCGCATCATGCGCTCCATTCTGCGCCCGAAGAATTCTCCTTGGAACTCGTTGTTGGACGGAACGAACTCACGTACCGTTGTTCTCCATTCGGCAACAAATTCACCGTAAGGGAAGGTGCCTGACGCATCAAACGATGCCTTGAATCGGTCGTGCCAATGCGCATTGCCCCTTTGTATGCGCCCACCAAATCTGCGACGGTTACGCCACCGCATGAAGCCGGGCATTGACCCGTGCAGGTCTTCGTTGCGCTCATCGCTCACCGGAAGCTGTTGAGCTTCTCGGAACCAATGGTTCTCGTCGTAAGCACCGTGCCAACGGCGGATATCGCGCAGTGCACCTTGGTTCAATGTTGCCAGCCAAGGCTGTTTCGGCTCCGAAGGAAAACCGAAGGGCGGGGAAGAAAGGAGAATTTCTTCCAAACTTTGGATGTTTTCCGCAGCCTTGACATCGTTGACCATGGAGAGCAATACGCCTCCCATCGTGTCACCCAGCGGGACGTTGTGAACGTAGTGACCACTGTGAATGCAAATGGTGCTCTTCTGATCCCCGTTCAAACCGTTCACATGCTTGATGGAATACGGGGCGCCGTGCTGGCCGCGCCCAACCTTGATTTCGTAGGCGTGGCCGAGTTGACCAAACACCAACGCTGTGGCACGCTCGAGGTGCACGTTTTCGTGAAGCCCGTTCATGATTTGATGACAAAATTCCAACGACTTCAACAGAGGGCCCGACGGTGGGGTCGGCTCGAGGTAGGGGACGCTCCAGTTGTGTTGCAGGGCGAGAAGCAATTTCCCTGCCTCAGAATTCAATGGAGACAAGGCGAGTGAGATCATCAGCGCCCATGCATCCGGTTTGGACGGAACCCGAATGAGGCGCGTCTTGCCGTTTCGACTGCGTACCCGAAAGTTGAGGCGGCGCGTGGTGGGTTGAACCGCCCAGTTCATCGTGCGAGGATGGCGGTTGGTGTCTTCCAGCGATTGCCAGGCCAGCATCCAAGGCATTTGGTAGGCTTCGAACAACCCCGGAGGGTGATGGGCGAGAGCGTTCGAAAACACATCAAACAAGTTGTTTTGCTGTTCCATGAACAACCGTCGTTGAATATCATGAG
Organism: Methanobacteriota archaeon; assembly: GCA_002728035.1. Taxonomy (GTDB): domain Archaea; phylum Thermoplasmatota; class Poseidoniia; order Poseidoniales; family Poseidoniaceae; genus Poseidonia. The sequence continues at coordinate 52,708 of PBUZ01000002.1, forward strand.
CCCAAGCCATCATGGGGAGGTGCGATTCTGGCGTTTCACGGACGGTTCGGTCGAGTTGAAGTTGACTGGAAAGCCAAACAAGCATGCTCGCAAGTGGCCGATAATGTGACCGAATCATGGGGTGGCGAATTCGATGCTGCTGGAACAGCGGTACTTCGGCTCCAAACACCTCATTGTTCATCGGCGCACAGGCATTCAAACCGAGAAGGATCCCCGGAATATTCCACCCACAGCGCTTCTTGCGGTCAGCAAGCACCGGCATCACAACCTCGCGGCTCAACGAGCGGAGCGAAACATCGTTGAGGAACCATGTGTCCTGAAATTGTCGCAGCACCGAACCGTCAACGAAGGTGACGCCTTGTTGGAGCCAGAGCTCTTGCTCAACGCTGAGTGCGTTTCCTTCTCGAACCGTGTCTGCCAACCCAACCCATTCCTCTTCGCTGCATGGCAAGATGTCGATGGGGTCCGTTGACCGATGTTCAAGCTGCGCCCATCCAATGTACCTTGAATGCTGAAGGTTTCTGAGGAGATTTCGCCATCGCTGTTGAGAAGGGATCTTCGGCCCGCCGAACAGGGCGATGGTTTGTTCATGTTCACTTGGTAAAAGGTGGATGTTCCAACCTTTGTTGGGTTGGTAGTTGATGATTGAACGACACCATTCGCAAACCTTCTCGGTTTCATCGGATGCATCGTTGTGCAGGCAAGCAACATTGCGCACGGAGGGTTCCATACGGTAGTAATTCGCTGAGTGTATATAGGCAAACAACGGCTCAGTTCATCCCGCAAACTGCAAGCAAGCGCTCAACATCCTCGTCTGTGATGTGCAAATGCACCACGAAACGAACCCGATGAGGGCCGGTGTCAAACACATCGATGCCGTGTTGCGCAAGTTCCGCCACCACGTCTGTGGCTGGTTGAACGGTGTCGGCATAGACCATGTTGGTTTGGACGGTGTCAAGGTCAACCGAAAAGCCATCCAGTGCGTTCAGCCCTTCAGCGATGGTGCGTGCACGTCGATGATCGTCGGACAGGCGTTCGACATGATGGTCGAGGGCGTGATGGCAAGCGGCCGCCAGCATACCAGCTTGACGCCAGCCTCCTCCAAACATCTTGCGCCAGCGGTGGGCGCGCTCAATNAACGCAGATGAGCCGACCAGCACCGAACCAACCGGCGCCCCGAGACCCTTGGAGAAACAAATGGAAACGGTGTCGTAAGCCTCGCACATTCGAGCAACATCGACGCCTGTTGCAACAGCCGCATTGAAGATGCGTGCGCCGTCGATGTGGCTGGCGCATCCTGCATCGCGTGCTACGGCGGCGATCTCGTCCAATGTTTCCAATGAATAACACGAGCCCCCTCCGAGGTTGGAGGTGTTTTCAACACACACCAGTGAGCCGTTTGGATAGTGGCTTCCCGAGCCGGCCGCCTTGCGAATGGCACCCCGAACCTGTGAGGGCGTCATAAGGCTCTTTTCTCCCTCAACCAACGCGATGGAAGCGCCGCACAAAGCAGCGTATCCCCCGCCCTCGTAGCGATAGATGTGGGCGGTTTTGTCGCAAACGATTTCGTCGCCGGGAACCGTGTGGGTGCGAAGCGCGATGGCGTTGGACATCGTACCCGAGGCAACGAAGAGTCCAGCCTCCTTGCCAAACATGGCTGCCACGCGGTCCTGCAGCGAAATGACCGTCGGGTCGTCGCCCAAGACATCGTCACCAACAGCGGCATTCATCATCGCTTCACGCATAGCGGCGGTCGGCTGAGTAACCGTATCGGAGCGAAAATCAATTCGAGAGGAAGGGTGTTCGCGCATGCACATGGCTCAGCGCCATCCTTCATGAAGTCCGTGTCAAAGCAACTTCAAGTCGCCGGTGATGTTGTCAAGGGTCGTTTCATCGTAGGGGCCCAAAGCGAAAACGGTCTTCGAGCCCTTGGGAATTTGCGTGTGGCCAGCATCACGCACGAGATGGGTCGGCACCCCCGCCTTCTTTGCAGCGATTTGGAGCGATTCAAAGTGGTGTTCATCGGGAACCTTGAGGCAGATTTTCTTCTGACCCGCTGCCAGCCAGGCTTCGACNTAATGGGGGTGGGACACCCCTGCTCGCAAAAACGCCTCGATCGATGCATGACCGACTTGTGCAGCCAATTTGCCCTTTCCCATCTTCAAAGATTGATTGACCACACAAACCAATTTNACCGGAGAATCAACNNGTTTGACGGNNGGNTTTGGTGCCGTTAATCGGTGAAGNAACGAACGNAANCCCATGGTCAAACCTCACAGGGANCGCAAGTCACCAAGCAATGCGTCCATGGCACGCCGTGGGCCAAGAATGCCAAGCACCGTCGTTGTCCCTGCAGGAACTTCGGTGTGTCCCGCATCGACGACGAGATGAGAAAAACAGCCACGTGGGACGCTGCGAGCCAACGCGTTCAGCGATGCCAAATCTTCGATGCCAAGCACCACTTTACGCGCCCCTGCAGCCCGCCAGCGCTCAAGCATACGGGAGCGTCGTGCACGCTGAACGACATCGACGGCTGCATGGGCACATTGGGCTGCCGTCTTCCCCGTGCTGAGCGTAAGGTCTCGGCGAACAATCAATGCCATGGTGGGGGCATCATCCATGGACGACATGCCCCTCACCTGTTGGTTGTTCTTCGCCTGCTGGAAGTTCGAAGCCGCCGAGGAAACGGTACACGGCTGGCCCAAACCAAACGGCGAAGGCGAGGTTGCCAACGGCATGGATGGCATCGTACGGAAGGCCTTGGGCAAGCAGGAAGGCAAAGGAAGAGAGCGTGGTGCTCGGCTCGATGAGCGAGCATGTTGCAATCAACCCGAAGACAAAGGCTGCACACACGGAAGCGATGCACAGAAGACGCATGTCAAACTTGCCGTGTTGCTCAAAGTTCAACCTCGAGCCAAGAACGGCCACGGCCCCCCAACCGGCCGCTTGGAACATGGTCCACCAGCCGTCGCCGATCAGCATGTTCGAAAGCAACGCAACGAGCACTGCGAACGCCACGCCGCGGCGGGCGCCAAGTTGCGCTCCGACCAGCAATGCGGCGACCGTCACCGGTTGGATGTTTGGCAAGGGTTGCATCACGACCCGCAAGGCAACCACGGAGACCACCAATGTTGCCAACCCAGCGAACCGCATCGGTGTTGGGCGCGGTGTCGAGAAAAGAAGGGCGAAAGCGAGACCGACCAAGACCACATCGACCACCGCATGACCGAGCGGCGAAAGTTCAGGTCCGTGGACCCCTATGGCCTGAAACATGAACATGCGAGGAGGGGTTCCTCCTTGAGCATTCCCTCCCTCAAGCAAGCCGCCAAACCAAAACAACAGGCGTTTCGACCTTCGCATCGTCCACTGCCAGCACCCCTCGCTCTCCGTTCACGAAGTATTCCCAGCCAGCGCCAGATGTACCGTTGATGGCGACCAAATAGGTGCCAAGTGATGTGGATTCAAGATCGATGTCAACGCCCAGGTCAAGGGCTGCCGCTTGGGTAAGTGCCAGCACCGACTCGTGCCCCACCAAGCCGCCTACCTCAAGAGTTTCATCCTCAAATTCAACCACCACCACTTGCGTTCCAAGCCATGTACCGGGCCAATGCTGCCTCCAATCCGATGTTGGTGCATCCTCTTCTTTGTCAACCAGTGCAGTGTTCCATGAACCCGAGATGTCGGGAAGCATCAACAGTGCAAGGACAAGAACGACGAGGGTGAACAGACGCCACGCATCGGTTGTTCGTGACGTGGATGCCAACGCCGCCATACCGCCCATGGCGAGCAACAAGAACACGGCGCCGAGAACAGGTTGGGCATCAAACGATGAAGAGGTGGGCGTGGAGGTCTCGGTGATGTAGACCATCAAAACACCAGCATCGTTGCCGTAGACGCTGAGGCCGCTGCCAAAGGCTGGAGAGGCTGTTCCATAACCGTCATGGGGCGTGGAAAAAACGGAGGGTGAGGTGAAGGTGCCGTTGATTGAAACCGAAACGGACAACCAGCCGCCCGATGGCGTGTTGATGGGAGCGTGCAACGTACCGTCAGGCGTCCAAGCCATCTCACCGTTGACGAGCGTTTCGTGCGTATCCGAGACGAGGCAATTCGTATCACAAACCACCGAAGTGAGACCTGAACCATCACCGAAGATGGCCATCTGGTCAAGCTTCAGAGGTACGGCCGGTGATGATCCAGAAACCGCGAGTATTGTGGCGGTGGAAGACAGGGTGTCGTAACTTTGAATGATGCTGCTGGACGCTTGCTGTACGTGAAGCAACAAGCGATCGCCCATCACCACAGGAGCGTGACGAATGGAGCCGTTGAATTGGAGATGGGAGGACACTGAGCCGTTTCGTCCAACATGCCACAGCGTGCCGGCCTCATCGCCAAGCCAATACCCCGAGGGTGTTTGTGCAACCCCGTTTCGCCAACCTTCGCCTACCGTGACATTGAGGGTGGATTCACCGTTGGCAAGGCAAGCACGGTGCAACGATGCTCGTCCAGGAAAGACCACTTCGTCTCCATCGATGACAAACGCTCCGGTGATGCCCCATCCATCGACAGGGGTTGAAACGTTCCACAGCGATACACCCGTATCTGCCGAAAGCGCATCAAAACGACCGTCTGCCCAACCGACCAGCACCATGTCCGGCCAAACACCGCACGCGCCTTCTCCCGATGGAATCAATAACAAAGGCGCCATATCGTGTTGAACCGTGTTGGAGTTTACAAAGCGCCATCGCTCTTCACCATCGTGGCTGAAAGCGATGACTTCGGGTCGTTCTTCACCGGTCCAGAAACCAGAGGTGCGGACAAACACGTGGTCGGCTCCTACAACAGGTGCGGTGGTGATGTAGCCAGGGCCGACATCTGCCGTCCACGCAGGAGAAGAAGCAACAGCGCTGGTGGAGAACAGCATCAAGGCCGAAAGGAACAATCCAACGAGCAACAAAGGTCGCATGCGTTGTTCACTCCAAAACGGCTTGAATAGCGGCTTTTAGAAGGGCACTCACCTCTTTGCCGTCCGCACCGCCAGCGGCCTGCATCACCACGCCCATCAATGGCCCCATCGCGCCCATACCACGTTCCTTGACAAAGTCGAGACGCTCGGCGATGATGGTGTTGATGACGTCTTCCAACCCACCGATATCGGCCGGAGCAAGGTCGTTTTCTTGACAGTAAACGAGGAGTTCTTCGTAGGAAGATAGCGTGCCACTGTGCGCCACAATAACGGCGTCGAGGTGGTCCCTTGCAAGGGCACCGTCCTCTCTTAATCGCAGCACATGAGCGAGCAATTGAGGAGAGGTGTCGTCATGATTCAAGACCAACGCCGCCCATGCTTTGGAGGGCAGTGACTCAACATGCTCGCAAAAGACATCGTCAAGTTCCCGAGCCAACAACTGCTCGGCCTGATCGGTTGAGATGTCAAACGCTGCGAGGCGATTTGAACGCTCTTCATCGGTCATGGGCAAGTGGTCCAAGATGTGGTTCCAGGTAGCAGAACTCAACGCTTGAGGCGGTACATCGGTCTCTGGATACATACGGGAACGCCCCGGGAGCGGGCGCATTGGTGCCGTCGTACCGTCTTCAGGTGCACCTTTCTTCACCACCACATTACGAACCTCTTGAGGTATGCGATGCCACGCCATTCGGGCTCGGGACAGCACCGATTCCAGCGCAAGAGAAGCCTGCCATGCTGGGGCGCAGCACAGGACAAACCCGTCCGCTGTGGCCAAGGAGAGCGATGAGCGAACCTCGTCAACTTCTTCTTGCGAAATACCGTAGGCAGGAAGTTCATCGGCGTGGAATATCCCCTTGACGCCGGCCAACTTAGCAGCACCTGCCAATTCACGACCGAGTCGAGGCAATTGGGCGCCGTCTTCGTCCAATGTCTTGGACCCCAAACGACCCAACATGCCCTTGAGGGGAAGGGCCATCATCACGTTCCCGTTGCCAATGCTTTCGCTGACCATCCCCGATGATGTTGAGGCGAACAATGAGGTGACATCGCTCATTGCTTCAGGCAAATGCTCGGCAACCGATTGTGCCACCTGCAGCTCTGTTGCCTCGTCATCGTCGTCTCGATGAGGAGGAAGTGGGGGCAGATTGAGCATTGCACGCAATTCATTGGCCAACCTGTAGAAGTGCAACTGGCGTGCCATTTCAAGGCGAATGATACGTGGAATCCACCCGAGGTCTTGGCACCCCTTGATTTCAACGCGGTCGCCTGCGCCAATGGAGACGTTGAGGTCCTGACGAATGCTTCCAAGGCCGCGCCGCACACGACGCGTTTGACGCAGCACGCGCCCAAGTGCCTTCGCAGTCACCTGAGCATGGTCGGGGGATTGCACATCCGGTGATGTCGCAATCTCGATCAGGGGCAGGCCCAGTCGGTCAAGATTGTAGATGACTTTCTGACCGTTTGGCGTATCCACCGTGTCCAATTTCCGAGCACTGTCCTCTTCCAAACAAACGACATCGATGCCGACATCACCACCCTCGGTGACCAACCGTCCGTCGGTAGCGATGAGGGATGTGCGCTGAAAACCGCTGGTGTTTGAACCGTCAACGACCGTCTTTCGCATGGTTTGAATCAAGGAGACAGGTTGAGCATTGAGCAGAGCTGCAACGGTGAGCGTGATGTCGACCGCATCGTCGTCAAGCGCCAACGGAGGTTGTTCATCCAGTTCGATGAGGCCAGCATTGGGTGACTGGGCGTAGACAAAGGAACGGTTGCGCCTTGATTCAAACCGTGCGGCAACATCGATGGTCCCGCCTTCACCACGCGCCGCGCGAAGGCGGCGTTCGAAGCGAGGCCAGGCGTCAGGTAATGTGTCGATGGTGATGTCGTAGAGTTCACCGCTTTGACGCGAATGAAGTTTACCGGTCGCCAATTGCTGGTGAACCTCAAGGCCGCACATGAACCCCAAGGCGGCGGGGTCGAGGTCGTTTGGACGGTGAACTTCGCCTACGGGTTCATCGGCCATGGTGTGGCGAAGCGCTCAACCTTCATGAGCACCACCCCCAAAAACGGCCTCAAACGACCTGCAAACTGTCGTAGCCTGATGGACGCATCATGCGCCCTTCTCGGCACAACTTGTCGATGATGTCTTCCGCTTTTGACCGAGGAATATCCTTTCGCTCGGCTTCGGTAAGCACGTCGAGCAAGGCTGCGGTTGAACCCGATTCGTTCTGCAATTTGGAGACGATGTCGAGGACCGTTTTCTCCTGATTACGGACCCTTCCTTTCTTGCCCGATTCAATGGTGGTGAGATCGAAGTTCTCACCCATCAACTCATGACGCCACGTTTTGGTCAACCTGATGGCTCGCTCAGCGTCTTCGATGGTCGCCTCGTCGGTCAACCGAATTCTGGCACTCGCTTCCGCAAGCCTCGACAGGGCCTCCAACGAACGCGCCGTGATGGCCACGCTGTCCTGAGATTCACCGCCTTGTTTACGGGTGGAAACGTAGTATGCAACGATGGCGGCTCGGGCCTCGTCGTTGAGTTTTGGCTGATGGGAGCGCTTGGAATAAGCAACGTACTTCCGCAGGAGATCGCGTGGAAGAACTTCCCAAGAGCCGTTGACTTTCATGTCCGATTTCTTGACCGCAGTGGAGCGCGACGGGTCGGGAATGGTTCCCTCCTTGACCAGCAGTTCACTCGAACCACGAAGACGGTTGTCGATGATGTGCTGGGCGATTTTCTCGTCGTTGTTTTCATCGGGCGTATCCGTGAGCAACCAAATGATGTCGAAACGAGAGATCAACGGTGGGGCGAGGTTGATTTGGGACGTGAACGGAACATCACTGACCGGTTCGAACCGACCGCTGGTCGGGTTCGCTGCAGCCAACACCGCACAACGGGTTCGCAAACTGGCGTTGATGCCGGCTTTGGAGATGGAAATGCTCTGCTGTTCCATGGCTTCGTGCATGCTGGAACGGTCGGCCGTGTTCATCTTGTCGAATTCGTCGATAGCAGCCAAGCCCAAATCGGCCAAGACCAACGCACCTGCTTCCAATGTCCAGCGGCCGTCAGCCGTGGCGTCTTGGACCGCAGCAGCGGTCAAACCCGCAGCCGAGGCCGATTGACCCGAGGCGAATCGCCCACGGGGCGAAATGGTCGACATGTAATGCAACAGTTGTGATTTTGCAACACCGGGGTCGCCCATCAGCAAAATGTGGATGTCACCGCGGTTTCGCGTGCCGTCTTCGTTGACCTGGGCTTCCCCGCCAAAGAGTTGCAGCATCAGGGATTCTTTCACGCGTTCCATACCGAAAATGGAGGGAGCAATGCTTCGCGTCAGCACGTTGTAGACTTCTGGGTCACGAGCGATGTCCTTGATCTCGGTCTCCTCCTCCTCTGAGATGATGATCTCCTCGAGCGGAATGTTTTGTCGCTCAAGTGAATGGACTCGGAGGAAGATATCGAACACAGGCGTGTCTTTCCCGCCCTTTCGCTGAGATCGAATGAACAGCACGCCGTTGGCCTTGACCCGATCGCCTGGGTTGAGGCATCCTGCCAAATCCTGTTCGCCGATGCAAATGATCCGTTCGGGCTGAATGCCGCCCTTCATTTGCTCGGGGAGTTCTTGAAGTTCAATGAATTGAGAATTGATGAGATGGGAGGCTTGCTGTTGGAGCAAGAAACGCGTTTGACGCTTGGGTCGGCCGCATCCCCCGTCAATTTGTATGCACTCCAAGGGTTCGATGAGTTCCTGCTCGTTGGGCTGATCGATCTCCATGACATGGCCGCAGGCCACGCACTCGAACACCGCCGTGTACAGTCGTGGACGTACGCCTGAAATCTTCGTCGTGACAGCGTCAATGGCGATGAGGCGGCCGATGTCGTCGGCACGTAGCTGAGAGACCGTTCGCACTTGGTCGCTTGGAAGATGCGTGATCCGTACGAACGGCATGATGTTGCCTTCGCCTGCATCGAGAAGGAATTGGCGAAGTGCCTGGTTGGCGGCTCGGAAGTGAAGGTCTGGATTGGCGAGGATGTCCTGAGCAAACTCGTGGTCGTAGCCCTCAACTTCACGGTAGGAGACGTTGAGCGATTCCTCATCTGGCCACATTTTTGACAGGTTGTGGACGGCTTCAGCATACGTGTCTTGAAGCAAGGAAGTCCAGCGGGCGGGCAAATCAAATTCTTGAATCGTTGACATGGTGAGCACCGCTGGGACACCGAACAACATTGGCTACGGTATATCATCCTTGTCGGCGAGGAGATGCACCCCCTGGTTTCCATTGGAAAACCACACCATTGCAAGACCTTGATTCCAATTCCAAGAGGTGTCGTGTGGAAAACGCCGAGCGACGAAGAATCCATGTAGCGTGGCGTGCGACTTGCCACCATGAGGGTCACGTTTGCTCACGGGCTGTGGTCGAGCACGGAAAGCAGCAAAGCCGCGTGGATGCGGGAACAAGGATGGGAAGTTGTCACCCTCGATATGCGAACATACGGTTGGGACATCGCCAACCAAACCAAGGTTGTCTTGGAAGCCATTGACCAACAAGGCCCCTTCGACCTGCTCATCGGCTCCTCCTTTGGTGGTCTTGCGACCGCCAACGCTGCTGCTCAACGACCTGAACTTGCACTTCGCTTGTTGCTGTTGGCGCCTGCTTTCGGTTATCCTGACCTCGTCAAGGAAACATTGGGTGAAGAAGCCATGGCGTCGTGGGAGTCCTCCGGCGTGCACGTGTTCCACCCGCCTGGTTGGGACGAGGCGGTGAACATGCCGTGGTCGTTTTACGAGGTCGCTCATGACCATGCATGGCCTGCCCTTCCGCATCCAACCGCACTTCTTCACGGTGCTCAAGACGATGTGGTTCCCCTTGCCAACAGTGAGCGAGCCGTGGAGCAGCACCCTCATGTTCACCTCGAAATTGTCAGCGATGGTCATCGCTTGCACGGCAGTTTGCCGCACCTCGTTCCGCTGGCAGCCTCGCTGTTGAACGCATGAGTGAAGTTCTTCAAGCGCCAACCGGTGGACAAAGCATGAGTGAACCCATGGACTACGCCAGTGCAGGGGTTGACATTGACCTTGAGGGGTCGGCCGTCGCTTCACTGATCGGTGCCCTCTCCAAGAGCGTCCGCACCCCCGGGACGCCCGGTGCTCCGGTGGACCTCCCAGGCGGCTTTGGAGGACTCATCGAATTTGGTGACAATCTCCTCGCGATGGCAACCGATGGCGTTGGAAGCAAACTCCAAATTGCAACATCGCTCGAGCAATGGGGAGGCGTTGGCATCGATTGCATGGCCATGAACGTCAACGACCTGTTGTGTGTCGGTGCTGAACCGATCGCCTTTGTGGATTATGTGGCCGTTCCTAAGCCCGACCCTGCCATTCATGCCGCCCTTGGCGCTTCGCTTGCAGAGGCATGCCGCCAAGCACGCGTGACACTGGCGGGTGGTGAGACGGCTTCGCTCCCGGGCATCGTCACGGAATTGGATTTGTCAGGCACGGCTCTTGGCTGGTTGCCCAAAGGAGAAGCCATCACCGGGGAGCGACTCGTTGCCGGTGACGTGCTCATCGGTTTGCCCTCCTCGGGAATCCATTCAAACGGGTATTCGCTCGTGCGGAAGATCGTTGAGCACGCTGGGCTCAACTACACCGATACAGCGCCGTTTCAAACGACGCATCCCAATCGCGACCTGGTTCGCTGGACTGAGGGAGATGCAACCCTCGGTGAAGTCGTGCTCAACCCGACACGGATTTACTGCGACCCTGTGGTTGACCTGCTCAACGCAGCACGAGGCCCTGCCTCCTTCGGCATCCACGATGTGCACGGCATCTGCCACATCACCGGCGGTGGTTTGTCGAACCTCCTGCGCCTTCATCCATCGCTTGGATGGAACATTCAAACGCCGCTGCCTGTCCTTCCTGAATTTGAATGGCTGCAAAGTGTCGGTGGCGTAGAAACTCGAGAGATGTATCGCACGTTTAACATGGGCATGGGCATGGTCTTGGCCGTCGACAGCGAACACGCAGATGCCATGCTCGCTTGGCTCAACGAACGCATGACGGGTGCGGCGGTGGTCGGCCATGTTGAAGACGAAGGGCACCGAGTTGTGCACGCTCTCGACGGCGTCGAATTCTCCCATTACTGAAACTGACTTCATCGGTGCGGTCTTGAGGGAGAGGCTCGTCGCGGAAGCATGGCCGAAGAGCGTGACGAAGGTGCTCGTCCCGGCCATCTGTGGTTGGAAGGCAAGACGTTGGTCCATCTACGCGCTGACCAAGAGCGCCCAACACACATGCCGCGTGGGCCAGCAAAACGCACTGGACCCGGATTTCTGAACCCAGCGATGGCTCCCGCACGAACCCGTTCGGTGTTGCTGTTGGCCGATGCGCTTGAACACGATTGGTTGGTCAAACCAGGCCATGATGTGCGTGCCTTCGATGCGTTGTGTGCCACCGGCGTTCGGGTTCGCCGTTGGCGAAATGAAATTCCTTCACAACATCAACAGCGACTTCGCGTGACCGCCAACGACCTCGATCGATTTGCGCTTGATTGGCTCGAACGATCTCACGCCGCTTATCCCTCAGCCGTCAGCGTCGATCATTCACTTGAGGACGACCGCTACGAACGACCGCCATCGGGCCAGATGCACAACGGTATTTTCGTGATGCAAAACGATGCACGAATCGCCTTGATGGAAGCCGCCTACCAGTGGGTTGACCTCGACCCCTTTGGCTCTCCGGTAAACTTCCTCGATGCAGCGATACAAGGGCTCTCAAGAACGGGTTTCCTTGAGGTTACAGCCACCGATACGGCGGCTCTCACGGGCTCAAGCGCGTCCTCCCAACACCGACGCTACGGTGCAAAGGGCATCGTTGACAGTTATGCTCACGACGACGCTGTTCGGGTGTTGTTGGGCCTCATCGCCACGACAGCGGCTCGCCACGACCGTTGTGTTGAGCCGGTGCTCGCTCTCTTCGACGGGCACCATGTTCGGGTGAGCGTCAAGGTGCGACGAAGTCGAGAAAACGCTTCTGAAGTCCTCAACAACATCGGATGGCGCATACGCGAAGCCAACGGCACCTACCGATTCGTTCAACATCCAACACCCGAGGAAGTGCAGCGCGGTAGCGGCCCGCTTTGGGTTGGCCCGTTGTGGGATGCGGAGATCACCGGTCGCATGACCGAAGAACGGGTGCTGCAGGTGTGCGAGGCCTCATCTGAAGAAATCGACGCGGCCTGCAAGGATGGTTTGGTGTGGGACGAACGTGACAAAGAATACGCTCGCCGTGAGTTGTGTCGAAGCGTCCGTTACATCGCACAAGCGGCCGACCTGATGAGTCGCGAACACACCCTGTATCACATGGACGACCTACCCAACATGGCGGGTACCGGGCAGGCTCCGAAGATGGAAACGCTGTTCACAGCCATCACCGAAAAGGGGTATGCTGCAGCAAGGGTGCCAGACATCGACCCGTTCTTCGTCACGGATGCGCCGTTTGAAACGGTCATAGCTTGCGTGGTTCGCTTAACTTAGGCTTCAGCCAGTGGGTCGCCCCAGGTGTAGGTCCTGGTGAATACGTACTGCCAAGTTCCGTCTTCGTATTGAGAGGACTTCATGACTTCAGAGAGGGTGTTGCCGTCGGCATCGAACGTGGTGATCGTCACCCCACCGCTTGACCTCCATGCCTCCGTGGTAAGGCCGTCCGTACTGTAGGTGTAATTTGTGTAGTACGTGTAGTCTGGTCCACCATTGTCATCAACATGTTGAACGAGTTTTCCGTTTTCATAGGTGTAATTGTCGTAGGTATACGACCAGTCTGCATCACGGTACTGGGAGGCATATTCGATTTGAATTTGGTTACCCTGCGCATCGTAGGTCATGTTGGAGATGGTTGTTCCCCATGGACCGCTCTGCACTTCCTGGATGATTTCGCCGTTGCTTCCGTAGGTTGTGTTGGTGTACTGGTCCCAATCTTGGACGTAGCGGGTGAGTTCTCGGCCTTGGTCATCGTACGTGTAATTCACGTAATAGGCCATTTCATTCTCTTCACCGACATCCTCAGTGGTTTTCACGGTCATCAAAAGACCATTTTCATACACATATTCTATTCGTTCAAGCGAGTCGGGTCCCGATTCCAAATTCATCACGAGCGGGTTTCCCTCGTCGTCATAGGTGGTGTTGGTCCACAACGTGCTGTAATTGCCTTCAGTGGAGAGATGAGAGGCCACCAAACACGCTGAATTGTAGGTGTAGGTATCCAACGTGGCGTGGTTTTCGTCGTACCCTTCGTATGTCCCGTTGCTCACCATCGTACCGTTGATTTCCAAAATCGCAAAGCAGGTGCCGCCCTCACTGACGGTTACCTGTTCATTGATTTCTTCCGTGCATCCTGCCAACGAAACGGTCAACATCAACAAACAAAGCAGCAAAACAGGCGTTTTTCGCATGCTATGACAAGTGATAAGCCCCGCATTTATGCTTTTTGTGAGGTTCATCCAAACGACGGGTCAATGTCGGTGATGTCGGGGGTGTCCGGAGCCGGCAGCATCTGTGACGCGTTTTCGATGATGTCGCGAACGCTGTCCTCGATCGACCTGGCGTTCTCGAGCAGTTCGGTCAGCGGGATTTCGAGTCCTGTCAAATCACCGACTGCCTCCACCGCCAACGCTGCTGCCCGTGCATCAGGATACATCGGACTGGCCTCGGAAAGCAAGGCCGTGACATCGATGCCAAGACGGTCTCCCTCGCCAAGCAAAAAGCCCGTGATGCCTGCAACAATGCCCTGCTGAATCGGTTCAATGTCCAATTGCTTGAGGCGCTCTCGGGCTGCAGGTGTTGAGCCGACGCCAAACAGTTCACCGTTACTCAACTCCTTTTCTGGACGCGTCAAACCATCGATGATGATGAGGCGGTCAAAACCGCCCTTGGTGAACCACTCAAGAACGGTGGAGGCGAACATGATGTCCGTCTCGTTACCAAATTGAATTTCGGAGGTGAACACGCCGATGCCATCCCCTTGATAGACACGGACAGGGTGTTTCGGGACTTCGTTGTGAATGAGGGCAACGGCAGGGAAATCCTTGTGCATCACGGTGCCCAATTGGTTCAATCCAAGGGTCTTGATGATGTGAGAAGTCGCAATGACACCGACCATGCCCGCCGTTGTGAAACCGCACACGGCCACACCGCCGGTACGTGGGTCTGCATCCTGATGGAGAACCAACGAATAGGCTTGCAAGTTTGCATCCATCCCAAGTCCTCCGCTCAATGCCGAATCGTTCACCCGTCAAAAGGGTCACGGCGTGGTCAATCTTCCCAGACCGCCCAGTCTTCCCAACCTTCTTCTCGGTACCACCAAACGCCCTCTTCGTCTTCCCACCATTCCGTGCCGTCTTCGTCCACGGTGATGCCGTCATCGCTCTCTTCGTAGGCTTCATCGTACGATTCTTCTTGGTCTTCTTCATCCTCAGACTCCGCCGCTTCCTCTTCAGTTGGCGCTGCGTCTCGAGCCGTCGCTCCAAACTCGAAGGCGTCGGCACTGCTTCCCAAAGAAGGAGAAGCAGCAAGACCTTCGGGAGCGGCTTCATGGAGGTCTTTTCCTGAATCCTTGAGTTCGTCCAAGGATTTCTTTGAGCCCAAATCAAGCGCGGATACCGATTCGCTACGACTCGCTGGTTGGTCCATCGCCATGGCGTAATAATCCTCATCGTCCTCATCATCGAAATCATCCTCAATGTCGCGACGCATGTAGAGGACACCGACAACTCCGCCGACGATCGCGATGACCAATCCAATTCCGACCACCACCGGCGTCATCGCGCCCTCAGCCTCGTCTTCAATGGGGTTGTCGTCAACGACTTGTGTTGGCATCTCACCGAGCGTCCAAACGATTTCTCCCTCTGTGTAGGCCGTGTCCTCGGTCATGGAATCACAGGCGTTGTCGCCGAAGTCAAGACAGCTGAGGTAGACGACATAACCCTCGCCCTGAAGACCGGGGAACATGCCCTCGGTCGGCCCGTTTCGGACCAATGTGAACGTTAGGTCAACTGTACCGTTAGCCTCTGCGGTGAGCGCTGGTGTGTCGCCATCTGCCTCGTTGTGGACCAATTCAATGGGCGGTGGCGTGCCGGGGATGACCTTCCATGCGAATCCAACCATGACGTCGAAGGGGTTCGGATTGGTGACCGTGCAGGTGATGGTAACGTCCGTGGCGTTGCTGTCCCATTCGTAGGTGGCCGTACCGCAATCGACGGTGCCGGGAAGGGTTACGTCGGGGAAGGTCGGGCCGCTGGTCTGGTTGGTCTCGTCGGTGGTGTTGGTTTCATTTTCTCCTGCATCAGGTGCCGAGGCAAAGGCAAACGAGGTGGAAAATGCTGGAAGGTAGAACGTCGGAGGCGTGGTCTCGAGCTTGACCACCAAGCGGCCGTCGTAGGCGCCGGTACCCTCAATGCTCAGTTCGTTTCCTCGGACCTCGGCCGTGCCGTTCTCAGTTTCCGTTCCAGATGCATCGGTGGCGTGCCACTTGACGGCCATGTTGGCCAAGTACATGCTTTGCGTGCTGTCTTCGACCTGAACGTCAATCACGGTGGAGAACGCGCCCGTATCGTCAACAGCGACGGGTTCCTCGGCCGAAAGCGA
>PBUZ01000003.1 GCA_002728035.1 Methanobacteriota archaeon
GCGACGGAAACGGGGTACAAAGTCGTCGATGGCGATGCCATGGGCGCTCTGTTGATGACCAGCGGCGCTGCAAGGGGATGGGCCTTCGCCGCCAGCATCGAGTCCGATGTGGCATTGATGGGTTACATCGCCTCACTCAATGACGAAAACACCTGCGCGGAAACTGCGGTTGGTGACCGATGGTTGTCCTTCTATCTGCGCCCTGAACATGGCGGGCTGTTCGAGCAAGATACCATGCCTCGATGCCTCGGCATCGAAGATTCGGGGCATGCGGTAATGGCTGCGCCGTGCCCTTCCAAACCCGGACGATGGAGTCTTGTCGGAGACGGCGCTGCAACCTTGTGTGCCGTTCTTCTCGCGTCGGGCAAGGGAAGGTTGGGGGCCTTCAATCGCGGTTGGAAGCGACGGGTCTCGATCACAGAAAGCCATCGTGAGCGATGGCACCCGGATGCCGAGATCCATGGGCGAGTGGAACAGCATCTCATCCATGCCCTCAATGAGGCTGGCTTCGAGGCACAATCACGTCGTATTGACGGTGAGGACAACTTGTTGTTGATTCATGCAACAAAAGGAGACCATGTGGTCTCCTACGGTATTCGCAACAGCGGAACCCAAGCCAAAACCAGCCTCTCACTACGCTTGTCCCCTGGTCTTGATCCAACGGTGTTTGAGACGACGCTGGGCGAAGTCAGAGCGATGCTTGTGGACGTGCTCACGGAGAATTAATCGTTGAGAAGTTCGACTTCGTTTGCTTGTGTGAGTGTCGTCACGGCAAACAGCAAGACTGCTGAAGCGATGAGCAACAAGAGCGCATACGCCGCTGTGGCTCCAGCCACCAGGGCAACAGCAGCCACCAACCAAGCCACCACCAAATCCACGGCACCGACGATTCGCCAGGATTTGCGTCGCGTCAAGATACCACTGACCCATGCCGTGGCGGAAACGGTCATGGCTGCCAGCGAGAGTAAGACAAGGGAACTTGCCATCACCGCAGCGGTGTAAAGCATCGCATGGGTGGCCCAGAGCGAAGCCGGCAACCAGAGACCCAAGCGCCATCGGACAACGGAGGCCGTCCAACCCACGCTGAACACGCCAACGATAGCGGTCACCAGTGCGATGGTGAGTGGCGGGAATATCGGTGCAATGAGCCAAACAGAGAGCGATTGAACGACCAGTGGAATGCACACGACTGCGGTCAACGCCACCGCTGGCTGCTGCCATGAGCGACCGCGTCGGGCGCCTGCCAACATGGCGAGCACCCCTGCTGGTCCAACCGAGAGGACGAGCATGCCGCCTATCCATGCACTGCGGCCCAAAGCAGACCGGTGGTCGGCAAGGTCGCGACGGAGTCGCTCGCCCTCCACCCAATCATAGGACCAAAGCATGCGCAACAGAATGAGCTCGCCAATGAGCAACGGCAGCACCCATGTCAGCAGGTCGCCGTTGAGGGGGTCAATGGAAAACGGAACGGGTACCTCGCCGCCCAACAACAACCCGAGCAAACGGTCGATAACGAGCAATCCAAGAACCGCTTCCAGAACACTCGGAATGCGTAAGCCGAGGTCGTTGCGCCCCATNACGCCCATCACCGCCAGCAACACCAACGTGACCATGAGGACGGTTTGNTGNACCGCATCATCGCTCAGGACGCCCACCGTCATCCGACCTGCGATGTGAACCAAGACCATGCCGCACATGGCGAAGATGATCGGCAATTCAACGCCCGCCACATCGGGGAGACGAAGGCCGATCGAATCCGCTCGAAGCCGAGCCAGGCCAACCAAGACAAAGGAAAAGGCAGCACTGAAGATGAGGGCCATCAACCCGTACGCGGTCGCATACGCCATCCACATGGAAGCGAGGAAACAGACGGAAAGAAACAGCATCAACACGACAGGGCGATAATGAATATCGCCGACGAGGAGGTCATTGGATGCTGAAGTATCGGAGCGTTTTGCTCGCTTCCGTTGTCGTTCGGCCAATTCCAGCAACTCGGCGTCCAATTCCTTGAGCGTGACGTCCATCGTTCCGTCCTTTGAGGTGGCCGAAACGAGGTGCCCCATCCGCTCNCGTTTTTCTGCAAACGCTGCTTCTCGTTCTTGCTTTGTGGTCACGGCACGAAGGCCTGCTCGAACATCGCCTTGGAACGCCAAGTAGGCGCCGACCAGCACAAAGAGCACCAGCGCACTGAGTTGAACGCCATCCATGTTGCTCGCTTGGCCGGCGAGGGCCATGCTCACCAACAATGCCAACGCAGCAGCGGTCGGTAGAAGCAAAGCGTCGATGACGTTGAGGCGATAGAGATACATCCCCAAGGAAGCCCCGCCAACCATCGTCAGCAACCAAAGATTCTGTTCGGTGGACAACAGGGCTCCCTGTCCCGTCAACATCGAGAGGCGNTGTGGCGCAAGAGCGACCACCAAAAACAAGGCCATCATCACGGAAAGATGGAGCGTGAGGAGACGNCCAGGGAGNGCTCTGTGCTGATCCTGTTGNGCTTCTTGCTCNGCAGCAAGGCGAGCCTGTTGAACAGCGCCGAGAAGGAGGANCACACTTCCAAACGTGANCATGANGGACCACACGGCTTCATCGCCGTACTGCCATGTGAGGCCCAAGGCCGAGACCGCCCAGACGATGACCAATGTTTGCGGTCGTCCAAGATGATGGCCTCGCCACACCACTGCGGCATGCGAAACCAGCAACAACCCCATCCCGCCCTGAAGAGCCAATGCGGTCAACCCCTCTGGGCGAGCCATGGCGAGGTAGGTAAGGCAGGTCAAGAAGAAGGAAAGATTCCAGAGATTCAACACGTTGGCATCTCGGATCCTCGTGCTGATTTCCGAGAAACCCGCAACACCTACCGCGAGGTTCAAATTGGCTTCACCTAAACGCATGCAGACCACGATTTGTTGCACCACCAGCGCCATCATCCACCACCCAGCATCCACTTCATTGAGCACGATGGGNACGAGGTCGGCATTGACCAAGCGCGATTCGAAATCGGTGGCAAAGGCGAGCAGCCAGATGTAAGGAGCCAACACCGCTACGCCCGCCATGGTTGGAGAATGACGCAAGACCGCCAATGCGGCCAAGCCAACCCAAACAACGGCTTGGGATACCAACAACAACCGAGCGGTTTGACCGCCGTCTTCCGCAGGAATCAGCAGGGTAAGCAACACCACAACGACCAGTGAGCCCATCCAGAGCACGTGGTCGGAAACGTTGGCTTGGTGGTTGAGAAGGACGCCCGTGCACAGCAACGCNGAGAGGGCTGCGAACAAGGAATACGCCTCCAGTCCGAACGGTAACTCCCAATCGACGGCCCCGCTGTTGAACAGACCAACGCCTGCGATCATGAACGGAAGCGGAGCAAGCACGAAGGGCATGAGGCGGGGCCAAGGAACGCCACGAACGACGAGGTACGAGGCGGTGAACGCCAGCGTAAGCAGCATCAATTGCGCCAAAGCATAGCCCGTCTCGGTGCGATGGGCTGCAATGGCCATCAGCGCCCCCACCATTCCCAACGAAACGGACACTGCCCAAAGACCGGGTTTGCCCAGTCCGATCGCATGCACCGCTTGACTGAGCCAATTTTCGTGATGAACAAAACGAGCAGCCATGGCAGCGTTGGCAGCCGTGACCACGGTGAGCAGCAGGAACAGCGTGAGGTCGTTCTCAATGGGGAGCAAGGTGAGCGAGAGGANGGTCCAATCGTTGGACAATGCATGGACGCCGACCCAAAGATAGGATATGGAAATGCCGAGGCTGGCGAGGTTTCCTGAAGAGCGAATCAATGCAAGACCGTGCATGAGCACCATGGCGAGAACCATGAACGCCGCAATCCCCAGTTCCCCGTAAACAGCACCGGCCGAACTACCGACTGCGAAGAGCACCAAGGCCGATTGAGCAGCGATGGCGTCCTCATCGTGGCGGAACGCCAAGCCGACGTTCAGGCCGACAAGACCCAACATTACGACTCCCAGCGTCTGACTGGCGCTGGGCCCGATGCTGTCAAGCCAGCCCCAGCGCCACGCATCCAGTGCAAGCCCGTAGAGCAACTTCATCGAGATGATGACCCATGTCANNCCGAGGAAATGCATNGTGTCCCGTTGAATCCAACGTTCTCCCAAATACAGNCCAAACAGCGCCATGGAAAGCAGACCAAGACCGCCNANAAGCGGNGGCAACACCGTGCCCACGAGTGCACCGATGGCCGTCCAAACAACGACCATGGCCACGGCCAAACCTCGACTNATTTGTTGTTCGGCGTGTGTGGCCATGTGCGTCGTGGAATCAACTCCCTGTGCGGTTGAAGGGGTGTTGGTGAAGAGTTCACCCATTTCGCCCACCGCCGCATCAGCGGTCGGTTCCAGTTGGTCGTTTGCGTCCGCATCGAGTGGTTCCTCGGTATCGCTGAGAGAGGGTTCGTATTGATGGTCGGATTGAACCATGAACGAGTCAAGATTGAGGCCTTTTGCTCGCTTGAACGATTGCTCCCTGAGGACATCGTCCTCCGGCGGAGAAGGCATGGCATCACCGCCTTCTTTCTCCTCCATGAGCAGATGCACTTCTCCGCGCCCTTGAACTTGGCCCATGGCGGACACCCTGCCCCAACGATTTCCCGACAGGGTTGATTTTGCGAACATTGGAGGCGTCTGCAACGGAAACGAACACCTCAGTGAGGTTGCTGCCGAGCCAAAAGGGACAAAGAGGGGCGGCAGAAACGGTCAGCATGGGCGGCATCGTCGGGACCCCTTCTGGGAACCTCGAACAACACGGCATTACTCCTTCTGGAAGCGTCTACTGGAACCTTCCTGCAGAGGACCTGATCAACCTCGCCATTCAACGAGAGGAAGGGTTTCTGAGCGCACATGGTGCTTTGGTCACCGAAACTGGCGAGCGTACCGGCCGGTCACCCAACGACAAATACATCGTTGATGAGCCGTCGGTTTCCAACGACATCAATTGGGGCGATGTGAACGTCTCAACCGACGAAGGTACGTTCAAGCGCATGCGCGCAAAGGTGGTTGATTTTCTCTCCCAGCAAGACGCGTTGTTCGTTCAAGACCTCTACTGCGGCGCTGATTTCTCCGAAGCCTTGCCCATTCGTGTCGTCAATCACAATGCTTGGCACAACACCTTCGCTCGCAACATGTTCATTCGTCCAGATGCTGCCCAACTTGAGAAGCACGAGCCCGAGTTCACCGTTCTTCACGCACCGCATTTCGAAGCCGATGCTGAAGCAGATGGCCTCAACTCCCAGTGCTTCGTCATCGTCAACTACGCCGAGAAAGAAGTCATCATCGGCGGCACGCGCTACGCTGGTGAAATCAAGAAATCCATCTTCTCGGTCATGAACCTCATCTTGCCGAAAAAGGGCATCTTGCCCATGCATTGTTCCGCCAACACCACGGGGGAAAACACCGCGATTTTCTTCGGCCTTTCAGGCACTGGAAAAACCACCCTTTCCGCCGATCCAAAGCGGGCCCTCATCGGTGATGATGAGCACGGTTGGGGTGCGAACGGCGTCTTCAATTTCGAAGGCGGATGTTATGCCAAACTCATCGACCTCTCGGAGGAAGATGAGCCGGCCATTTTCTCCACCACCCGTCGCTTTGGCACGGTGTTGGAAAACATCGTGGTTGACGCAGACGGCGTGCCTGACTTCCACGACACCTCAAAGACACAGAACACTCGAGGCTCCTATCCCATTGAATTCATCGATAATCGCACGGAGGACTCCAAGGGTGGCCACCCGCAAAACGTCATTTTCTTGACGTGTGATGCCTTTGGCGTGTTGCCGCCCATCTCTCGACTCACCCCCTCGCAAGCGGCTTACCATTTCATCTCGGGCTACACCGCGAAAGTGGCCGGTACGGAAATTGGCGTGAAAGAACCGCAAGCCACGTTCTCGGCCTGCTTTGGTGAGCCCTTCATGCCCATGCATCCCGGCGTTTACGCTGATCTGTTGTCCGAGAAGATGGCCCAGCACGGTTCCACGGCATGGCTCATCAACACCGGTTGGTCAGGAGGCGCCTACGGTGAGGGAAGCCGAATGAAAATCAAGTACACCCGAGCCATGCTCAACGCTGCGCTTGACGGTGACCTCGACGATGTGGAATTCGTGACCGATGAGCGCTTCGGATTTGAAGTGCCTACCTCATGCCCAGGCGTTCCATCCGAAGTGCTCCAACCTCGCACCACCTGGAACGATGGTGAGGCTTACGACGCCACGGCAAACAAACTCGCCACCATGTTCAACGAGAACTTCAAGCGATACGAAGCGGGCGTTTCAGCAGAGGTCAACGCTTCTGCTCCAACGCCGTTGGCGTGAGGCCGTCCAAAAGACGGCGCAACAACGGGATGTTCTTCCGTTCACTGTCGTCAAGTGCCAGCTCGGCTTGCACCATGCAGGTGCTCAACGCTTCGTACCGTTCATCATCCTGGGCCATCATCGCACACTCCATCGCTTCATCAAACAATTCAATGGCCAATTCGGGACGGTCAATGGCCAACAAATCGGTCCCAACCCGTTCAAGCATCATCGAGCCTGTTGTAGGATCGCTCATGAGGCTTTTCGAGGCTTTCTCGACCCACGACGAAGCAACGGGATGTTCGCCGGTCAACGAGGCGGCGATGGCTGCAAGAACCATTGAGGGTATTGCGTCCGACGCTGAGGTTGACGGTTGCGTCGCGGCCGTCGTGAACAGGTCGAAAGCACGGCCGTCGTCGCCACTTTGAAGCGCCAACATGCCCAACCTTCGCATCGCCTTTCTCTCGGAACCCACATCATCGACCAGGGTGGCAAGGTGGAGGGCACGGGCGAGATGCCTTCGAGCATGTTGAAAATTACCAGACATGCGCGCCATCAATCCCAATGCAGATTCGGTACGCAGAAGACTGCCAGCCATTGCACGATGAGCAATTTCAGCCTGTTCTTCACCCAGGGGAGCGAGCCCCATGCCAACTTCTTCCATGACCTCCGTAAGCAGAACGGATGTAGTCTCAACCGCCCTCGCAAGATGTTCGTCAGCTTCCATTCTCAGGGTCGAGAGATGGGCGTCCAATTTGGAAACGGGGGCGCAGATCTGCGGTAAATTACCCAACGCCTCAAGGCGTTTTGGCTTGATGTTGTAGCCACGAATCACACGGGTCAAATCGGTGATACGTCGGCGTTCCACCCGCTGAGCGTCCTCCTCTTCAGCATGCAAAGCATGACTTGAAGTCAACAGAGAATCGACCATCCATGTCAATTTTCGTTGGACGTCGTATTCGCTTTTTCTGCTGATGGCGTACTTCATTTCCGCAGCACGCACCTGCCGAGAGAGGCTGCGAAAACGCGCATCACGGGCGGCATCGGGTGCGTCGGCCACAAGCCGTTGGAGAAACGTCGACGGGGGGCAAGTCTCGAAGCGCAACTTGGTGCGTTCAGCCGTTGTGGTCATCTTGAAATCGTCGGAAACCAAGACCACTTCGCTGCTTTCCTCACCGAGGCTATCGGCGAGCACCATCAGCGACAAATCAACGTCCTGGGGGGCTGCTGTTTCGCCGATGCGCTTGGCCAATGCCCGAACATCGTCTTCCTCAACTGGAACGGAATGAAGCATGCCGTCAAGCGTTTTGAGCAGGTTTGGCCGACCCTCACAGCGACGAAACGCGACGGTTGCAACCTCCTGCTCCACACCAGGCGTGATGAGAAGGCGGCTGCCACGAAGCATCGCCGAAAGATCGTCGACAAATCCGTCTTCGGCTTTCTGACCGAGATGGATGAAGCAGTTTGAATCGACGACCCAAACAGAACCCATGGTGAAACTCAACGGGCGTCAAATCATCATGTTTGTGGACGCCAATCATGGGCGGTCGTCTCTGCGCTTGCTTCGACGGTTCGCGTTGTTGGAACGCCCCTGTTGGTTGCCACGACGGTGCTTTGGTTGCGGCGGGCGGCCTTTTGCAGGACGATTGGGTTGGTCACTTCGTTGCCCTCGTCGAGAACGGTTGTTTTTTTGCCGACCCTGCGAGGGTTGCTTATCGGAACGCTGCCGTTGACCGTTCTGCTTTTGCCCGCCCCGGTTGTACCGGCGCATCTCTCGACCTCTTCCAGTGCCTCGACGTGAAGCCCCCCCTACAGGGAAGCCTTTGACTCGGCCAGGTTTTTGCCCGGGTTTCGGACGGGCTTTCTCGAAGTGATACGGTTGGTCTTCAAGCACCTCAATTTCGTGGCCGAGGAGCCGTTGAATACCGACCAAATAGCCAGATTCGCTCTCGTCACAAAAGGCGTAAGCGAGCCCTTCTCGCCCAGCCCGCCCAGTCCGACCGATGCGATGGATGTACACCTCGGGTTCGTTTGGGAGATCGTAGTTGAACACGTGCGTGACGTCTTCGACATCGATGCCGCGGCTGGCGATATCGGTGGCGACGAGAACAAAGACTTCGCCGTTCTTGAATCGAGCCAATGCCTTGGTTCGTGCCGTCTGGCTCTTGTCACCGTGGATGGAATCTGCTGGAATACCCACCTTGGCAAGTTGTTTTGCGAGGCGATTGGCCCCGTGCTTGGTGCGGGTGAAGACGATTCCGCATGACACCATCTGACCTTCGAGGAGGTCGATCAGCAATTCTCGTTTGTCGGCTTTCCTGACAAAGGACACGTACTGTTCAATGCGGTCTGTCGTCGCCTCCTCGGGGCTGATGTCAACACTGACGGGGTCGTAGAGCATGTTGTTTGCAAGGGATCCAATGGCCTTTGGCATCGTTGCGCTGAACATCAAGTTTTGACGTCGTTCTGGCATCAAGCGAAGAATGCGCTCAACATCTTTGCTGAAGCCCATGTCCAACATACGGTCGGCTTCGTCGAGCACGAAATGCTCAACATCACCCAACTCAACGTGGCCTTGGTTATGAAGGTCCAACAGGCGTCCTGGCGTTGCGACGAGGATGTCAACGCCGCGCCGCAGCGCCTTCACCTGAGGAGATTGCCCAACACCTCCAAAGATCACGGTGGAATACAACGGAAGATGCTGCCCATAAACGCGAAGACGCTCCCCGATTTGAGCAGCCAGTTCACGCGTTGGCGTGAGCATGAGTGCCCTGATGGGGCGCCCCGAGGCAGGTTTTTCGCTGGCCAGATGATGCAAAATAGGCAAGGCGAACGCGGCCGTTTTTCCGGTTCCAGTTTGAGCGATGCCCATGACGTCGCGCCCTGCCATCAACGCTGGAATCGTTTCTTCCTGAACCGGCGTCGGTGTGCGATACCCTTCACCGTGAAGAGCATCCAAAATGCGTTCATCAAGCTCAAGTTCGTTGAAGGTGGTCATGTCGCTGCCTCAAGGACGAACACCCCGCGACCGTAGCCTTCGGACCAACCGTTCCAACCAACCCTCCAACCCACTCCCTATGAACACCGAGGGTCAACCAACGGAACACACCCCCCATTCATTGGTAGGAACATCAAGACGGAGAAACCGAGAGTTTCTTGCTCCGAACGTCTTCTGCGTCGCATGGAGAAGCCGCTTCATGTCGTGACCGGGGCGTTTGGTTACTCTGGCCGCTGGGTTGCACACCATCTTCTCCAACAGGATGTGCGAGTTCGAACCCTGACCAACGCCGTTGGACGGGATGACCCTTTTGAGGGGTGTGTTGAGGTTCACGGTCTGGATTTCACCGATATGGACCGCTTGGTCGCTTCCCTCAAAGGAGCAGAGGTACTCTACAACACCTACTGGGTACGCTACAACAAAAGTGGAAAGCGCTTTGCCCACGCCACCGCGGTCGAAAACACCCGCATCCTGTTTGAAGCGGCAAGGCGTGCTGGTGTCAAACGGGTGGTGCACTTTTCTGTAGCCAACCCAACCAAAGCACCGCACTGGACCTACTTCGAAGGAAAGGTCGAGGTTGAACGACTCTTGAAGACCTCGGGGTTGTCCTACGCCATTTTGCGTCCAACCGTGCTGTTCGGAGGAGAACGCAACGTACTCATCAACAACATTGCGTGGATGTTGCGGCGTTTTCCCGTCTTCGGCGTCTTTGGTTTTGGCGGATACCCCATCCAGCCTGTCCATGTTGAAGATGTGGCAGAAGTCGCTGTTGCCCAAGGGAAATTGGAAGAAAACACCGTTGTGGATGTCGCAGGACCTGAAACGTTTCGCTACAAGAACTACATCCGCTTGATGGTGAAGGCGCTGGGACTTCGACGACTGATCCTGCCCATGCCGCCCTTGGCCGCTTGGTTGTTTGGTCGTTGTCTGGGCGTGTTGCTCCAAGACGACGTCATCACCCGTGCCGAGATCAAAGGGTTGCGGCAAGGGCTGATGGCGTCCTCATCACCACCTGTGGGCACGCGTTTGTTTTCCGAATGGATTGCAGAGCACGGTGCTTCGTTCGGTGAACGCTACCAAAACGACCTGAAAGAACGCGTCTATGCCGACCCGAAAGAACCAACAGATGCCGGTGATGTTTGAAATTCAAATTGGAAGAGTTTCAGGCGTCGCTCGGGTTGAGAAACGCTGCACATTGCCCTCGCCGTCGATGAGGAACTTCTCAAAATTCCAGCGAATGTCACCTGAATGCCCGTCAGCATCGGACGTGACGCACAGTTGTTCGTAGAGCGGAATGCGCCCCTCTCCATTGACGTCGACTTTGGCCATGAGCGGGAAGGTCACCTGGTATTTTGAGGTCGTGAATTCACAAATCTCCTCGTGAGTGCCGGGTTCTTGTGCGCCGAATTGGTTGCACGGAAAACCGACCACCGTCAACTCTTCATGTTGGTCGTGGAGCGTTTGCAAGCCAGCGTATTGGGGGGTCGCTCCGCAAGCGCTGGCCACGTTCACCACCAACCAGCGCGTGCCGCCGAGGTCTCGCAACGTGGTCGTTTCGCCGTTCATGGTGAGAAAAAGGGTGTCAAGCAAAGAGGCCATGGTGTGTTCCTTTTCGCCGCCGATTATGAACATGTGCTTCACCCCAACACAGGCAAATCCTCTTGAAGTGTCGCACGGTGGTCGTGCCATGCAAGTTCTCATGGAAACCAGCGCAGGCAACATCACCATCGACCTTTTTCACGGAAGTGCCCCCGATACGGTCGCCAACTTCGTCAAACTCGTCAACCAAGGTCACTACGACGGTCTCCACTTCCACCGCGTGATCGAGGACTTCATGATTCAAGGCGGATGCCCGCACTCAAAGGACCCCATGTCTCGCCGTGCTGGAACTGGAGGCCCCGGGTGGCAAATCCCTTGCGAACCCTCTGCCCTCGCGCTCAAGCACGACAAGCCCGGTGTCCTGTCTATGGCCAACGCTGGCCGAAACACAGGCGGCTCGCAATTCTTCCTGACCACCGTCGCAACCCCATGGCTCAACGGTAACCACGCAGTGTTTGGCGCCGTCAGCGAGGGAATGGACGTCGTTCACACCATTGAGCGCTGCAGAAAGCTGCCTGGCGATCGCCCTGCAGAGCCCCAACAAATCATTCGCTGCACCGTCATTGAGTGAGGTGAATCCATGGTTGTCCTCGCCGTGCACGGTGGTGCAGGCGGTGACGGACCTTGGCGGGGCATGACCGATGCTGACCCGCAACGTCTGGCCTGCATGCGTGCTCTTCTCAACGACATCGGTGAACGCCTGCACGCTGGCACATTGGACGCATTGGAAGCGGTGACGCTCGCGGTGGAAGCGATGGAAAACGAGCCGTTGTTCAATGCAGGAAAGGGTTCGGTTTTGGATGCAAGCGGTCAAGTAACCATGGATGCGAGCATCATGTGCGGCCAAGACCAAGCTGCTGGTTCGGTCATCGGGATTCGTACCTCTCGCCATCCCGTCCGCGTCGCTCGTCGTCTGCTCGATGCTGGATGGCCGGTGATGCTCTACGGAGAGGCAGCCGATGCCTACGGCGAGGAACATGGCGTTGAACAGGTTGAGCCCACATGGTTGGTGACCGAACTTCGCTCGGCACAGTGGGCCAAATGGAAAGAACAACGGTTGCGACCAGGAGCAACCGATGAAGAAGACGCGCTGCTTGACCACGATGGAGAGCAAGACGGGTGGGGCACGGTGGGTGCCGTCGCCCTCGATGCTTCTGGAAGATTGGCTGCGGCCACCTCCACAGGAGGAATGACAGGGAAGCCTCTGGGGCGTGTGGGCGATACACCCCTCATTGGAGCGGGAACATGGGCAGACCAACGCATCGCCGTCTCCTGTACGGGCATTGGCGAGGCGTTCATTCGTACCGCTGCTGCTCACCAAACCGCTGTGCTCCATCGAGAGATGAAGATTGAGCAGGCTGCGCTGGCGGTGTTGGATGAAGTGGGGCCCTTTGGCGGACGCGGTGGGATGATCGCTGTGGACCGTGAAGGAAACGTGACGCTTCCCTTTCAGACCATGTTGATGTATCGCGGTATGTATTGCGACGGTTCTGTTCGGTTGGGTATCGGGCCCGAGTTGATGTATTAAAGCCCCTAAGTTCATGACCTGTTGAGCATGCGACAACTCCATGCCTGTGGACGCAGATGAAGCCTTGCGAAGGGCGACATTGGTTCGCAGCGACCCTTCGTTGAGGGGGGTCAGTCGAGAAAACATCGCCAAAACGGAAGGTGAAGTGCTTTGGAGGTACTTCATGCCAGATGGAGAGCCTGTTGAAGAAGACGAACTCGTCGAGCGATGGAACAGCATGGGGCTGCCTCCCGCATGGGAGAACGTATGGATTTGCCCCAACCCTCGTGGCCACATCCAAGCCACAGGACGGGATGTGAAAGGGAGGTTGCAATACCGCTATCATCCCGACTGGACGGAGATCACCACCGAAATGAAATACGATGATGTGGTCTATTTTGCTTCCCAACTTCCGCGATTGCGTCGCCAAGTTGCCCGAGACATCGACCAAGGCGACATGAGTCTCAACACCGTTTCAGCCCTCGTGGTCCGTCTGATGGACCTGTACAACATCCGTGTTGGGTCCGATGAATATGCAAAGGCCAACGAATCCTACGGTTTGACGACCTTGAAGTCCATGCATGTGAAGCACATCAAAGGCGATGATGCTGAAGGTCGTCACGATGCTGTGTTCACCTTTACGGGTAAATCGGGAAAAGATTGGGACATCACCATTGAGGACGACCATCTCGTTGATTTGATCCTCAAGACCAACCGGCTTGGAGCGAAGGATGCTGACCTGTTCATGTACATCTCTGAGGCGGGCAACGAAGTGGATCTCAAAGCCGAACACATCAACCAATACATTCGGGCATCGAGTGGAGAAGGGTTCACGGCCAAAAACTTCCGAACATGGGCGGCGACCTCGCGTTGCGCAGAACGTTTGGCCTTTTTGTCGATTGAACGGACAGCAGAGGACATGGAAAAGTGGATGGCTTCTCTTCCCGCCGTGGAGTCGATGGAAAAATTGTGGACGGATGGGGTTTGGGCACCTCCAACCACTGAAACGGGCCGTAACAAAGCCCTGCTTGCCGTGGTTGATACCGTGGCAGCCAACTTGGGGAACACCCGTGCTGTCTGCCGCTCATCCTACATTCACCCTTGGTTTCTCGATGCATGGATGAACGATGAGTTGGGGGGTGCATGGGCGGAGTTTGCTGACATGCGCGCCATGGGGAACATGTCCACTGGCGAAAGTACGACGCTTCGGATTCTCAAGAAGTTGCGAAGTTGATTTATTTTCTCAAGTAGGCGTTTGTCTATGTTTATTAATAACTAATTATTGGCCGTTGCATGGCCAAACACCGAGCAGGCGACCGTCGCATCATCAGCATCAGTATTCCAGAAGACCTGGCAAAGAAATTGGACCGGCGCGTCGGCAAAGGACGAGAAGGTGGACGTTCCGCGACGATTGCAAAAATGATCCAGCAAAGCCTCGATGTGGCTGTTCAGGCCCCTGGGCCTGCTCCAGCACGTGCCCCACGTCGTGCGGATGCTCCTGTAGGTGAGGTACGAATTGAATCCGACACCATGGGCGAACTCGAAGTCCCCGCCGACCGCTACTACGGCTGTCAGACCGCTCGGTCGTTACTGAATTTTGACATCGGCCACGACACCATGCCGCTGGGTGTGATTCGAGCTTTTGGCATTCTCAAACAGGCCGCTGCAAAGACCAACGTGGCCCTCAAGCAACTTGACCCCGAGGTGGGCGACCTCATCATCGCCGCCGCCCAAGACGTGATTGACGGCCATCTTAACGACCACTTCCCGCTTCGTGTATGGCAAACGGGAAGCGGTACGCAATCCAACATGAACACCAACGAGGTCATCGCCAACCGTGCCATCGAACTCGCCGGTGGAGTGCTTGGTTCGAAAGCACCCGTTCATCCAAACGACCACGTGAATCGAGCGCAATCGTCCAACGACACCTTTCCAACCGCCATGCACATCGCTGCAGCCGAAGCCTTCACGCATCGCTTGCTTCCCAGCGTTCGCGCCCTGCGCGACTCGCTTCACGCCAAAGCCGTTGAGTGGAACGACATCGTCAAG
This sequence comes from Methanobacteriota archaeon, assembly GCA_002728035.1. Lineage (GTDB taxonomy): Archaea > Thermoplasmatota > Poseidoniia > Poseidoniales > Poseidoniaceae > Poseidonia. The sequence goes on from PBUZ01000003.1 coordinate 14,467, forward strand.
ATCGGTCGCACGCACTTGATGGACGCCGTTCCCCTGACCCTCGGGCAAGAAGCCTCGGGATGGGTGGCGCAGCTCGATGCCGACCTCCGTCGCCTGGACTTTGCGCTGGATGACCTGTTTGAACTCGCCTTGGGAGGTACAGCCGTGGGAACGGGCCTCAACGCCCACCCGCTCTTCGCTCAAATGGTGGCCGATGAAATCGCTAACATCACCGGTCTAACCTTCTGTTCGGCCGAGAACAAGTTTGCACAATTGGCTGCTCACGACGCCATCGTAGCGGCATCCGGTGCGCTGAACACGCTGGCCGCCTCGCTGATGAAAATCGCCAACGACATTCGCTGGCTCGGTTCAGGACCTCGCTGCGGTTTGGGCGAACTTGCTCTTCCCGCCAACGAGCCCGGCTCTTCCATCATGCCGGGCAAAGTCAATCCAACACAATCGGAAGCCATGACGATGGTCTGCTGCCAAGTGATGGGGAACCACACCGCCATCACCGTGGGTGGCAGCCAAGGCAACTTCGAACTCAACGTGTTCAAGCCGTTGATGATTCACAATTTCCTTCATTCTGTTGACCTGCTGACCGACGCCTGTCGGACCTTCCGAACACGATGTGTTGATGGCTTGGTGGCGGTGGAAGAGAACATCCAATCGCACCTCGAAAATTCACTGATGTTGGTGACGGCCCTGAACAACCACATCGGTTACGACAAGGCGGCGAAAATCGCCAAGAACGCCCACGAAAAAGGGTCAACTCTTCGCGAGTCAGCGCTGGAATTGGGCTACCTTACGAACGCGGAATTTGATGCATGGGTTCGCCCTGAAGAGATGACGGGGCCAAAGCAAGGCTGAAGTCGTTTCAAGATTGGCGTAAAGCACGAAGTTTCGCTTGAAGAGCCGAGGCCCGTTCATCCACCTGTTCACTTGGGGCCGGTTCCTCGCTGTTCAATCGCCGATACAACATCTCTCTGTCCCAAACATGAACGTGCCCGTCCTCGCAACCAATGGCGACCCGTTTGGAGGTCCCGTGCATGGATCGAACCTTTGCAAAGTCCCCGTCCGCTATTTTCCCACCTTGGTTGGTCGCCCAGACATTCACCGTGCTCCCAAGCCCCGAATCTCGAGCAAGCCAAAGCAAGGATGCGCCTTCATGCTCCATCGCTTCGGTTTGGGCCGAGACCGAAGCACCGTCCGAGGACCAGCACACCTCACCTGTTTCCGTTCGTCCTACTGCAAGGCCTTCGTCGGTGGTGGCAACATAGCCTTTCACCATGCATGTCACGTGTTCAACAGCACCCTCCTCAGTGGAAAGAACGTCACCCGTATGGGAAACAACGGTTCCATCCGTTTGACCAAACAGCCCTTGCGAACGCCCCGATGCACCGCTTGTCGTGGGCGAAGAGGTGGGAGGTTTCGTGTGCGTGAAGGGGGGCGGCCCTGAGATGTCCAGATGACCGCACCGAGGACGACCCAATCCAGCGAGCAAGCGACCTTCCGTTTGCACGAGAACCCAAGGTCGCTCGTCCATACGCTCCACCCAGGACAAGTTCCCGTCTTCGGTCATTCGCCAAACGGCGGATTCGATGAAATCGTTGTGTTCGATGTCGTAGACGGACGAAACGGCGACGATGTCGCCCTGCCACCAAACGAGATCGTCGGCACTGCCTTCGAGGGCCATCGACCAGCGTTGTTCACCCGTCAATCGATCGAGGGCCACAACATGCAACCCACTGGCGACCACGACCAAGTGCTCGTTGAGTGCAATGGCGCTGATGCGGTCGTTGGTTTGGGCGGTCCAGCGATGTGTTCCGTCTTCCGCCCAGTGCGTCAAACGGCCGTCCCAGCCGCCCGCGAAAACATCCTGGTCGTCTGTGAGATGAACCATGGACACCGGTTGGTCCAAACTTCGGACCATCCATGTCGCTGCCTTCAGGTCCATGCAGCGTGGAAAGCATCCTCTGCCATAAGAAGGTCGCTTGATAGCATCGCTTCTGGCCGCATCGCGGGTCGTTTGGTCACACCGAGCAAAAAAGAAAGGCTACCGATAACAACGCGATTTGGGGATGAAGAAGCGATGATGACGCGAGACCAGATCGACAACGCTCAACAAGCCTGGGGAGACGGTATTGTCGCGATCGCCACGGCGCATCGCGAGGGCGGTGATTATGTCAGCATCGCTCGAAACCATGTCGAGACGTTGTACGCCTATGGGATGGGAAAGGTGTTGTTCAAGCCCACCCTCGCTGCTGTTGAGCAATTTCGGCCCACGTTTGAACAAGCGCTATCCTATTTTGTCGCTTCAAACAATGCATGCCCCGAAGACGGTGGATTTGCCATTAAGGGATGGACCAAGGTGAGGTTTGAAAACGCTGAGGTCATTGTCAATGAATCCATGGCCGTGGCGATGGGGAACTATTTCTTCACCTCGCCAGAGGGTGAGGAAGTCAAGGTGGAATACACCTTCGGGTATGTACTGGATGATACTGGCAAGCCACGAATCAATGTGCACCACTCCTCCATGCCCGCGGCCGTAGACTCGTGATGCCTCGCACCCTCACAACAGCGGAATTTGTTTTCGCGGCACGGCGAACGAGAGGAGAAACGCCATGAGGCCAAAGATGCAAGCGGAATAATAGTGCCCCATTGTAAAAAATGCCAGAACTGAAGCGGTTCGAAGCAAAAGAACCGAGCCCGATTTGAGCGACCATACGGTGAACCCTGCGGCGATGAGTGCCATCCCCATGAAACCAAATCCAATGAGGATGTAGCCGCTTTTGGCACTCGGGTCCATGAGCGGATTTTCTTCTTGTTCGGGAGTTTTGTCGATCGTCCGAATCTCGCAATCAGTTTCGCCTTCGGTATCGCATGGCTGAGCAGCGAAGGCGTCACTGGTGGGGAACGTGAAATCGATGGTGGTGAACCCGATGGGTTCAATCAATGCCGGTGGCGAAAGCAACACGCCATTGGAAAACACGTCTCGATGGCCGTCTCTGGCGACGATGATGTCCACTCGAATCAGTCCCGGATCGAGTTTTTCGAACGCGTAACCTCCGTTTTCATCGGTCATGTTTTCTTCCGAGACCCACATTTTGGTTGCATCGTCAAGCCAAGAAAGGTAGACCGTGGCATTCACCATCGGCTCACCGCTTGGCGAAACCACGGTGCCACGAAAAGTAGCGGTATCGTCCGGCGCCGATTGAGCGAGACGATACACGAATTCGTCAGGTCGCACCAGCCCGTCTTCTGGGGAAGCAAAATCCATGCCGTTCAAGAAACCCAGCATGCATGTAAACAACAAAAACACGGCCAATGCTTTCCCAATCGGGTGAAGGTTGGGGTCTTCGATGGTCAACACAGCGTTTGATGAGGCAAAAATAACGGGTGATTCTTCGACCACCTCGTCGAGATAACTCCCCTCCTGTGAAAGGTCCTCTGCCATGAACAGAGGCAGGGTGTCGTCCTACTTGATTTCAATGCGATGTTGCCATCGATGTTTCAGTTGAGCCTGTGCAGCGGTCGCCAGCCAAACAAGCATCCTCGCCGAACCGTCTTCACCCCGCTCATCGTCTTCAACCATCCCAGCTTCGTAGACAGCAGCCACCACACGTTCGGTGGCGTCTTCTTCAGGAAGGGCGGGGGGTGAGACGATCACCTCAACAGCCCGACCAAACAAGCGTTGTCGAATCAAGGTCTGCAAGGCTTCAATCCCCTGTCCTGTATGTGACGAAACCGTCACGGGCGAAGGGAAATTCATGGCTTGAATCTCCTCAACCACGCGCTCGAGAACAGTGGGTTCGACGAGGTCTGTTTTCGTGAGAACGAGTTGAAGAGGCGGTGCTTCAAACGCCTCGTCCTCCTCCTCTTGCTGGCGCTCCAACACTTCACGGCGGGTGGTTTCCAATTTTCGTCGAATTTCGAGGAGGGGGTCGGAAGCATCCACCAAAACCATCGTTAAATCAGCATTTATTGCTTCAGCAATTGTTGCTTTAAATGCTGTAAGTGTAGCGTTTGGTATATTATCAATAAAGCCAATGGTATCTGCCAAAAGAATTCGCGGGCTTTTCTCCATTCGCCCCACCGTGGTTTCCAATGTTGAGAACAATTGGTCCTCCACCAACACCTCTTTTCCCGACAAGCGCTTGAACAGTGAAGACTTCCCAGCGTTCGTGTATCCAACGAATCCGACGGTCAATGCGCCGCTACGCGCTCGTTGCCGGCGGTGCTCACGCTGTGCATTCGCATGCCGCTTTTGTCGGCGGCGCAGATTGGTCAATTCGCGATTGATGTTGGCAAGAACACTCTGAAGCGCCGTAACACCGCCACCACCGTAACCGGCACGCTCACCGGTGGTCTGTTGATTGGCCAATTCGCGCAACACCGTTCGGTCCGATTGCAATTGTGCAATGCGAACTTGCGTTCTCGCCTCCACCGATGATGCGTGTGAAGTAAAGAGAGCAAGAAGAAGGCGTACTCGGTCCCATATTTCGGCCCCGACGGCGTCGCTGATGCCCACGAGTTGTCGCGGGGTAGCGTTGGTGTGAACGATCACCAGGTCAACCCCTTCCCAAGGATGGCCCTTGACCACACTGGCCAACTCTTCAGCCACGTCCTGGAGTCGACCTCGACCCAGGTATGTTCGAGGATCAACGGTACCTGCTTGTGAGATGGTCTCCACGATGGTGATCCCCATGGTTGTGGCAAGGGCCTCCAATTCACGGGTGTCTTCTTGACCACGAAGCAGCATCAAGGCTCGACGGCCCTCATGGTTGGTTCTTGCCTCACCGAGAACGACGCCTCCGCTGCCCGCGACAACAAACGGGTTGCCGGCGGAACGAGCCATGCACGGGGGGAAGGTTAGCCTCATATCAGCCCACCCCAAGGAGAGGCCATGGCGGAACAGCACCGAATGGAGGTTCGCTGGTCAGGCGCGAACGAGGTGGTCACGATGTTGGTTGAGGCGGCACAACGCCACGGTTGCGAAACCACCGTCGAACAAGATGGTGACAACGCTTCGCTTTGTGCGAGTTTGGTCGACACCGATTTGCAGGCGCTTCGAGATCGGGTGGATGCTTTGCTGGTTGATTTTGCCGATGTGGAAGAACACCACAACGGGTGATGATTTGAGCGAAACCACGTTGCTGATCGATGCACATTGTGTGATGTGCAACGGCTTGGCTGGTTTTTTGAACAAGCGATTGAAAAAGGGGAGTTCGTTGACCATTCTTGGCCTTCAGTCCGAGGAGGGGCAAGCGCTGGTTTCCACCTTCCCCACCCGCCTTCAAGCCGTGGACAGCCTGTACGTTGTTCGAAAGGGGAGGACCTACATCCGTTCTGCAGGAGCCATACGTCTGCTGTTGGAAATGCGGTGGTACTACGCGATGTTCTTTCCAATCGCTTGGTTGGTCCCGCTACCGCTACGCGACGGCGTCTACTGGATGGTGTCCAAGGTGCGGCACCGCTTTGGTCGTACGGACGATTAGAGGTCCAAATCCAGCACCACGGGCGCATGGTCCGAGACATCAAGGCCGCCTTGACGAACGATGGTGCAATCCACCAGGTGGCGTGCAGCGGCATCGTTCAAGAGGAAGTAGTCGATTCTCCAGCCGCGGTCTTTGACTCTGGCTTGGCCGCGATTGGACCACCACGAGTATGTTTTCACGCCCTCGCCAGTTTTGTGACGGAATGCATCAAGCCATCCATCGCCCAACAATGATGTGAACCATTCGCGCTCGTGAGGCAGGAAACCCGAGTTCTTTGCGTTCCCCTTTGGATTCCAAATATCGTCCTCCGTGTGTGCGATGTTGAGATCCCCGCAAACAACCACGGGGCGTTGGTCCTCGAGGTAAGGGCGAATGAATTGTCGCCATTCCTCCATCCATCCTTCCTTGAACTGCTGGCGTTCGTCTTTGTTCGAGCCGCTGGGCAAATAGGTGTTGATGCAAACGACGCCATCGACCTCGCAGACCAAAACGCGGCCCTCGCTGTCGTTCCCATCCAATGTGCCGCCCTTTCCCTTGCCAACAACGGTATGCGGCGCCACCGTAGCGGTTGCAACGCCCGAGTAACCCTTCTTCTCGGCTGGATGAAGCGTCACGTTCCAGTTTACGGGCCAAGACCAATCCTTGGGAAGTTGTTCTTCGAGGGTGCGGGTCTCCTGAAGCATCATCACGTCCGGTTTGAGCGAGGTGAAATACCCGTCTATGCCCTTGCGGATGGCCGCCCTCAAACCGTTGACATTCCACGACACAAAGCGCATATCGGCTGGTGATGGGTGGCGGTGAATAAGGCTTCAAGCAAGGCCTGCTGAAATGTTCTGGCCGCAAAGACGCCCTGTATCAGCGGCAGCATCTGCCAGTGCATGAGGGCTTTCGACCCATTCACCAGCCAGCAGAATCCCTTCCGAGGCATAGGCATCAAAGCGTGGTTTCTTTCCTTTGGTTTGAACCGTGATGTTGCTTTGTTTTCGTACATGGACAACATGTCGCTGCCATCCGGTAGCATGTTCATCGAGAAAGGCCATCAAGCGTTCCAAACGCGCCTCGCCGTCTTCGTTCTCACGCGCTGCCATCAATGCGGAGAGTACCGCTCCGTTGTGGGGCCAACGGGGTTGAAGATTGGCTGCATCAACGACATAAGCACCTTCGTTCACATCGATCAGGCCGTGGAGGTTGCCGAGTGGTTTTGAATCCAAGACCGCATCAACCGTGCTAGCTTTGATCGGCTGAACCGTGCTCAACACTTGGTCTTCAGCCGACGGGAGTAAACGCTTGGCCGCAGACAAGCCACAGGCAACCACCACCACATCGCTCTCAAAGGTGCGTCCATCTTTCAGGGAAACTTGCCCCTTGTTCACGGTCTCAACGGTGCAATGCGGTTCGATCAAGACACCCACTTCATCCAACGCTGCTGCCATGCGTCCAACAACACCCGCCCAGCCTTCGCCAATCAAGGAAAGATGGCCTTTCTGCAACGCTTTGAGGCGCTTTTCGTCATGAGGAGTTCCTGAGCCCGCCAAAAGAGTGGCGCCTCGGTAAGCGAGCGATGCGTTGTCTCTTGTGCGCAAGGCTCGACGAATTTCTGCTGCAAGGCGCACGTTGTTGCGTGGCCGAAGGGGACCAACGCCGACCACATTCAAACGATCAAGGCGGGGCGAAGAATGAACGAGAGGGAGGCGACTGATCTTCTTGACGACCTTCGCCAAGGGCCCCTTTTTGTTGAGCAAATGAAGCCCATAACCCAACGGAACACCAGCGATGGTTTGTGATGTCGCTCGTCCACCCAAGGTATCGGTTCGGTCAAGCACCACCACATGGTGGCCCGCTGTGGTGGCGTACAAGGCAGTGGTGAGGCCTGCGATGCCCGCACCAATGACCGTCACACGAGCCATGAAACCAAGGAGGATGCGTCTCTATCAAAAGGTCGTTGGAGGGGTGCTTTGAAGTGGTCACCCGCATTCCATCCATCATGCCCGATGAGCCACGACTGCCACACGACCGTGGGCACGAATTGTGGACATTGGAAGATGGGGCAAGTCGAAAGCTCATGAGCAGCATCGACCGGTGGGTCAGTGCCATCGTCGGAGACGACGGCATTGATATGCCGCTCTCCAGCAATTCCGAAGTCATTGAAGCAACCCTTTTCGCTCGTGAAGACGGTTTGGTGGCGGGGTGTGTTGTCGTTGATTATTTGCTCCAAATTTGGGCGCCTTCGCTTCGCATCACCTGGTTCGCGGGCGACGGGAAACGTGTGACTTCTGGTGATGAAATCGCCTCTCTTCGCGGTGACCGCGACAGCGTCCTTCGTGCCGAACGCCCTGTGTTGAACATTCTCGGTCAACTTTCGGGTATCGCAACGGAAACCAAACGCTGGTCATCCATCGCTCCAAAGCAAATCGCATGCACCCGCAAAACCGTTTGGGGACTTCTTGACAAATGGGCGGTCCACATGGGCGGCGGTTTGACCCATCGCTTGGCAAAGGACGATGCGACCATGATCAAAGAAAACGACCTGGCAAGCATGCACAACGACATGGAAACGCATGAGCAGCGGTTGGTGACGTATCTGCAAAACGTAGACATGAACGAGGTTGGAGCCTTCCTTGAAGTCGAAGTTCGCACCGAAAAAGAAGCCCTGATGGCGGCGATGGTGTGGTCTCAACGTCGTGCCACCGAACAGGTTGACCGATTGGTCGTGATGTTGGATAATTTTTCTCCAGAAACGTGCAAGGCTGTCAATGAGCAGATGGTTGAACAACATGTTCGAGAGCATGTCGTTCTTGAGGCCAGTGGCGGAATCGTGTTCGACGACTTGGCCTCGTGGCACGAATGTGGACTGAATGTGGTTTCCACCAGCGCCGTGAACAGAGGCGTCAAGCCCCTCGACGTCAACATGCTCGTCAATGGTTTGTGAGGTGGACTCATGGAAGGGTTTGCCGCCGACCCCAGTCATCCACGCTATGCTTCCTTGTTGATGCGTCATCGGCTTGAAGTCGCTGCCAAGCGAGGCATGCTTGCCGACAGTGCGATGATCGCTCATGGACGTGGCGAGGCCTTTGATTACATGCTGGGCGAGCAGACCACGCCGAATGCGCGGCATGCTGCACAACACGCACTTGTGTGCCTTGAACAGGCAGCTCGTCCGATCCTTAGCCTCAACGGAAACGTAACAGCGCTTGCTTGCGACGAGATGTTGCTTCTCGCCGACCACCTCAACTGTCCCTTGGAGGTCAACATCTTCTATCGAACGCCAGAGCGAATGGAAGCTTTGTTGTCGTTTATTGAAGAACGTCGACAGGTACTTGACCTCGAGGTGAAGGTTCTCGGTGCATCTCCAGATGCGATGATTCCTGGCTTGAAAGGCCCTCGTGCGGCTTGTACCCGAGAGGGTATTTTCGAAAGCGATGTGATGTTGGTTCCGCTGGAGGATGGTGACCGTTGTCAAGCCTTGGTCAACATGGGAAAAACGGTCATTGTGATTGATTTGAATCCGCTTTCCCGCTCGGCTCAGCAAGCCACCATCACCGTGGTGGATGAACTCTCTCGCTCCCTCAACACCATGCTCGCGTTCGCTCAAGAAGAACGGCGAGCCGTTGATGCATACGACCATCAAGCCAACCTCAAGGCAAGTCTTGCATGGATTGCTGATGCGGTCAATCGCTAAAAACCGCGAAATCTACGCCAGAAACGGGGTTTTCGGGAATATCTTTTTATCAACACATTGCAAATCTTCACCATGGAAAAGCCTGGTGGGCAGAAGACCTTCGGCTCCAGTGTATCCTTTGACTTGGACCTTCCGAACCTCCCTCGGCGACGACGAAAAAGGGCACGACGACATGCCGTAAAGGAAGAACATCGTGACGCTATGGACGTGGATTGTCCCGGTTGCGGCCACGCCTTGCCCGAAGAAGAATGGCTTCAAGCGTTGGTCGGATTTATTTCCGGCGCACATGCGTTTGATGTTGGTAATCCTGTGCAGGCCAAAGTGGTGCAAACCCTGCATAACACGGTTACCAACATGGATCTACCGCAACCGCGAGATGTCTGGGAATTAAGCATCGTTGCACGCCTCAATCGTGAATTTGAGACGATGGTTGAGGCGGAGATGGTTCGAAGAAATGCTTTGATGAGTGAAATGTACACGCATGAGGAGGTGGAAGCCTACGGACGTCAGATTCAAGAAGATACGTTGGCCTTCGCAGAAAGCACACTCGCAGCACAACTTGAACAGGAAATCCGCGCCGCCCTCGAGCCACAATTGAGACGAGAGATTGAACAGGCGTTGTGGAAGCAATTCGACGAAGAGTTGGCTCGCAGGTCGAACGACTGATCAGCGCTGCTGAAGTTTCTGAGCCAGACGGCCTGCAATACTTTCACCGACGGCTGAGCACGAAGCGGTTCCACCGAGGTCGTAGGTCAGCATCGTTCCGTCCTTGAGGTGGTCAGCGACACTCTCGTCGATGAGGCGGCCGATGGCGACCAGATCGTCGTCGTTGTTCTTTCGGCCCAAATAATCCATCATCATTTGAACGGAATTGATGGTCGCAATAGGATTCACCTTGTTTTGTCCAGCATGCTTGGGAGCAGACCCGTGAACGGGCTCGAAGAAGGCATGGTTGTCGCCGATGTTTCCTGAGGCCGCCATGCCCATACCGCCTTGCAGAACCGCACCCAAATCGGTGGAGATATCGCCGAACATGTTCGAGGTCACCACGGTGTCGTAATGCTCTGGCGAGCGAGTGATCCACTGCATGAAGGCGTCAATGTAGCCGTAGTCTGCCTCTGTTTCGGGATAGTTGGCGGCCACCTCGTCGAAGGTCGCGCGGAAAAGTTGGCAACCGCGAGTCACGTTTGATTTGTCGATGCACGAAACTCGTCGAACGCCATCGGCTGGCGCACCGTTTCGAGTTTCTGCGATTTCAAAACCCATGCGAATCAAACGCTCTGAACCGCTCTTGGAGATGGGGCGTGGGTCGTAGGCGACCTCTCCCTCCAAACCTGGGAAGGTCATGGGTTCTGGCTCGTATTCGGGACGTCCTTGTGCGCGGTCAGCGCTACGACGAAGCAGGGCATGGTAGAGACCCTCTGTATTTTCACGGAGGATGGTCATGTCGACCATGCCGGGCTCCCAAATTTGGCGGAAGCCGCCGTGAATCTTGTGAGGTACGCCTTCGTACAGTTTGATCGGTCGCACATTTGCATAGAGATCCAAACCGCTTCGTAGGCCAAGAATCACGGAGCCACCGGCCAAGTCGCCGTTGGGTAGGCGAGCGCCGGGGTAGCCGATAGCGCCGAGGAAGATGGCATCCGTTTCGTTCTTGCAGATTTCGAACGACCCTTCCGCCCACTCCTCGCCCGTGGCTTGGTAATGTTGGCCGCCGCATTCGATGACCGTTTGATCGAAACCGTGATTGGTATGAGCCTCAATGGTGTCGAGAATGCGTTGAGCCTCCAACGCGACTTCTCGTCCTGTCCCGTCGCCAGGCAGTACCGTGATGCGATGGTCACTCATGTCTTGGCGCACAAGAATCTTCTACATGAACAAAACCCATGTTCATGAACGGTTTGGAAGAGGGATTTTGTTGCCTTCGGTGAGGCGTCATCTCCCAATGAATGAGCCAAAAGACTGGTTTTTGTTCAATGCCATAGGGGATGCTTCATAGGCTGTCACGTTGCAAGAAACAGCATGGCAGATGAACGGCAAAACGAACAGGAACGTCGCCTCTCTGTTGAAGACATGCCCGATGCTGTTCGCCAACTTGTGGACACCATGCTCGGCATCAATCCACATTGGAGCCTTGAGGAGTGGTTGGTTGAGCAAGCCAACCTCTCAATGGATTTGCTGGCTGTTGACTTGCTGCGGGAGAAGATGATGATCGACCAGCGCTTACAACGTTTGGATGACCTCGGTCGCCGGTTGGAAAGCAACGAGGTTGAAGCTGCAACAGCCGATCCCCATCAGCGAAACCTCTTCGATTGCTTCGACCTCAACGAAGCACATCCTCTACGGGGTTTGGGAGAGCGCGCCATCCAAGGCTTGGGCGACGATGAACGTCAAGATGAACATGAAGCACATCCATCCAACATCTTTCTCGAACTCTTACCGCACGACAACACCGATGACCCGTTGCTCGCCATCGCCTGTCAGACCATCGTGATGGGNGTTGAGGCTGTTGCCGCCAGCGGTGAGCCCGTTGCAACGCTTGAAGACATCTTCAATCACACCCGGGCATCCAACATTGAAGACCACGAAGCCGACGAAGCCCTTGACCACCTGCTGACCGTTGGGCTTCTGCTCGAAGTGGACGATGATTGCTTCATTTTGTTGCCGTCATGACGGGACCCCTCGGACATCCCATGCACTTGCTTTATTCGATGAACGACTACTTGTTCCCATGGGGCTCCTACGTTCACTCTGCTTCGGAGGCATGGCATGGTTGATGGCCACCTCCCTCATGTTCCATCCAAAAATGGCACTTGCCATTGCGACGGCGGTGGCCTTCCTTTCCGAGACAACGCATCACGGTGCTGAACTTCGAAGAATGCAACGGCAAAGCAATCGCGTGGCCAACGAACTTCAGGGTGCGAACCGTCAGGTGGATGAACTCCAACGCGCCCTGACGCGCCGTCATCTTGAATTGAACGAAGCGATCGAAGAATTGCGGCGGCGTGATGCGGTGGGAAGCCCGGCTGCGAGNGAATTGCTCAAACGCCAAGAAGAAGCCATGGCCGCCGCATCCAAGGCGCTTGAAGCAAGACAGGAGAGAAACGATGTCCTGCTCAACAGCATGGAACGTCTGCTCAATGTACAGGTTGAACAAACCGCCAATATGCAAGCAGCGATGAGCGACTTGCTCCAGCATCTCATCGCGCAGCCGCGTGCGCACTTTACCATGAGCGATAGTGTCCTGGTTTCAGAGAACGCCGCTCACGAACAGTCTCATCTCTCACAACTGAACGAAATCAACGAATGGTTGCATCAGCAGGCGGCATCTTCACCTTGAGAACGGTCTTGGAAAAACCATGGCGGGCATGAGTAAACGCGAAGGAGCGCAACGCATCCTCGACGCTCGAGCATCTTCTGCTAAATTGCGTGGACGAACCGTGTTTGGCGGTGTCGCCATCGCCATCATCGCTATCGGTGTGGGTGTGCTCACCTCGTGGCACTTTGGACTGGCCACCGCACTGCTGTGCGGCCTCTTGCTGCAATACGCCATTGAACGAATGGGAACCATCATCGAAGCAAACATCGCCAACGGTCTCAAGGCCATGGGATGGAAGGAGGCATCGGAACTTGACGAAGAAGCCATGGAAAAAATCCAACGCATCGCCAACGGGTAGGTGTTGTTATGGTTGCAGAAGGCCGTGAGTTGGTGAAACAATTCTTTGACGGAGAAGACGCACGGCGGCGGCGCGACCTTGTCTTGGTCTGGGGGTTGGTGATCGTTGTTGATGCGGCTCTTCTCGTCGCATTCCTTCAGGGGATGGCCGTTGATGCCATGTTGCGGATCTTAGGACCTGTGCTTGGGGTGGCAGTGGTTTTGGCTTACCTCCTCTCCATGGCAAGTTGGCGAAGAAAAAAGACACTGGAGCAACGGCTTGAACGGATGTTGGACACCATCGAACTTACTTGGGACGACATCGATGGTATGCAATTAACCCCCGGTCAACGCGGTCTGCTGCTNGATTCCTTTGAAGCAAAATCACTGGCAACACCGCGCCCCAATGAGGCGTATCGGCGCACCCGTGGTCACGATGAGCGCGGGCCGGCATTTGGTGAAAAAANGAATCAATTTGCAGCACAAAAAGAACGCACCGACCCCGCAGAGCATCAAGGCGATTACGAAGGCTTGGAGGGCCCGTTAAAGGTTGGAGAGACGTTGATTGAAGAAGCCAATCAATCCTATGCATCCATGGCGCAGGAACGGTGGGAGGCCGCCGAACGCGCCGACATGGATTTGGTTGAAGCAGGCGTGGAACGCCTGGGAGATTTGGTCACCACCGATTGGTTTGAGAAAAACGCAAAGGACGGTTCAATCTACGACCTTGGTGGAAGTGACGATGTGTTGTAGATTCATGGACACCTTCTAATACCATCTTCTTGAGGTGATTTCATGCCGATGAAAGCCATCCTTCTCGCTGGTGGCCTCGGCTCTCGCTTGGCACCGTTTACGGCATACACGCAGAAAACGCTCTTGCCCATTTACAAGCATCCAGTCATCGACTATGCACTGGCCACCATCCGGCGAGCGGGCATCAAGGACATCACCATCGTTGCGAATCAATTCATCGGTCAAATTGCCAGTCATGTTGGACAGGGACTGCCAGGTGAGCGCATTCACTATGTCGTCGAAGAAGAGGCCATGGGCGTCGCCAATGCCTTGAGCCTCGCACGCCCGTACAACGAAGATACTCGGCTCATGGTGTATTTTTCTGACAACATCACCACCGTTGAGTTCAACGACCAAGTCGGGCGATTTAACGAGGCGCCATCCGCCCCTGGATGCGTGTTGTTGGGCAGGGAGGTAGAGGACCCTCGTGCCTTCGGGGTTGCCGTTTTTGATGAGAATGGAGACCTTGTTGATTTGGTCGAAAAACCCGAAAATCCGCCGTCGAACATCGCCATTGGCGGCATCTACTTGTTTGACGAAACGTTCTGGCATCGCTTTGACACCGCCGTGAAAGAACGCGGTTCCTCCTTCTCGATCAGCGATGTGAACCGGTCCTATGTTCGAGACGGTCAAGCCTCTGTTTTGACCACCGGTGCTTCCGCATGGATCGATTGCGGGACGCCAGAAACGCTCCTGAAAGCAGCGATCGCTGCTGAGCAAGGCATCTTGAACCCGTATTCAAACCAAGAATGAGTTGAGCGTTATGAAAATCGGCATCATTGGAGCAGGCATGGTTGGGGGCGCGATCGAACACTGCTTTGCTCATGCTCACGAATTGTTCATTCACGACCCCCAACGGGGCACGACGCTCAACGACGTCATCGATCATGTTGACATGGCCTATATCGCGGTCCCAACACCGCCCAACCCTGCGACAGGAGAATGCGATACGAGCATTGTCGAAGACACCCTCAATCAACTCCCTGAAGGCTTTACGGTGGTCATCAAAAGCACGGTGATTCCGGGGACGACCCAACGCTACCACGAAGAATACCCGCACCTCAACATTGCCTATTCTCCAGAGTTTCTGCTTGAACGCCAGCGTTTGGAAGACTTCGCAAACCAAGACCTTCTGGTGGTGGGTACGCACCACGAAGATGTGGCAAGGATGGTGTTTCAGCAACACGTCGAGGCTGGGGTCATGCGCAAGGAACGGTTGTTCCATGTGACGCCGACACAGGCTGAGTTGGTCAAATACACGAAGAACACCTTCTATGCACTCAAGGTCATCTTTGCCAATCAAATGCACGACATTTGTGAGGCCATGGGAGAAGACTGGAGTAACATTCGCGAGATCATCACGACTGAACAAGCCCAACCCATCGGCCCGTCTCACCTTGACCCCATCTTTGGATTGTATCGGGGCTTTGGGGGTAAATGTCTACCAAAGGACACCTTGGCACTTGGCGTTCTCGCCGAACGATTGGGCGTGAAATACGAGTTGCTCGATGCCATGCAAACGGACAACGCAGGATTGCGTACCATCTTGACCGGCAAACCCAGCGATGTGGTCACCAATGACGACTGAACCCGCATTGGCCGATTTGTTTCAGCGACTGGCGCCACGCGGCTCTCTCATCCGATTCGGTATTGCAGGAGGATTCAACAGCGTTGTGTTTCTTCTTGCGTGGGCCGGGTCAATCGTTCTCTTTCCAGATGTGGAGGTTGAGATCCTCTGGGGGGTGTTCTGGGGGTTGACCGGTCTGTTTGCCCATTTTGTTCATCGATGGTTTACCTTCGACCGTCAACGGCCGGTTGCGCACACCCTCTCGGTGGCCATACCGATTTACGTGATTGGTTTGGTTGGCTCAAGCATCAGCATCGGCTGGCTCGCTTCTTGGTTCCCCAACCATTTGGTGTTGATGGGCGTACTCAACACATTGGCATGGGGTGCTGTGATCTGGTTGATGACGCGCATTTGGGTCTTCAAGTACGCCATGCCTACAGTGCGTGCGTCTCAAGAATCGCCAGCGGAATAACCTCCAATGCACGCCGATGTGTCGCCTCCAAATCAACGGGGCATGCTTGGCCTGCGTTCACCGCAGCGAGCCATGTTCGGGCGCAGACACACCATGAGTTTCCGGCTTTCAATCCTGGGAAGTTGAACTGTGGGGCCGGTGTCACCAAATCGTTGCCCTGCTCCCGTGCAAAACTGAGAAATGCGTCGTTGACCACACAGCACACGGTGTGCGACCCGTGATCATTGTCATCGGTATTGCAACATCCATCCCTGTACCAGCCGGTCAAAGGATCCGTGGAGCAAGAGGTGAGTTCGGTGCCGAGGACATTGACGCTCGGGTGCATGACGGGGCCTGGAAGATGCGCCCTATCAAGCCTTGTTCAACCCATCACAGGCCGAACCAAGTGAGGAAGCGACGCATCAATGAACGCTCAGGAAGGGTATTTGGCCGTCCAAGCAAGACATCCAACTCTCCCGATTTCTCGAGCTGCAACAAATCATCGTACCCTCCAACATGATGTTCACCGATGAAAATTTGCGGCACGCTTCGTGCGCCACCGGTGGCACGAGCAAATGCCCGTTGTACGGCAAGGTCGTTCTTGAGGCGCCGTTCGCTGAACACCACACCTTTTCGTCCAAAGAACTGCTTCGCTTGCACGCATGCACCGCACCCACGATTCGTCCAGATGACGATGTCGGGTTGGTCGCCCCCAGCCATGAAGTTTGGCCTTGTTGTTCCCGTTTCAATATTGGGGTCTCGCGGGGGATTGCCGCCGTTGGGTTCATTGGGAAGAAGCGCGCCAGCCCTCTCCATGCTACCCGATACGGTTCACAAACTACCCCGAGAAGAACGCTTTGCATACGCTCGCCTCCTCGCCTACATGGCGCGGATTGACAACGAACTTACTGTTGATGAAATGGCGATGTTCGAACAACGTTTGGGAACCGCACTCTTGTCACCCAATCAACGAGAGATGATCCGTGCCGCCCTCAAGAACCCGCCTTCGCTTGAGGAGTGTTTGGAATCCTTGACGGGCGAAGCGGGGCGCCTTGCCCTTCGCGATGCCGTCATGATGGCTGCGGCAGACGGAACGGTCGATGAGGACGAACGTGAGGCTCTCGAAGAAATCTCCGAACACCTCGGGTTGAGTGAGGACGCCGTGGACCAATTGCTTCAGTGGACGGTCAGGGGCTACAAGTGGATGAAAGAAGGCTATGAAATCCTCGATAACCTTGAGGAGTGAGTGCATTGTTCCCTGATGGCTTGGTCCATCGCTCACCGCAGGAACTGGTTCGCTACGCTGAGGTCTTGGTCTTCATCGCTGCGGCAGACGGTGAACTGGTTCGTGAAGAAATCGCCATCATCGAAGCCATGATGGGGCGTGTGATGCTCCATCCCGAATCGAGGGTCACGGTGCGTTCGGGGTTCGAACAACCCATTCCGCTTGAACAGTCGTTGGCCGACCTTGAACCTGCGCTTGTTCGTTACATCCTACGGGATGCAGCACTCGTAGCGGCTGTGGACGGCGATTATGACAACAAGGAATTGCGTGCGCTTCGAAAGATTGCCAAGGCTGCAGAAGTCTCAACCGCACAACTTTCCAACCTCTTGGATTGGGTTGCAGAAGGTTGGAATTGGTTCGAAAAAGGGTTGAATCTTCTTGAAGAATAGGTCGGAAAATCGCACATTTTTGACCCTGTCCCGATGAGTCATCTTCAAAGAGAGAAAGCCGTCCGCACAGATTGGTGGGGACGATGCAAAACGGAGTCAGCGGATGGTATGCACGCTTGGATCGATGTCTTTCTGACCGAAAGCAGCAAATCGATATTTGGCTCAACACATGGGAGCAGTCCCTCAAATCTTTCCAACCCATCGCCGCCCTACTGCCCGAAGATTGGCCGACCCTCCCCGCCAATTTGCTGACCGACCCCGGCCATGTGCTGGACCATCTTCTCGCTCGTCACGACGCCGAATCTGACGGTCGGTCTCCACGAGGCGCCCACCCCAAGCCACCTCGACTGGCCGATGCGGTGATTTGTTCGGAAATGAAAGAAAGTCTGGTCAATCCGAAAAAGCCGGTTCAGCAATCGAACTTCCTGATGAGCAACCTCCCTCCGGGCTTCCGCCAACATGTGGCTCAACTGAACCTCCCCAAAGCACCTCAAGACGGTGAAGGGGACGATGAAGCAGAACACCTCGCTGTTGACAATGGACTGCGAACCATGAGTGGCATCCCATTACCTGTGGCCGATACTGCGGCTGGAGGAGGTCTTTTCCACGCTCGATTGATTCGTCGGCACGCAGATGCACACGAGAATGCTGACCCCGAAGTTCGCAAGGAAGATTCTCGCCGATTGTTTTCGAACATCCAACTCTTGGACATTGACCCCTTGGTCATCGAAAGCACGAAGACGCGCCTGTTGCTCGAAGCCATCCGTCACGAACTTGTCAGTTTCGGACCAGAAACGCCAGGAAAGATCTCTCGTAAAGAAATGGAATCCTTGCTCGACGCGGGCGTGCAGCAAGGTGACGCCCTCCAAGGCGAATGGCCTTGGGAAAATGCACCAAACCTCGTGCTCACAAACCCACCATGGTTGCGCATCAAAGACCGTTTCCGTGGAAAGGAAAACGGGAGTCAACTCAGGAAGGAGCTCGGCGAGCAACTCCGTGCACTCAACGATAACGGGAAGCCCCGATTCTCCACCATGCGAGGCAACGTGAACCTCTACCGTCTCTTCATCGAGCGAAGTTTACAAATCCTCAACGAAGAAGGTCGCCTTCGTATCGTGGCGCCCGACAGTCTGCTCCGTGAGCAATCCTCCCATCCGCTGCGAGAATTGTTGGTGCAGCAACACGCTTGGACCCATGCATGGTCCATTGAAGAAGCCAATCTCCTCTTCCCAGGCATGACCCAGGGTGTTGTGGTCTTGGGCATCACAGCCAACGGCGAGAAATGTCCGCTGAACATTCACGGACCCATCACACGCTCCGACCTGCGCAAGGATGGAGATGGGCTTTCCTCTCGCGTTCCCGTGTTTGAATTGAACGAAGACCGTTGGATTGGTTGGTCCCGAGACACATGGGCCGTGCCCCGTCTTCCCCGTGACCGAGTCGAGCGAAAATACACCCTTGAAGTGCTTGACCGATTGGCTCAATTGCCCCGCTTGAGTGACGATAAGCACCCACTCACCACCAACAACCGCCAAGTCCGTGTGCGCGTTGGAGAAATCGATCAAACGGCTCACGCCCGCTCCATCGAAACATGGGTCAAAGGAAAGCGAAGTCGCCCGTTCATTCGTGGTGTGCATTTCTCGGAAAGCGAAGACGGTCAAGTCTTCATCCGCCACCCTGCCTTCCGAACCGATATCCCTTCCAGAGCCAGTGAACGGCAATTGGCCATGTGGGTCGGCGATGAGACCCCGACATTCGGACCCCGCTTGGCATGCCAAGCCATCGTCAATGCTCACCAAGACCGTCGCCTTCGCTGGGCCGTGATCCCAGAAGGAAGCGTGCTTGGTAACAGTGTCAATCATATCGAATTGCATAACGAAATCCAAGCACGATTGACGGCGGAACATCAAACCATTGAGCACGGCCTCCAGTGGTTGTGCGACCTGCTCAACAACAACGACCTTGATGAGTGGGCACGTGCATGGGCTGCAAACAACAACGTCAACAATTACGAATTGGAGATGTTGCCCGTTGAACTTCCCGATTCGTTTCCACAATTCAGCAATCTCGCCCGTTGAATGGAAAATACAAGCGTGACATTTTCCGAATGACCGCTTTCCAAGACCTACAATTTATAGCATAGACCTCAGTGGTTAAAGTCGCTCGCTTCCTTGGAGGATATGAAAACAATGGGTATTCATCCAAAAATCGGTATCACCGGTTTGCCTCGAAGCGGCAAATCAGCGGTCATGGAAAAAGTCCTGACCATGCTCTCTGATGAGCGACAACGCGAGGTTGCCATGCGAGGAGGCAGTAGTGAAAAGCCCATTCTTGGAGGTATGCGAACCGAACCGTTGTTGGAAAACGGTGAACGTATGGGCTACAAGGTCATTGATATCGTCACCGGGGAAGAGGGGACGATCGCTCACAAGAACATCGATTCACGGCTTCGTGTGTTGGGCTACGGCATTGATACCGAGGAATTGAATCGTGTGGCCATACCAGCGATCGATTATGCTCAACACCACTGTGAAGTGCTGGTCATCGATGAAATCGGCAAGTTCTCTGTGGAATCGGAAGCATTCGTTCAGGCGGTTCGGAGTGCTCTTGAAGTGGACATGCCAACGTTGCTCACGCTGCACAAAAAGAGCCGCCATCCACTGCTTCAAGATATTCGCCGACGAGACGATGGACGAATCCTTGAGGTCACGCCTGTGAACCGAGCGTTGCTGCCTTACAAAATTCACAAACTCATGCGAGAAACATACTGACCGCGAGACGTGGTCATCGGTTGGTTCATCATGCGCGTGCTCGTCCCAGTGCCATGCACCCCCCTGCTGTCGCCGTGACTCGGTTGCTCTACGGCACCGGCCTCGGTTTGTTGCTCGGTGGAGGCCTTGGTTTGCAGTCTGGTCGTTCGCTTGATGCCCAACCGCCTGTGTTGGCAGGCATGCTTGTGCTGAGTGGGTTGTTTTTGTTGTTGGGATGGTTGCTTTCACAAGGAAAGGGACCGCTTGCATCATTCTTCTCCAGTGAATCGGATGAGGCCATGGCCCAACGGGTGAAGCAAGAGATGGAAGAGATTCAACGCTCTGAAGACGTGACGGCGAAGTGGGCACAACTCGAAGCAAAGGTGTTGTCTTCTGACCTTGGCGAGGAAGAGTAAGAAACCCGTCCATCGGTGGGTTGATGAGCGTTCGGCTTGTCCACAGGAACAGAGGCGAAAACATGAGTGAAGTTCCTGAAGGGTTGTACTACACCAAAGAACATGAATGGATGCGAGTTGAAGGCGATACCGTGACCATCGGAATCACCGACCATGCGCAAGACATGCTCACCGATATCGTCTACATTGAACTTCCAGAGGAGGGCGATGTCGTCGGCGATATGGGCGAGTTCGCTGTGGTTGAATCCGTGAAATCCGCTTCTCCTATTTTTGCCCCACTTGCTGGTACCATCGTCGCTGTCAATGTTGAGTTGGATGATGCTCCAGAACTGATGAACACCTCGCCCTATGGCGATGGATGGATCGTAAAAATGACCCTTGACAACCCCGATGCCGTGACCGGGCTGATGGACGCCGCCGCTTACAAAGCAGAAATCGGCGAGTGAGTCCATTGGACGGCACCCCTCATTGGACCCTTTACGTCGATGGTTCGTGTTTGGGCAATCAAAACGTGGACGAAACCACGCCCGCCGCATGGGGCTTGGTGGTCGTCACCGGTGATTCTGGCTTGGGAAAGGGTTCAGGAGAACTCCATCACGAAGCCGCAGGATTGGTGCTGACCGATGCGGGTGAAGCGGGATTTATCGGTGCGAACGTCGGCTCAAACAACACTGCGGAATTGAGCGGTTTTGCGGCAGCACTTCGTTGGTTGCTTGTTGAAGGTGGCAACGATGCTGCCATGATCCGTGCTGATTCAACCTATGCTGGAAACTTGGCGAGCGGTGTATGGAAAGCCAAAGCCAACCGCGAACTGGTGGCGCATGTCCAAGAACTTTGGAAGGAAGTTTCTCAATTGCGCCCTCTTGCATGGTCCCATGTGAAAGCCCATCGAGGGCATCGTTGGAACGAACGAGCCGACCATTTGGCCCTTCGTTGCGCACAGGGGATGCTGCCCGAACCGCTTACGTTCTGGAAGCCCGGTCAGCGCTGAGCGTCCAAGCGTTGGCGAAGCCAATCCGCGAATGGCTCAGAATAATCTGAACGACGAAGGGCGTGGTCGACCTGGGCTTGCAGCCACAGCAAAGGTGCGCCTGAATCGTACCATTGTGTATCCTCAAGCACCATGCCATACAGCGCCCCCTCGTCCATCCAATGTTGCTGAAGGGCAATGCTCTGAAGATCACCGTGCTGTTCGTAGGTATAGGTTTGGAGCAATGCCTGTGTGGTGGCGGGAAACACATAACGGCCGCACATCGCCAATCGACTGGGTGCGTCCTTGGGCTCTGGCTTTTCGACCATGGCCGTGATACGGTCGCCTTCCAAGGCAACCACGCCATAGTGTTGGACTTCGTCCTCGCCAACTTCCATGAGCGCTACGGTTGCGCCACCGTGCTGTGCATAAGCATCAACCAACCGCTTTGACACGGAGGAGGGGATCATCGAGCGAGTGGTGGCGTGAACATCCATCAGAAGATTGTCACCCAGCATCACCAGGAACGGGCCGTCAACCACGTGGAGGGCGGCCTCGATGGCGTTGGCCACCCCTTTGGGCTCTTCCTGATAGTGGACATGGATGTCCAGTCCGTTGGTCGCTGAAAACAGCGTGCTGTCAAGTTCTGGACGCATGGCATGCCGATCGGAACGAGAGGTCAGCAAGTCGTCAAAGGACTTGACACGAGAGGTCACGATGTGAAGGCGTTCAATGCCCGCCTCTTTGGCCTCTAAAATCAAATGTGTCAGCAACGGAACATCCACCAACGGGAGAGTTTCTTTGGGAAGAAATGCACTCGTCGGAAACATACGGGTCCCCAAACCAGCCGCCACCACCACCGCATCGCGAACGACGTCCATGAACCGCTGAAGGGGCACATGCTTTCAAGCGTGGCCCTCGTGCAAGGGCACATGGAGCAAAAGGCTGAGCAGGTGGGGCTGCTCGTTGCTGGCATGTTGTTGGTCGCCCAGAGTTTCACAACGCTGGCCCCTGATGGGCCTTGGGATTCGCCCTCGTTCACCCGAGGTGTGCTCGGTTTGTTGGGCATGGTGCTCCTCTATCTGGCTTGGTTTCGACAAACGTTCGGCATCTACGGTATTGCCCCAACCGTCGACCGCTGGAAGAACCCTGGACAAACTTGGTTGCATGTTGTTGTGTTCGGTCTTGCCTGTTTGGTGCTCACGCGCGCCATTCGGGCATTCGGCGGTGATGTGTTTCCAGAACCTGCGGGACTGCTCTTGATGCTCGTGGGAATGCTGGCGCTGACGAACGGATTGTACGTCTGGCTCATCACCAACGGGCCGCTGATGGAAGAGGAATGACTCATTCCTCAAGCGAGCGCAGAGCATCGTCCAAGTCAGGAAGTTCTTCTGGTGCTTCCATCGTGGAGGTGTGAACAATTCGCTGTTCGGTACTGGGTTGCTCACCTTCTCCAGCAAGCCATGCTTGCCAGGCTTTCCCTCGTTGTTCGCGCCGCAAAAGAAGCGGTTCCCAAAGCGGTTCAAGGTCGGCGCCAACCTCATGCAACGCTTTGACTTGTGANGCGAAATGGTCGGAGGCNACCTCTTCCATACGGAGAAGCAATTCACGNAGGCGAGTGCGCACCACCTCGTCCCCATCCTTCCACAATTCGTGAAACAGGCCGCGCTTATCGCTCGGGTCAAAATCGATGTATTCTCGCAGATTTGGAACCAAGTTTCGTCGCACGATGGGCAGCGGGTGGTCGACCAATTGTCGCAATCTGTCTGCCCATTGTTCTTTGTCGAGGTATTTGACGTCGCCAACCGTTGCACTCGCCGCAGCCAACACGCCCTCATCATCAGAGGCAAGCATGTCATCGAGCAATGGAAGGGCATCCCATGTCAACCTGCGAAACAAGCGGGTGAGNACATCGGCCATGGCTCGTTGGACCAAGGTTTCTGTTCGCTCATGGAGGCGGAGAGCGAGTTGGTGACCGAAATCACGATCGGCTTCGATGGCCTTGGCCAAGCACAACGTGACGCGGTTGGCGACTTCTGCAACAGGGTCGCTGGCTCGACGCATCAAAATCTCCTTCAAACCAAGCGGTTCGATGAGGGGTTTGCGTTCAAGCAATAGACGAACCCATTCCAACAGGAGAAGGCGGCGGTCCAAATCCCCGCCTTCGAGGCGTTCAAGCAACCAACGTGCCGCCTCAACGCCGCGTTCATGAGCCACGACGGTGCTCGCCATTCGAGGAACGACGGCNTGNGGATTCCAATCCATGTGCTGAGGNCCNGCGTCGGGCTGNGTGTGCCANGTACCAGGGCGTTCGGCGAGAGCGATGGATTCCACAAGATGGTAGCCTTGGTGCACGGGTTGGCCGTACGGTGTGGTCGCCAAACCGTTCACGAGGGCAATACTCAGCCACCATCGGTCGGTGTTGGGTGCGTGTGGGTCAAAGGCTTGGGCCAACCAATCCGTAGCAATGTGAAACAACAAACGATGAGCGACATCGTCCATTCGTCGCTTGAGCCATTTCTGATGCACTTCGAAGGGGTCGTCGCTGAGGTTCATGCGGTGAGGCACGATCAGGTCAACCACCGTGTTGAGATGGCGGTCGAACATGCCTCGATCGATGTTTAACATGCCCAAGCCTTCTTTGAACAAGCGGTGGGGAGAGGTCGGTGGAATCGGAGGGAAATCCGGATCGCTCATCGGAGGGTCGGGCAGAGGCCAGGCTTCTGTTCCACGCTCCAAGGCCTCCACCAATCCAGTGGCCACGCGCTCAAAGGCCTCCTCTGAAATCTTGGTTCGGCTCTTGCTCACGCTACGGGCCTCCGTTGTGGTGTTGACGCAAAGCGCCTTCAAATGTCAAGTTCGATGTTCAGGTTTTGGATGAGTTCCTTGTACCTGTTTCGAATGGTAACTTCGGTCACGCCGGCCACTTCTGCGACCTCGCGTTGCGTTCTGCGCTTCCCGCACAACACCGAAGCGATGTAAATGATGGAGGCTGCGATACCGGTTGGGCCGCGACCGCTGGTCAGCTCCTTCTCTTGTGCTGCCTTGATGAGCTCGTACGCCTTTGCTTCCACGTCAGCGTCAAGACCCAATCCAGAGCAGAAACGAGAGATGTAATCCTCTGGGCCGGTTGGCATGATCTTCATTTTCAGTTCACGAACCATGAATCGGTAGGTACGTCCGATCTCTTTGCGACCGGTTCGGGATGCTTGACCGATTTCATCAAGCGTTCGAGGGACGCCGCACTGACGGCAGGCTGCATACAGCGAGGCTGCAGCAACGCCTTCGATCGAGCGACCACGAATCAATCGCTTGTCCACGGCTTTTTTGTAGTTTACAGCGGCGGCCTCACGGACGGATTTCGGCAATTCCAAACGGCTGGCCATTCGGTCGAGTTCCGCCAACGCCATGGCGAGGTTGCGCTCGGTGGCGTTGCTCACACGGCTGCGCTTCTGCCACTTTCGCATGCGGTAAAATTGCGAGCGGTAACGGGAATTGATGGTCTTCCCAGAGTAGTCCTTGTTCTGCCAATCAATGTCCGTGGACAATCCCTTGTCGTGAAGCATGACGGTCATGGGAGCACCGGTACGGGCGCGCTGGTCGCCTTGTTCTGGTGAAAAGACACGCCATTCGGCGCCTTGGTCGATGACGTTGTCTTCCAACACCAACCCACAGTCGTCGCAAACAACTTCGCCACGCGTTTCGTCTCTTGAGAGCGATCTGCTACCGCAGTCGCTGCATTTCACAATGTCTTCTACTTGTTGTTCATCCATGTTTCATTCCCCAACGATTCACATCTTTGTGCGAACCTATTTAATCCCTTTTGGCGTTGGTATATATACTTGATGATTGATTTCAACGCCTCGTTTTCTCAAAATCGGAACGTGGAAATGAGGATTGATTTGAGAGTCTATTTCAGACCTATCAAGAGAACGACGATATGAACCAAGACAAGTAAAGACCGCCGATCACCAGAGCGAGAAGGGCGATGATGGCAAAGATAGTGCGGACCTTCCATTCCATGCTGCGAACTTCTTCCTCACGCCCGCTTTCCTTCACCCTTTTCAGAACATAGAAATATGCGAGTATAAGGACGGCAGCCAGGGCTAACCTTCCACCGATCGAAATTTCAACCATACTGTCTCTCTGGAGGATACTAGGATATATTTTGTCCCTCCATGTTGCGATGGTCCAATGATTTCGTCAATCAACATTTTTCAAAGCGCGTCAAAACAGAGGGTCCGGTTGTAAACGTATACGAGTACAAGGGGGACCCTTGTGTACGATGAGATTACAAGTAATCATGGCGGAAAAAATCTCTTATTGAATGTGGAACGGGAATAGGCGTGGCACAAACGAATCGAGGGCTTTCAAAAATAGCCGATGCTATGTCTGGAGAATCTGAATATGACTGTCCCTCATGCAAACAAACGCTGACATTGGAATCATTTGGAGAATATGAATGTCCATACTGCCATCACAAATTCCCCTATGGAATTGATGAACTTAGGATTGGTGGGCCTTTGTGGAAGGA
>PBUZ01000004.1 GCA_002728035.1 Methanobacteriota archaeon
TTCGATCCTTTGGCTACCTGTCGCATTGAATTTGATTTGCTGACCTAAAATTGATTGGCGAGAGAATAATGCACTTGAGCTCTTTGCACAAATACGTCATAATCTCGATCACCTACCTGACCCCAAAGCCGAGAAGGCCTGTTTGGGATCGCAATCGCTTCGGCTTTGCGTCAGGGAGGATGGAGGCGGTCATCGTCCGAAGACTCTGCCCCCAACGCCGTTCCCAAACGACGCAAGCAACCAACCCACATACACACCCTATATGAAGATAACCGCCTTGATTCGCCTCAAAAATGCGCCGCTGTCCCCCGTATTGGTCAAGCTTCACCTTCATCAAGGTTCGACCAGAAGGAAGGAGTTTCGCTCTCCGAGGAAGGTTCGGGCGATTCCACGGCTGCATCGTTCACGCGCTCCTCCAAGCCTCGCAAGAACAAAACGTGGTCCAAGAGGCGTTGGGCGTCCTCGGTCGACCGTACGGTGGTCAAGCCAGCCCCTTCGTAAAGCGGACGGCGATACATCTCCTTGAGCGGTCGGTCACCCCCCGGCTCCAGCATGAATTCAGGGTCATGCTCGGCTTGCGGGTACTTCTGAAGGAAATTCGGGTCGGATTCGTAGTACCACCCAAGGATGAAATTCGCCGTGTGATCGTTCCACTGGGCGACACCACCGTTGTAATCTGCAAGGAATTCCAATGTGGGACGTTCATACAAGTCCGCTTGTGGATCAGCTATACGATCGGATTGGAACTCAAGACCCATCGCAGCCATGAAATCGCTAATGACCGGGCCGTGAACGCTCACGTCGCCCCCGTCTTCGAAAAACAGGAGCACTTGCTGGAACTGTCCGTACCTGATGACAAGGTTCAGTCCGTTGTGATTGGTCGTCCAATGTTCAGCGGGCGAGTCTTCCGTTGCCGGAGTGCTGTGGTGCTGTTGCCGCACGCTTCGAACCACGGTCGTTGCCGAGAAATTGACGTCGCTCCATGTTCGTGAAAACGAGGGATACCGTCCGCTGCGCCGCCGGGTGATGGTCTTGGCTTGCCTGTCAACCACGAAGACGCGAGGACGCTGGTCAGCCGCAAAGAGGAACAACAGCGTGACGGGGATGGTAAAGCACAACGTCCCCAATCCAAATTCCTCCTCAGCCTCCCACTCTGCACGCTCCTGCTCAACAATGCTCTTTGCCATGTAATCGCGAAAATCGTACCGGTCTTCGGTGATTTTTTGCACGGACAGAAAAGACGACATTCGGTCAACATCGTAGGCTGCGTACATCCACACATCATCGTAGGGATGGGCGCCCTCTTCGAATACTCGGTCTTCTTCGCCCTCCACCGAAGTCCCGCACCAATCGGGGAACTCAAACGAGCGATCGATGTCTTCCAACACCCAGTCTTCTTCAAAGGCGAATTCAGGTATGAGACGTACACAGTCGTACTGCCCATCCTCATTGAAACCGTAGACAACGGAACCGTCAACATCCTCCCACCGGTATTCTGCCGTCCAAGTTCCGCCAGTTTCCCAATTTTCGGAGGTTTCTCGGATGTGTTGGTCTTCACTGACTTCAAGCGAGTAAATGGCACCACTGTAGGTCCAATCAAAGCAATACGGAGGGTTGGCACCAAGGATTATTTCCGTTTGCCAGTCCCAGCATCCCGATACACTGGGCTCATCAACGGATTGAGCCTCGTTGTAGATACCAAGGCTGAACAGCGTGGTGATGGACGCCATCACGAGGAAGAAGACGGTTCCGACCACACGAAGCGCCATGCTCTTGGAAGGCTCCAAACGGGTGCCGTGTTGGTCGGAGACCATCCGATAAGCTCCGGGTCGCTTCTTGACCCAAACAACCGGATTTCCTTCCACCATGAAGGGAACCTCGTTCTCATCCTACATGAAGGATTACTCGGCACCGAAGAACTGTCGGATCATCGGGTGCATTTCCATGGCCTGTTCCTTCTGGATCTGTTCATACGTTCGCAAGATGATACCGACAGCCAGCAGGAGACCTGTTCCCGTGGCGTTTCCGACCGTACCGAGCAGATCTGCACCTGCAGCGAGCAGGCCGACAAACGCACCCGAGAAGTAGGTCACAGGTGGAATGTAATTCTCGAGGATCTTCTCCAAGACCTTCGGGTTCTTTCGGAACCCAGGAATCTGCATGCCCGTGCGCTCAATTTGCTTGGCAACGTCCTTTGTTCCCATGTTGGTGGTATCGATCCAAAACTTCGCGAAGACCATGGAACCAACGGTCATCAGGGCGACATAGAACACCACGTGAACCATGATTTGTGTTAATGAGTGGCCGAACACGTCACCTTGCTGATTGAGCAGTGGAATCAACCAATCGTTCACACCGTTGACCATGCTGGCGTACCAGGCAAATCCACCCGAAGCGGTCGTTTGACCTGGCTCATATGTCCCGATGAAGGCTGACGCTGAAGCCCAACCGTTCTGACCCAAAATCGGCGTCTGACTGAGTGTTGGGTGGCTCCAGAACAAGAGGGTGAACATGTTGATGTTGGCGAGCAAGGCGGCCATCAAAATCACCGGGATGTTCGAAGCGTAGACCAGACGGATTGGGTACTTTCCACGATGACCACGGACCTTGCCGTGGGTGAGCGGCAGCTCCAATTTGCTGGATTCTGCGTAGGCCACGACCAAGAACACAATGATCGAAGAGACCAAAGCCGCCACCGGATTGACGTGCGTCAGGAGCATGATTTCGAAACCGTTGGCTTGAATCATCTCGTAATTGGTTGATTCACGGAACATGTAGAAAATCATCGGCAGTGTACCCGACGGTGGGTTCTGAATGGAATACGGTGCGCCCGTGGTGGTCGCAAGGGGNGAGAGCGTACCCACAAAGGTGGATTGAGCAACACCGGCTGCGATGAAGAGCGAAATACCGGAACCAATACCCCACTTGCTGACCAATTCGTCGAGCAGGAACACCAAGTAGGAACCAGCAAAGAGTTGAGCCACGATCACGAAGTTTGCCCATCCCAAGCCGTAAGCGTCGATGAGCCATTCGCTTGGGTCAAGGAATCCGTAGGTCTGCGGAATGGATTCAATAGGAATCATGATGAGAACAAGCAATTTCTGCACACCTTGGTACATGGCCTTGTCCTCGGAATCGCTGAGGTCCAAGCGAATGATCTTGGCACCAGCGAACAACTGCATGATAATGGAACCCGTAACGATCGGACCGATACCCAAGTGCATGATGGTACCTGAGGCACCTGCCATGATGGAACGGAATCCACTGAACAAGTCGAGAGCCTGTCCCGAGAGACCAAAGAGCATCACGTTGGTCATTCCAAAGTAAATGATGAGAACAAAGGTCGTTGTCCACATCTTTTCGTTGAACCGAACGTGGCGTTCTGGCTTGGTAATGGTGGGATAGACGTCAACGAAACGGCTGAGGGCGTAAAGACGACTGCTTTGGTCACCGCTCCACATGAAACATGTCAAAATGGCGGCTGCGGCGAACCCAAGCAGGAGAATCCCTACCAAGAAGAAGCCGACGCCTTCGTCGTATCCACCCCATGCGGAGGGACGGACGTAGTACACGGCAATGGAACCAAAGACCAACCAACCGGTAAGTTTCCCATAGCGCCCAACGAACGGCATGTCCTTGAGACCTGGTGGAAGGTCTCGCTGGAAACACAGCATACAGTAGGCGACGTAAATCACCGAGAAGACCAAACCGAACACCGCCGCATCGCGGGCTTGTCCGGAGCCGGACAATTCGTCGGACTGCCAGTAGATCAACAAGGCGTAGTAGAGCACACCGGTCAGTGCGATGGCCCAGGGAATTGGCTTGTGTTTCATTGTTGATCACTCCTGAGAAACAATCACTCTTCTTCGAATTCGCCCCATTCTTCGTCGTCGCCGACGTTGACAGAGCCTCCAGCAGCTTCGACCTTCTCAACGGCACGAGCGCTGGCTTCTTCGACGATAACGGTCAATCCGGTGCGGATTTGGCCACTGCCGAGAAGTTTGTCAATACCCATGGAGGTCAAATCCACGGTGTCCTTGCCGTTGGCCATCTCTTCGAGTTGACCGACATTGGCGGTAACGTGAACCGTGCGCAATGAGGGATGACGGTTGAAGCCGTGCATGCCCCAATGCTTGGGCATGTACTTGATTCGGGTCATCACGCGGTGCTTGTTCATACCTGCGTTTCCACGGCCACCGCGCTTACCTGCGCCACGACCGGCTTTCTTTCCACGACCGTGGTATCGGTTTCGTCCACGGTGTTTGTTTGCTTTTGTACCCATCTTCTTCACCTCACATCATGCGTTCGACCAGATCGCTGATGGCGTCGCCTCNGGAGCCGAGCGCGCCTCCAACAACGTAACTTCGCTTGATACCGCCCCAGCCTTTTGGACCGCGGGGAGGGTGCAAGCGGAAGACTCGCTTCAATCCAGGAANGTCTTTCACCTTCGCATCGCCAGCGACGATCGCTTTNGCGAACTCGCTGATGGATTTGTAATCGGTGCTCTCGGCAACGATGGCNTCGGTCAANGGAGCGTCNCCGGTCATGCGTCCACGCTCGGAGAGCATGCGCTCGACCATNCCTGCATCAGCCTCGCCCCACGTGATGTAGTCCTTGGCCTTCTGAAGCATCCCACGGTATTGTGGGTTGTCNGGGATGATGACNGCGTGGTTCACGCGTGTCAAGTTCATGTAGCCCATGGTTTCGCGAATGGTTCGCTCAACNTTCACATCGCTTCGTGCTCGTACNACAATGAACGTCATGCCTGTTTCCTCCCAGTATGAATGTGAAGCGTATCTCGCTGCGTCTTGGTCACTCGCGTCGTGTTGATGTTCTTCAAAGCGTTGAAGGTTGCTCCAGCGTAATTGATGGTTGTTCGTGTTTGACCCTTGGTTCGGGACAAGACGTCCTCGATACCTGCGAGTTCCAACACGCGCTTACCCGTTTCACCGATGACCAAACCCTTGCCCTTTGCAGCGGGCATGAGCGTGACACGGGTAGAGGCGGCACGGCCGTTCACCTTGAACGGAACCGTGTTGCCTGGACCGGGAGAAGATTCCCACGAACCGTTGCCACGCTGAACNGNAATGAGGTTCAACTTTGCAGCGGTGATGGCCTTTCGAATAGCGGTGGCGACCTCTTTGGCCTTTGCCATTCCAAGACCAACATATCCGTCTCGGTTGCCAACACAAGCCATGACGTTGAATCGTACACGACGACCGCTGTCGGTCATTCGCTGAACCATGTTCACGGAGATGACCTCGTCCTCGAGGTTTGGAATCAAAGCATCCACAATTTCCACTTCACGAATGGGCAGACCGGAGGCCAATGCGGCCTCGTAAGAGATGATCTTCCCTGCCATGACCGCAGCACCCAAACGGGTACGTGGTTCCCACTTTCGCAAGTTAGCAATCGGGTCGTCTTGATTGCGGCGTCGACGGCGTTGGTCGGGGGCCTCATCGTTGTCCTCTGGGGCGTAAGCCTGCTTGAGACCTGGTGCCATGGGTTGAATNTCTTCTTCAGTCATCAGTAAGCCCCCTCNATGGTGTTCTTTGTTTTCTCTACTTCGCCGGCGATTTTGTCGTCGACATGTGCGCCNTTCAAGCGGTCTTCGTCAGGATAGACGTCCTCGCTGTGTGGAATTTCAAGACCTGCATCGCTCATACCCTTGAGAGCAGCNTAGACACGNCCACCTCGGGTNCTTGCGGCAAGACCGATGTCGAGAACNGCTTCACTGGAGCCAGCTGCAANAGCGGCTTTGCCCATGGCGTATCCTACGAGGTAGGACGCTGGAACGGACTTGAGGGAGCGGTTGCTCGGCCAGCCGTATTTCTTGACCAAGTCCGAACCCGTAACGGTGACCTCAACGAGATCACCATCGGCAGCCCATGTGACGAGCTGGCAGGTCGTACGGGTGTTGGAGATTCGGACAACGGCTCGTGGCATTTGACCGCGAAGCAACTTCAAGCGGCGTCGATAGTCGGTCAAGCCAGCCTTGCGGCGTCGGAAAATAGAACGTCGGTTGTTTCCTGCCATCACTCATCGCCTCCCTTGAAGGTCACGCCCTCAAGCGCCATCTGCGAGCGCATGTGGGCAATGGAACGGTAAGAGCCACCCTTGGCCTTGAGGTAGTATTTGCGATACTGCGAGGGCTCAATGGTTTCATCGGCACGCAATTCCTTCAACACACGACGTTGGCTTCGGATGGTCCGCATCCATCGGTTCTTGCGAGGGTTTCGTGCGTTCGCTGAACCTGCGCGTGTTCCTTGTCCCTTGCGGCGTCCCTTTCGCTTCTGCTCGAGGCGGGCACGGGCACGGACGCGAGAGGTCCCTTTGACAGGCTTGG
Organism: Methanobacteriota archaeon; assembly: GCA_002728035.1. Classification (GTDB taxonomy): domain Archaea; phylum Thermoplasmatota; class Poseidoniia; order Poseidoniales; family Poseidoniaceae; genus Poseidonia. The sequence goes on from PBUZ01000004.1 coordinate 6,347, forward strand.
CTTTAATCCAGCCTTCGTCAATGAACTCACGAATGTCGTCGGTTTGGACGGCTGATGCGACCTGGTCAACATAGAGCGGGTTGATCCACACTCGGTTTTCGCCGCACTTGAGTAGGCGTGCTGCAATACGCTTTTGATTGGTGATTTGCATCAGACATCCCTCCGTCGGTTCAAGACACGAATACCGAGTTCATCGGCACGTGAGTAGATGTGCTCTCGCTTTCGTCCACCGACGCTGCTGCCAACACGGGCAGCCTCGGTCTCAGGGTCGATGGCTTCGAGTTCTGCAACGTTGTGAACCATCACTTCACGGAAGCCGGAAGGATGGAGGAAACGTGCTGCAGCCACTTTTCCGTGGCCGATGCGAACAAGGGAACCACGATACTTGTAATTTCGTCGTTGCTTGCTGTCCATACCGTGCGGGGCACGCCATCCAGAGCGGGACAATCGCTTGTAACGGAACCATTCGGTTCGGCGGAACGAGGGGGTCTTCTTTTTCTGGGCGGCACGCAAAGCAAGGGCGGCCTTCATCTCGTCATCGAGAACAGGCTTTTGCTTGACCATGTAGACTTCTTCGCCTTCATCGTCCCAGTCATCATCGTCCCATGCATCGTCATCAGCGGCTTCCTCAACAGGTGCCTCGTCTTCGACGACTTCCTCAGCACCACCAGCAGCTTCCTGCAGGCGTTCGATGAGATCGGTTTTCTTTCCTGAAACAGGCAAACCTTGTTCCTTGAGCAACTCCTTGAGTTGCGCAACGGTCATTGATTCGTAATCTTCTGCCATCTCAATCACTCCTTGTTCAACAGGTATATTCCATCCTGGAAGACACGGCGGTCTCGGTTCTTCACGGTCGTGCAGCGCTCAATGTTCGCAGCGGTTTGACCCACCGATTCCTTGTCAATACCGGAAACGGTGATTTCGACCTTGTTGCTGACTTTGACATCCACATTCTCGAGGATATGAGCGGTACGGGGGACACGCTCACCGAAGTAGTTGTTGACTTGGAAGGTGTTGCCGTTCACGGCCAAGGTCATTGGGAAGTGAGAGTAGAAGGCTTTCAAGTTGTACGTGAAACCCTCAGTCACGCCCTTCACCATGTTGTTGAGGTGTGCATTCCACGTACCTACGAGCGCTCGTTGCTTGCGACGAGGAAGGTCAACACGCAGCGTGATACCGCTGCCGTCTTGGAACATGTCGATGAACCCGCTCTCAAATNNTCGGGTCAACGTACCTTTGGGACCGGNGATGGTCACGACGCCATCTTCGCTGATCGTGGCGGTCACGCCTTCAGGGATGGTTACGATGTGTTCGATTCTGTCGAGTTTTACCATGTTGTTCACCTCAGTACACATAGGCGAGCAGTTTGCCGCCGATTCGAGCGTCCTTTGCATCGTAGTGATGCATCACGCCGGAGTTGGTCGTCAAGATGAGAAGTCCGAAGTCACGGGCTGGAAGGTATCGAGCCTCCCACTTCTCGTATTCTTGGCGACGAACGCTGTGGCGAGGTTTCACCGTACCACAGCGGTTGATTGTTCCACGCAGTTCGACCAAGTAGAGGTCGCCACGGCCGTTTTCAACACGNTCGATGTTGCCAACATAGCCAGAGGTCTGCATAATGTTCAGCACGTTGCCGAGCAATTTGGAGGCGGGAGAGAGTTCGACTTCGATCTTTCCAGCCTGCTCGGCGTTGTAGATTTTGACAAGAGCGTCATTCAATGTATCAAATTGCATTCTTTTTCCCTCCTCAATTCATTTTCTTGAAACCGATTTCNGGTGCNACGTCGCGGAAGCATTGTCGGCACAATCGCAGCCCGTGGCGTCGAATGAGGCCTCGCTTGCGTCCACATCGANGGCATCCAATGGTTCGTCCAATTCTCTCTCCGTGATCTCTTGCCATCTTCATTCCTCCAAGATTTTGATGTTGAAATTCTCAACGAACCATGCTCGGGATTCATCTGCCGACACACGGTGGCTCGTACCGACCTTGCTCTTGGCTCGTCGGCGGCGACTGACACGGTGGCCTGGTCGCTCCAAAACCACGGTGATGTCCATACCGAAGATACCGATGTCGGGGTCGTACTTTTGTCCNGGGAAATCCGTGTAGTCACGGACACCAAAGGAAAGGTTGCCCTCTCGGTCAAAGTTCCAAGCAGGGATGATGTTTTCACGGCAGTCAAAGGCACTGGTCAAGAACGTGTGGATAGCGTCTTTGTTTCGCATGGTGGCTTTGCAACCGATGGGAGCACCAATACGAACCTTGAGGTCACGGTTTTGGATACGACCAAGTGTTCGCTGAGGCTTGACGCCGGTCACCAATTCCAAGACATTCTCGGCGTTGACAAGGCGTTCGCCACCTTCACCGACACCGATGTTCACGCAGACCTTGGAGATGCGGAGTTGACTCATCGGGTTGATGGCGGCACTCATTGGTTCACCTCCGTCAACGGGATCGAAGCGTCGCCGATCGCAAACACGTTGCGAGCGACGGTACCAAATCCATCNAATTGGACTTCATTGGGCATGCTTGAGCGCTTCACGATGTATTCAACGACATCTGCGGTTGAGCCCACGTGTCCACCACCAACAAGGTAGCATCGGGTACCTTCAGCGAAGCGAATGTGCTCGAGGACCTTTTGGTCGGGGAGGTTCAGTTTGAGAGAGTCGCCGGTGTTGTATTCTGTAGGGTCATCGACGATGATGTTGCGGCCGTCGTGAAGGTTGAGTTGTGTTCGACCGCCTTTGATGGTGGTCTTTCCTTCGATTCGACAGATTTTCCACGAGGCTTCCTTCTTGGAGATNGGGCGGTACTGAAGGCGCCCGTTGTGGTCGAGAACACAACGGAAGTTGTCCTCGCCCAAGGTGAGAACATCCATCAAACCAACACCTCGGCGGGTGTCCTTGACCACGCGGCCGTCGACCTGAGCCAATTCGTTGTGAAGAATAAACCGAACCTCACGGGCCGTCTTGGCCATGCCGAGCACATCGCGAATCACCAAGGTGATGGGCATGCAGTGTTCGAGGGAATGGGCACCTGGTGTTGGGCGTGTCACCCAAACCGAGGTCTTTCGGGGCAGAGGCCAGCTCCGTGGCATGGCCAATCGCTTCAAGTGGTTGCTGCTCATGTCATTCAACTCCTGTTACCAGTCAATTTTGCGATGCGCATTCGATCCGACTCGTCGAGTTGGGTCACGACCACGTTCGAGGCGTGCACTGGAACCGCCTCTTCCTTGTTATCGGCCTTGCTGGCCTTGACTCCTTCAATGTACAATCGACCCTTCTCAGAATCGATGCGCAAAACTGCACCCGTGAGGGGTTCGTTGTTNCGCTTACCACCGTGGCGCTTGCCACCGTGGGCTTGGTCACCACGGGTGACCTGAACAATATCGCCCACTCGGACGGTGACGGTGCGAACACCTGCGAACCGAGCATCGGGTTTGCTGAGTTGGAGGCGAGCCGCGACGCGCTTGCGCTTTTGGTGCATAGGCGCATTGAAGTGCGCCTTTCGTTGCTTTCCTGGTTTCATACTCTTGACCATTCTACTCCCTCACACAATTTGCTTCGCATTGGCAGCGATACGAGGCCAGCGTTCTGCGGCCTCACGAGAAACGGGTCCTTTGATGTCCGAACCGGTCACATCGCCCTTTTCGTTGACGATGACACATGCGTTGTCTTCGAACTGCACCCAAGTACCATCGACTCGACGGAACGGGCGGCGTTGACGAATGATCACAGCATTGAACATCTGTCGGCGAGTGTCGGGCGTACCTTTCTTGACCGAAACTTTGGCCATGTCACCCACACCAGCGGCAGGATAACGACGCATGGTTCCTCCAAGTTTCAGAACATTGAGGATTTGAACGACCTTGGCGCCGGTGTTGTCGGCGACATGGAGGCGTGCTGCGGTAGGTAGACCACGGGTTTGTTTGCCAGCGATTCCCTTCATCAAACAACACCTCCGTTGTTCTCAATAACACAGAATGCAACCGTCTTTGAAAGCGGTCGGCATTCCATGATCTTGACGTTGTCACCAACGTTCACATCGCCGATACACGAAGGGAGATGAGCGGAGACGACGCTGGTGCGCTTCTCAAATCGCTCGTATTTCTTCATGTAGCGAACATTGTGTCGCTCGATGGTGATGGTCTTCTGCATTCCCACACTGGAGACGGTTCCCTCGAGGACTTGCCCTCGAAGGCGCAAACTGCCGTAAAACGGACAGTTCACATCACCATCCCACTCGCCGGTGGGGTCTTTTACGTCAACGCCAATGTCTCGATGCATCGTATCATGCCTTCCTGTATGTTCGGTGGATCCTGTCTTCGGGGCGCTGACCCACCATGGCCCCATGGATGGCGACATCGCTGTCGCCAAGAGTGAATGTGATGCTCGCCTTGTTGAGGACGAGGGTGTTCTCGCCCTCGACCAACGAGATGGTGTTGCGGGTTTCGTCGACCACAAGGCCTTGACGTCCCACAAGCGTGGAATCTGTGGAAGCGGTGACGGTCATTGTTCGACCGAGCCAGGAATGATTGTACATGTCCATTTCATCGCACCTCCACATTGAATCCATTGTTCTTGAGCACTTCTGCAGCTTTCTTCTTGTGATCTCCTTGAAGTTCAATCAATCGTCCCTTTACCGTTCCACCTGCTGCACATTTGTTCTTCAGGGTCTTTGCAAGTTGATTGATGTCAATTGCTGTATCGTCAATGCCCTCCACTTTTGTTACGAATTTTCCATAGCGTCGTCGTTCGGTTGAGATGATGGCTTTTTGTTGCTCTTTTGCGATTTCCTGACAGATGCACAATTCATCGGGGAGTCCGCATACATTGCAAATAGCAGCCATTGTCTTTCATCACCTCGGGTTAGTTCTCACTGTTGATTGTTCATGTGCGTCTTCAAACGAGCAATGCTGCGTCGGGTTGCCTTGTAGGCACCCATGTTTGATGGCGTACCGCCAAGCGCGTTTTCTGCTCGCAATTGAAGCAGTTCCTCTTGAAGTTCCAAAAGGCGTGCTTCACGTGCCTCAGCACTCATGGAAGCAATTTCTCGGTTTGAAACGTGACTCATTGTTCATCGCCTCCCTCTGCTTCTTCTTGCGCTGCTTGAATGCTCAGTTGCTCCTCAGAGAACACGGTGATTTCGTGTGGCAACTTGGTACCTGGTCGCATGATTTCGACCGTGACACCGATGGTGCCCAACTTCTTCACCGCAACCGAGTAGCCCTTGTCCATGTGTTGGAGGGCCGTTTCTCCGCAGTACTTCACGTGACCTCGGATGTACTTCTCGGTACGGTTTCGAGAACCGGTCAACTTTCCAGCCACGGTGATGATGACACCACGGGCTCCTGCGTCCATGATGTTCTGGGCACCGCTGTGGCAGGAGCGTCGGTGATACCAACCTCGCTCAAGGGAGGCTGCAATCTTTTCAGCCATCACCTGAGCGTTGAGGGTTGGGTTCTTGACTTCCTCCACCTTGAGTTTGGGGTTGGTGAGCGTAAATTCTTGGTCAAGACGCTTTTGGAGGTCGTTGATGATCTTCCCCTTTCGTCCGATGACCATACCTGGGCGCTCAGCGTGAATCGTTAGGTCGGTACCGTTTGGCGTTCGACGGATTTCCAATCCACCGAATCCAGACTTCTTGGTGTTCTTCATCAGGAACTCGCGAACCAACAATCGCTCAACGTTACGGTTGACAATGCTTCGTAGAATGCTTTGCTTACTCATGATGTTCACCTCAGAAGTCGTCCTCCAACTCGTCACCCATGGCGTTCATGTCTTCCAAGAAGACTTCCAAATTGACGCGGTAGTGATTGCTTGGGGTCGCACGGCCTCGTGCACGAGGGATCCATCCACGGCGAATGGGGCCTCGGTGAGCGGCAATGTGCGTGATGACCATGTCTTCAGCATCGATGTCTTCGTACTGGAATCGTGCGTTTTCCATGGCGCTTTCAATGAGCTTGATGATGGCACGGGATGCCTTCACTGGGTATCGACCTGGTCCGATTCCACCCTTTCGGTGACCGACCATGGAGGGGCCAGAGCGTCGCTTGCGCTTGTTTCCGCTTCCAAGTCGGTAAGGAACTGCGGCCGCCTTGCGGCGGATATCGGCACGGTCCGAATCGATCTTGAGCACTTCATTCAGGTACGCAACGGCGTCGCCTGCGGTCTTGTTCTTCACCGCACGACAGACTTCGAAACAATGCTTGGCGTGCATGTCGACGTTGGTGGCACGTGCGGTTGCAAGGCGGTTGCCTTGAAGCATCTGCGTGTATCCGCGTTGAGGGAGTTGACGACGACGGCTGCGTCGGTCCATCTGATTTCGCTTTGCCATAATGTTCACCTCACTTCAATGGGACGTGCTTGGACGACCGGGTTGCACCGACACCGGGACCGCTGTGGGTCACGCCTCGGCGGGTTACTGCGAACTCACCAAGGTAATGGCCAATCATTTCGGGTTTGATGTCGATCTCCACGAAATGCTGACCGTTGTGAATAGCGATGCGGCGACCGACAAACTGCGGGAGAATTGGCATGTCGCGGCGGTGGGTACGGATGGTTTTGGATTGAGAGCGCTCGACACGGGCGAGGAAATGCTCGTTCTCCACGGAGAGGCCACGGCCGAGGCTGCGGCGAACACGGGAAGGCAAAAGACCGACGATGTAGTCTTGGTCCTCGTTCTCTGGCCAAAGCGGCATGTTGCTGAGCTCTTCCATGGTAAAGCCACGGTACGTAAACTCCTTCTTGACACGGGCGGAGGTGGTCGAAAGGCGCTTACGTGCCTTACGTCGACTGGCCTTGGGGGTCATAAACGACTTCTTCTTCTTAGCCATGCATCATCACCTCA
>PBUZ01000005.1 GCA_002728035.1 Methanobacteriota archaeon
ATGGAGACTCTGGAGCATCGGCTGACATCAACAATGCTTGGTCGACACCCTTGAGCATGCCGCACCGTGTGTGGACCGCTCCTGCTATTGCCGATGTGGACGGGGACGGCCACATCGATGTCCTGTACGGTGATACGCTTGTATCAAACCGTGGCGTTGACCTTTCGCCTGCGCTGGATGATCGGGGACTCTCGTTCAATCCCGCCCAAGCAGACCCTGGGCAGACAGTATTGGTCACTGGCCAATTCTCGAACATCGGAACAAGTGAAGCGGAAGATGATGTTGATGCAAGCATCGTCATGAACGGTGTTGAACTCAAACGGGAACGGTTCACCTCAAGCGAACCGATCGCTCCAAGCGGTGAAGGAGGGCCCCTCACGTTCACTGCGGAATTCACTGCACAACTCGGTGTGCACGAGTTTGAATTGTTCCTCGATATCAACGAAAACATTACGGAGTTGCGCGAGGATAACAACCATGCAAGCACGTTCTTCACGGTTGTTGAACCCTATGTTGCGGAGTTGAGCGGCCCACTTGACACACCCCGCATCTCTCCGGGAAGTTCACAAGCGGTCAATGTCCAACTCCTCTCAACAGGGTCAAGGACCGCCGATTGGACGCTGAGCTTCGACAACAGCCAACTCCCCGAGGGATGGACATTCAATCCCGCAAACGGAGAGGCCATGACACGTGAACTCACGCCCAACACCCCTCAAACGGTGGTGTTCAACGCTGGCGTTCCTTCGACAGCCCTCGGTGACGAATCCGGTGTTGTCGCGCTCCTGCTTGCATTGACAAGTGACCCGACGATCAACGCAACCATCGATGTCCCTCTCGAAGTGTTCCGAACCCGAGGGCTGGACTTGAGCGGTGCAACCGGTTTCAACGAATCCTTTGGCCATGGGCGCCCTGGAAGCGTTGCAAAAGCCTGGTTCATGATTGAAAACCTCGGTAATGCGGAAGAAACGACAACATCCATTTCATGGACAGCGCCCTCATGGGGCGGCTCCCCTTCCATTCACGACGCCCAAGGAAGCACCTTGTTCAGCATCACGCTTGCTCCTGGGGAAAGCAAGGCGTTGTTTGCCCATCTCAATGTTCCAATTTCCACGAGTTATGGGAGCACGTCAACATCGACATTGACGGTGTGCATGGGAAGTGGAGAGGATTCACTCTGCGAATCCATGCCATTCACCTTCCAGAGCCAAAAATTCGTCGGCACACCGTCGCACCACCGAACACTCCCGAACAACAACCTCACTTGGGACATTGAAGGAGACCTTCCGAGCACGGGGATGGTCCAATGGAGCATGGCTGACATGAACATGATGCAACCAAATTGGCAATGGAGTGCAACAGGAGATTTGACCATCAACGGAACGTATCTGGAATCGCAGGGCCAGAGCGGTTCATCGATCAGTGGTTCCTTGCACCTCCAACTCCCACAAAACGCCGTTCCCAAGCGCCATGCTTTCGTGGACATAGACGCCGTCGACCTTGATGCAGAACTCAACTTAACCTTGCATGTCATGCAGGTGTATCGTAGTGAAATTTCGCTCCTTGAACCTTCACCATCGCCAGAGAATCCAGTGCTTGACCTCAACGTGACCGAGCCTGAACGCTTCCTTCTCTTTTTGTCAAATCCTGGCAACGGCGAGGACACCTTCACCCTTACAGCATCTGCGACCACCGACGACTCCGCTTTCACACCCGAGGTCTCCTTCACCTACTTCGATCCTCAAAAGACGCTTGGTGCGCTGGCTACTGCCATCGGTACGGTCGATGTGACCTTATCCGAAGATACGCCTGCTCAAGTCCCGTTCAAATTGAGATTTACGTGGACTTCTGAAGGAGATGGCAGTGTTTACGATGTCGTCGAACTTGATGTCCAGGCTGCTCCGAGCCATGAATGGAGCGTATCATCGTTGAATGGAACGGTGTTTGAAGGAGGTCCAGGGGATTCAATTGATATCGTTCTCAATGCCACCAACCAAGGTAATGCAATGGACACCTTGACAGTCAATCCAGTCTATGCCGTTGAACACGAAGGCTTGGACATTTCCACATGGGGGGATGGAGCCGTGAGCAGCGGCGTTGTTGGTGTCAATGATTCAGTTCAACTCGTCTTCACCATATCCATTCCTGAAAATGCCTGGGCCGGCACGCATGTCAACATCACCCTCCAACACATCGCAAACACCTATGTCCTCGGCCAAACAGATGTTTCACTGACCGTCATCGCCGTTTCTGGATGGCAACTCAACCTCACGGGAACCGACCTTGAAATTGACCCTGAAGGAGAAAACGTAACCCTGCAGTTGGTCCATACCGGTAACGACTACGAGACGCCTTATTTCGCGAAAGCTGGAGCTGGGTGGAACATTACCTTGCCCGATCAGGCACCCCCGGTTGCGCCGTTTTCAACCACCACGTTTGTCGTTCATGTCCAACCACCAAGCGACGCTCTTGCGGGTGAAGTAGGGGTGTTGAGAATTCGCGTTACGGGCAACGATACCAGCGGCATGATCGTTGAAGAAATCCCTGTTCGAGTCGGCGCCAACCCCAAATTGAGCGTTGACCACCGAGGCGAGTGGATGGTCAATGAAGAGGGCGGCTACCCAACGGCTTGGATTGAAAATCAGGGCAATGACATCGCCTTTATGACCGTGGATATTGCAAATTTGCCAGAAGGCTGGACGACACAACAGGGCACGCAATTGGTCCTCGCCCCAGGCGAAGTCGCTGGTATTCCCATGGAACTCATCCCAGCGGAAAATTGGAACATGCAACGCTTTTTGGTCACGGTCAATGTCAATCATCCGATCCTCGGCGTCATCTCACACAGCATCGAGGTGGAACACTCCCCGGTCACGTTTGCAAGCAGTCCTGTGGTCGATGCATTCGTTCAAACGAAACAAAGCGTCGCCTATCACAGCATCAATAAGGATGAAACAACCTTCACTTCTTCCCTTGCGATGACGATATCCTCGGATAGCATTGAGTTTGAGCAACCAAGTACCAGCGGTGAAGTCGTCATCGCCGTTCAAACCGGCGGCGAACAAACCAACCTCTCACTCTATGCCGTTGCACGCCAATATCCCGATTCGTCGGTGCAATGCACCTTGCTCAGCACGGCCTTCTCGACCCTCGGNCANGNNCCACTGACAGGGACCATCGGTGAATGTGACCTGGAGGCATCGGATTCTGATGATTTGCGAGTGGTCATTACCATGATGACGTCCAACGGTATTCGCATCCCGCTTGATGAAGATACATGGTTGGTCAAAAGCGGCAGTGAAGAAACGGTGAACCTCACCGTATCCGATTGGGACCCNTCTGCTGGACGCTTCAGCATCCAACTCTCGACCTACGACCAATTCGGGCGTCTACTGACGTCTCAAGACCTTGATGTCGTGGCGAGAGAAAGTGGCTGGAACATCGGTATCAATTCCCTCTCCTTTGATGGAGGTGACATCACGGTTGGCATTCAACGCAGTGGCTATGACCTGTTGGCAGACGCCGTCTGCGAACTTACGGTAGAGGCCAGTGGAGGTTGGAAGGCAAACTACATCGTAGATGTTGTCTATTCTGATTTTGCCCCTGTGGTGTTGATCAACGATCCAGGTGAAATCAAGAAGGACGAAAAAATCACGGCAACCATTCAATGCAGCGTTCCGTACGACGTCGATGATGATCCAAGCGACGACACCAAAGAATCCTACTACAAACCTGCGAATGTACTCGCCGTATCGAGCAACGATATCGGTTGGATTGTTGGGGTCGGGATAAGTGTCTTTGCCGTCGCTTGGATAGCAGGATTCATTCGTCCACGGGGACAGCGAACTTCTCCACAACAATCCAACAACAAAAAGCGAGAAACTCCGCCTACAACGCAGGACAAGGCAGAAGAAGTGATTGAGGAAGTGGACGATATCCATCTTGAAAGCGACGAAACGGAGATGCAGACTGGCGATTCCGTTGAGGACGATTCCTCTTTTGAGGAGGAGGCTTTCACCGACCTCATCGAAGTCATTGAGGAGCCACAACCAGAAGAACCTGCCACAGCGAGTGGACGGCTGGCTTCCTTGCGTTCAGAGATGGGCGACGACGGTCCAATTGAGAAAGAGGGATCCATAGAAGATAGGATGAAGCAATTCTTTGGCGAGGAATGAGACTGAAGGGATGCAAGGCCTTAATCCACAGAGCAAGTGGCAACAGCATGGACGAAGAGGCACAGGCTTCTACCACGCCTTTCCATACCTTGGACGCCTTTGACGGCGACCTCGCTCAAAGGATGATCCTCGCACTTGAAGATGCAGAACAGGGGAACACAACGACGTGGCAACACTTCCTTGAGCAAGAGCCTGAACTCCTCCACCGGCTTCAAGAACAGGGTTTGGAACAACCTGAGAACTACACCAGTATTGCTTGGGATTGCGCCACTTTGTTGTTTACGGCATGTGTTGAATTGACAAAAGATGGGCGGCCTCTCCAAATCGGTGAACGACTCAACCGAGAACGATTTGGACGATTCCCGAATGAATCCGGTTCTGCCATGCTGTATTTCCTTGAGCATATACGTCCAAACCGTAGTGTCACAGAAAACGACGGGCAAGTCATCTATGATGCGCTCATTGACCGGTTGAATCAACTCACCTATTGTTGCACGGAATCACACCGTGGACATACGATGTTTGAGAACGGGTTCGGGGGGATGAGAATTCACGGTTACTTATCGGCCAGTGAAGTCACCGAATTACGCAAAAACATCGCCAGCAGAGCATGGACAGCATCGTATGAAGAGCCGCTTGATGGCGGTATGGCTGACATCGCCAAGCATCTATCGGCGTTGCTTAANGCGGCTGAGCGACGGCGTGTTGGACTCGCTCTGCGAACACACCGCTGATCAGAACGTTTGCGATGTCAATCGCTCGTACATCGAGCCGTAAAGGGCCGCGGTTTCGTCAATAACCGATTGAGGTAGAGCAGGAATGGGTGGTTCTTCAGTTCCAGCGTCCCGTGCTTCCTTCAATGCCGCTTGATGGCCTGTTTCAATGTAATGCGTACGAACGAATTCTTTCGAGAGTTCAATGCACTCACCGTTGGCGTAGGCCTCTGCATCCCACCATCGGTCTTCGTCAAGTGTTCCGAACGTGTCAACAAGGACGACTTCTCGGTTTTCACCCAGCGCAAATTCCTTCTTTCCATCAACATGAATCAGACCGTTCTTTGAGGCCTCACGTTCAATGATCTCATCAACTGCCAAGGCAGCCGCAACGATGGATTCGTATTCCTCCTCGGTAATGTTGGAAATCTCAAGTGCCTCTTCTCTTCCGATGTTTCGGTCAAACTTCTCAAATTTCGTTGTCACTTCAACAAAGGGTTGAGCGAGTTTGACACCATACTCGCAATCCGGCGCCACACCCAATGCATCTGCCGTGAGTTCACCACGTTGGAAGCGACGCCATGCCGAACCGGAGAGGTAATGGCGAACAATGACCTCCAGAGGAACGAAGACCCATTCCATGTCACGAGGAATCGCTCCAGGTTCCTTGATGACCTTTACTTTCTTGACGAGGCAACGGTCGGCGGCATTGACTTCAATGAGGTGAGTTTTGCAAATACCAGCCTCTTCAATCAACTTGAACCAGTGTGCAGTGGTTCGATTCAGTGATTCTCCTTTACGAGGAATGAGCGAAGGAATAATTTGGTCAAACACAGAAATCTGGTTTGTAAATCTGAATTCATAGACCTCGGGGTCATCGGTTGACCACACTTGCTTCACTTTGCCTTGGTAGAGCATTTCTCCCATACGCCAAAGCCTACGCAAGAAGCCTTTGAACATTTCATTGACCAAAAATGGACGCGGTCAAAGGAATCCAAGCGCATCTTCGATGCGATTGAGTTCAGGGCCAGTCGTTTGTGTACCACTTATTGCTCCAGTGTTGGTTGCACAAACGCCTGCACCAACATAGGGTGAACCGAAAGAAACAGTACCGACCATGGGCTTGACACCAAGGACATCCTCGATCATCAGTGCCTCGTCTGGCGTGACATCGGGGTGCAACAAAACACCCTTGTCGTTGGCCACGGCAAGGCTTCCCACCACATCCTGACCAGCAACGGTGGTGGATGCAACATCAACGGCAAGAACTTCGGCAAGGATTTCAAGGCCCTCATGGGGAATGCTTGGTGAAGCAACGGCGCCTTGCTCGTTCACCACAAGCAAGTTCCCAGCAGTGTTTACACCACCTTCCATCACCACAACATCGCCGAAGGAGGTCAACTGGTCGATGTCCCCCTCGTTGGCAATGTCTGCCACGGCGATGCCACGGCTGTTACCGCAGACAAGTGCTCCCACCAAATTTGAACCACCGACCGTGAGGGGATGGCGCTCCAAGCCGAGCGTGGCATCGAGCATCGCAATGGTTGGTTCAGGCAACTCAGGAGGATGAAACAACACGTTTCCAACCGATGCCAAATGAATGCCAACTTGGTCACTACCAAAAATATCAACGGTATCAATTGGCATGTGTTCATCCCGACCTGATTGTGTGAGTTCTAAAACGTGATGTTTGCAAGGTCCCTAAAACGCAAAAAAGGCCGGCCTCCGTTGGAGGTCCGGCCTTAAGCGCCCTTTCGGGTCGAGGATACCGAAGTGAAAAGAGAGGGGCACAGTGACTTCCTTTCCCGTGGACTCTCGTACCACAGTAATGGGAGAGACGCAGAAGGGCTTGACTTCTGGGTTCGGAATGGGACCAGGTAAACACCTTCGCTGTGACCGTGCACCCATCTCTTTTCGAATCGGATAGGTTGCGACGGAGCGTCGCAAAATGAATTGGCATGATCTTTTAGACGAAGGGCACTCATGGTGCGGATACAAAATACACACGAAAAAGATGCTCGAACATTAGTGCAGCTGGACTGAATACGTCGCCGAAGCTTCGTACTTACATCCGCTGTCTATCATCTCGTCTTTTACGAGCGTTCTGAGGTGTCTCGTCTTTGGGGTGGCTTCGAGCTTAGATGCTTTCAGCTCTTATCCTTCAGGG
>PBUZ01000006.1 GCA_002728035.1 Methanobacteriota archaeon
AGCAGGTGGCTCGTACGACACAGGCAAAGAAATCGCTCGCTTTTTTGGCCACGAACCCCCTGCCCCACTCACCTATGAGTGGATCAGTCTTCGCGGTCAGGGCGCAATGTCCTCTTCCACAGGAAACACCGTTGGCCCCATTGAAACCCTGCGATTGGTGCCGCCTGAAATTCTTCGCTTTTTGATTGCAAATTCAAAACCCAGCAAGGCTATAGAATTTGATACTGGAATGGGTTTGGTCACGCTTGCAGACGAATATGAGCGCGTTTCCACCAGGGATTTTGAAACAGAATTGGCAAACGATGAGTTGAGTCGGCNCCAACGGGTGCAAATCGAAGATGCTCAGGCAGCACTGGCGCTTGCATCCGTTCATGAATCCGACGAAGTACAATCGACTTCTGTGAGTTTCCGCCACCTGGCCCTGCTCGCCCAAATCAAGCCCGATGATGAGGGCGTTTGGACAAGCCTGCGTTCATCGCATGGATTGGAAACCATCAGCGGACAACTTCAGGACCGACTGAAGCGGATGCGCTCTTGGATTGACTCAGACCATTTCCCAGCAGAAATGCGGGTTGTCATGTTGACCAAGCCCAACAGGGAGGCGCTTGAGTCACTCACAGAAGCACAGCGTAATGTTCTCCCGCATCTGCATGCCGCCCTTCAAGATAACCCGTGGACCTCAGAGGGCATCAATGCAGCCTTCAAGCAGGCAGGGGAACAATGTGGCCTCGGTATGCGAGACGTCTACCGGACCTGCTATGCCGTCTTCATGGGGACTGAACGTGGCCCTCGCCTCGCACCGATCATNGCCAATTGCGACCANACCACCATGTTGGCACTCGTNGACGATGCATCTGAGTTCGTCTGANCACCNATATGAAGAAAGCAACCTTCCCTTGCGATTTGGAACACACCCTTCAAAAAGTGTCCCTGCCCTACGCATTCCATGGGCGGGGTCTATTGTCCGACATGCGAAGCGGGCGTTGAAGTCACGGCCAAATTTTGCCTCTCCTGTGGCCACGACCTCACGGCTCAAGGCCCCATCACGGCAACGGGTCACGACCTCAACCAACTCAAAGATGTCATTCGTATCCGTGATGACCTCTCGATGGCTGAAAAATTTGACATGATTGCGAAAATTGAGGACGGTGCCGACCCCATTGCATTGGGCATCGCAGCGGCAGGAGATGAGCCCGAAACACAGGAGGCGGGNCCCACGCCAGCGGCAACCGTTGTTGCACCAGCCCTCCGCGAAGCATCTTGGGAGAGTGATGCTGCCGATGCAGCCATCGATCTCGCTGCTCAAGGGACAAAACTTGCCGACCTCAAGTCATCGGGCGCTTTTGAGAAAGAGAACAAGCGATTTACTGAAGCGATGGACATTGGGCGCACCGCCACGCTTCATCTCCTCGAAGTGTCCCAAGGAGCGGTTCTTCCTGCAAGCGAGGCGATGCAATCGATCCCCATCATGCAGCCTCCGAACAAAAGCTTCTGTCCGAAATGCGGTTCAGACATCCATGCCAACGCGATGTTGCAATGGAAGAAATGGAGCGANNTGTCAACAGAGGCCTTGACGATTCAACTGGAAGCAGCCATGCGCGCCTCATTGATGCACCTCTCTGCATCCTACAGGGATCAGATTCAAGACCTCAAAGACCAGTTGTCGGATGCCAAGAAAAAAGCAGAAGAAGCCGCGAAAGCAGCACCTGCTCCTGTAAAGGAAGAGCCCAAAGAAGAAAAGGAGAAGAAAACTTCTGAGAAAAAGGGCAAAAAGGCCGCGAAGACAACGTCTGCTCCCAAGAAAGCACCAGCAAAGACCAAACCCAAAACAGGAGGTTTGTTCGGTGCAAAGAAACCAAAGAAAACATACGAGGGCGAGCCCGGTGGAAAGGCAGAATGGTTCCTCGAGGAAGCGCTTGATACGGTCTACGATCCTCACGGCACCGGCAAACCCATCAAGGCAGCGATGATCCTTGCCCGTTCTTCCGATGGCAATGTTCGCGTCCGAGACGTCATTCGGGCCTATGCTGTTGAAGGCGAAGATGGCGTCAGTGAATTGGCTTGGACCAGCCCAATCACCAAATACCTCATCGAGGCCTACGACGCTTGCTGAACCGTGTTCAGGAAGCGCTTGAAGCGGAATGCTTCTTGACCCACCATCGCTTCCACCCACCATGGACAGCGGGGCATCTGCCGTGGAAGCCCTGCGCCATGCCATGGACAAAATTGCTGAATCGCTCAAAGAAGGGTTCAATCAACGCCTTTCAAATCTCTATTCCACGGTNCTTGCATCACCGGGCACGGTGCTTCTCCTGTTTGTCGTGATCAGCGCTGTGTTTGCGCANCAAGGTATGGCCTTTCAGCAACAAATCGATGACGATGTAGAAATTTTCCTACCCGATGGCGCCTCGTCCACCGAGTTGTTGCTCGAGGTTCGCACAGAATGGTCAACGGACCTCGCCATCATCTACATCCAAACACCCAATGCGTTCAATCCAAACGACAACACGAACATCACTGACGAAGTCATACTAAACGAAATCAGTTGGATCGAAGGGGACGACCGAAACATCGGGGGCGATTCCACCAGTCGGGGCATGGATTTTGACAAGGATGACCATGGACGAAACGACGGTGTGTTGTGGGTCCTCTCGCCGGCACAAGTCATCAAGGAAATCAATTCTGCTGACGGTCGTTTCAATCAATCGCTTTGCACCCATGGAGTAAACAACCGCTTACCTGTCGCCTTGGATTGCAATCTTCTACCTCCGGGTGGCGAATATGCGATTCCGAGTCAAGACAGAATTGACCAGATCATTGAGGAATCCGACGGAGCGTTTGANTCGCTCATCAAGGACACCAACGACATGGACCCCACCGTTGACAGCGACGGCGATGGAAACTACACCAACGACATGGATGGNGACGGTATTTGGGACACGACNGCCATCGTGGTTGGTTTGCATCANGACCCCTCGGTGACGGGTGACTGGCAAGACTTCTCTGAACTCCTCCGTCATTTCCAAGACATCATCGATGACCGACCTTCCGAATACCGCAGCACCGACATGACGGTCACTGGCCTGACCAAGGTGCTCGAGGACATTTCCGATGCGATCTACGAGGATTTGCTNATGATTCTGCCTTGGTCGGTGTTGTTCACCATCTTGGTNATCACCGCACTGCACAAGTCGGCGAAGGTCGTCGTCATCACGGGAACGCCGATTATGATGGCTCTGGCCATCACCTTTGGTTCATCGGTCATCATGGACATCACCCTTACGCCGATGATCGTTGCGACCTTCCCCATTTTGATAGGACTGGGGGTTGACTATGCTCTGCATATGGTCAACAGAATCGAAGAAGTGAGACGGAAAGAAATCGACAAGGCACATGACGAAAATGAACGACGAAGGAAGCGGGGGGAACCCGAGCAAGNCGTACCCGAACTATGGGACCTGGATTTTTACAAGTCCTGTGTGATGGAGATGACGAGGTCAACCGGCGTTGCTGTGTTCCTCTCCGCCATGACCACCATCGTTGGTTTTTCCGTCCTCATAGCACCGATGATCGTCCCTATTTCGCCCATTCGCTCCGTAGGAATCACGTTGGTCATCGGCATATCCTCAACACTGATTTTGAGTATCGTCCTCGTTCCAACGCTGGCATGGATGTTGAAATTCAACAAACGAAGCAACCCGACGGTATGGAAAAACATTGGACGTGCACCAATTCGTGGTTTCCTGCTCATCCTCTTGCTCACCAGTGGAATCACCGCCTATGGAATTGCAAACATGGATGAATTGAACAAACCGATTACGGGCTCATCGGAAGCCCCAGACGGCATTGATTCGCTCAATTCATTGGCGGAGTATTCACGGCAATTCAGCAGCGGCCAAACCTCGTTGTTCATCTATGATGCCTCACAACGGCCCAACACCAACGGTACAGACAACATACGAGACCTCCCTGTTCTGGATTCCATCGATGCCATGGAAACAGAGATTGACCTTGTGGATGAAACGTCCACCACCAGCATCATCACGTTCTTGAAAGCCGTCCCTGCAAGCATTGCAGTCGCTGACGGCGTAACGATTGGGGACGGTTCATTATGGGAGCTNTTGCACGACCCCTGCTGGGAAAGCGAGCAACTGCTTGACCCAAATTGCGCAGGTTGGACATTGATTCCCATCAGTGAGCGCGAAGCCATGAGAAAAGACATGGTCAATGTCGCCCTTGATACCCTCTCTGCAGAAGTTCGCTCGATGCTTCTCAACGAAGGCGGAACCAAAGCCATCGTCTATGTCTCGCAACCGTACATGAACCTCAACGTGGCAGGGGAATTGCGAGATGAAATCGATGAGATTTTGGAAGAAGGACCTACGCTGCTGAACACAAGAACCTCGCTTCTCACGGGAGGATTGCCGGTCTCGTTGGACATCAACAAGGGGATTCACGATACCCAAACGACCACGACGCTTCTGACCCTTCTGGTCTTGACCCTGTTACTCATGGTCGTGTTCCGCTCACCTCGTCTTGGCATCTACACCATGATCCCGGTGGCGGTGGTGATTTTGTGGCAGCCGTTGCTGATGCGAAGTGGAGACGTCAATGTCAACATCTTCACAGCAATGATTGGAACCATTGTCTTCGGCATCGGTGTGGACGATTCGATTCACGTCATGCATCGAATTCGGGAAGAAGGAGAAACACCAGAGGGCATGGCATCAGCCATTGAAGAAACGGGTCAAACCATCTTTGAGACGACCATCACCACCGTTTCAGGCATTGCTGCAGGTTTCCTTGCTGCGTTCCCAGGCCTCGAGAACTTCTTCATGCTGATGTGCTTGCTCATCATCTTTGCCTTCGTGACGAGTACCTTTGTTCTCCCTGCCATTATCACTTCTGAGCATGTCGCAAGAGCGAAGATCAAGAAGCATCCCTCATGGATCGACTTTGGTGACGGCATTGCAATTTCAGACGGCCATGTCATGAAGACACTCGATGCGGTCATCGATGGCTCAGGCCAAAAATAAACGCACGAACAGACACCGAAGGCGGAGGGAGCAGGGAGTAAGCCCCTTTCTGTTCCCTTTCGGTGACCGCATTCAACTTTGCATCCTACCTGTCCCTCGTCGTGCAGAGTCAACGGGACTGTTTGGACTTGCTCCAGCGGGGTGGCTCGTCTCATCGACCACAAAGCAACCTCGGTCTTTCAACGTCATTGTACACACCTTGCATCGTTCGTTTCTGCAGCCTGAACCCAATCATTTCTGTTTGCTTTCTTCTGAGAGCCGCTTGCACTATGGAGAGGGGACTTTCCTCAGAGTCGAACTCTGTCAGCAGTCCTCCTGCTCCCTCCATCTGCCCGATGCTGACCGTTTGCATTTCAATCCCTCGCAAAGCAGGGACGGTTATTGATACGGGTTTTCTCCAGGGGAAGCAGGTTGCTGTTTTGCACCGTAAGGGCCCGATTTGGGCTTTGGAAGTGCTACTTCCTTCTTCTTGCTTCCAGGCCGAGGTGCGGGAGTCCCAACTTGGCCGGGTTCTGCACGAAGACCGAAGACAAGGAGACCTATCAAGCCCAAACTCAACAACACGACGATACCGAGAAGTGCAGGGTTGACCGAGCCAATGGTTCCAAAGACGCCTTGAGAGCGGGGTTCGTCAACAAGAACCGTTGCAGACTGCGCACTTGGGCCGTTGATGATGCTGAGTTCAAGCCATTGTGAACCGTCTCTACCGGGTTTCCAATTGTACTCATAGAGGACTTGTTCGCCCGATTGGATGTTGAGAACACGAGCATCAAGTCGCGTTCTGGCACCCGTTGATTCCACCAATTCAAGCACCAAGTTTGCTTCTCCGTCGGCAAGGCCTTCGTTGACGATCATGGCACCTACTTCGATCAGGTCGCCCTGATGAATATCGGCGTTCGGCTTCAATTCAAGCGGTGATACGACATAGTCGGCCACACGCTGTTCCAAGGTCCACACGCGCAAAGGCGCATCGACATCGTTGAACACGGCATCGATGGTGAGCCCGGATTCGTCTGCACCGGTGACCCAGACACGAAGTTCAATCGGTTTGGTCCTGAAAGCAGGAAGCATCAGTTCATCGAGGTTAAGTACACAGCGAACAGGTATTGATTCGCCGTTCAAGCGCTCGCCAAGAACGACCAGTGGCACGCTTCCGTTATCGTAAGTGTAGGAATTGAGTCCCAAACCTGCCTCATTGAGGGACCAATGAAGTTGGAGCGTTGACTCATCCAAACGTGCGTTTTCACTCAAACGCAATTCAAATTGAAGGCCCTTCCATACATCTTCCTTGAGCACAGTGTTGAATCCTGGCTGGTCAACGGCGGCAACCCGAGGGGCTTCGTTGTCAACGATGAACCAGATAAATGCCGAGCCATCCCCTCTATAGACCGCACCATTGGGTGCATCAAAGAGGGACCCATACAACCCATAGGTTCCTTCATCCAAAGGAGCCAGAATGGTTCCGGCAAACGTTCCGTTCACGGCTTCAAGCCTGACGGAATTCTCACCGAGATGAAGTTCAACATCCAAATCTTGCTGAGGCACCTCACCGGTACGGTGCCACACCAAATTCCCTTCAAACCCAACGGTTGTACGGGGTTGAACCCAGAAGCCAAGCGCAGTGGGATCTTCATCGCCAAGTTCAACCATCAACGAGGTTGAATCGATGGCCAACTCACCCGAAAAACGCCATCCAAGCGGCTCGAGCATGAATTGGTTGGATTGGCCGGAGTGGTCGACCATGGTAATGTGAGGCACCCTGGTGATGGAGGTGTCAGGGTCGTATCCCCACTCGAGTGAGAAGTTCACAACGAACTTGCCGTTTCGTGAAAACAAATCACCGGCAACCATAGGAAGGAGTTGACAACTTTCAACCTCCACATAGGTATGGGTGGAAGTGCAAAGATTGGTTGATTGATTCCACTCGATCACCGACGGATAAGGTGTGTTGGCTGCCAAGGCAAGATGAACCTCTGCAAGGTCATAGATTCCGTTCTGTTCCCAAACGGGCACTTCGATTTGATTCCATTCACCTGGATGAATCCACGGCGTCTGAACACCATCCTCCCAGCCGATGGTCGTCGCTCCCAACGAAGGGGCGCCGTTGGCGTTGAGTTGGACATGGAACATGGGCTCCTCAAACGAACCACCATCTTCCATGAGATGTCCTGCACTATCGGCAACTTCCAACCATCCAACAAAGAAGTCGCCTTGAGAGGCATCCGAGGTATCAACCATCAACGAGTAGTCGCCAGCCAAGATTGACAAATTGGTTGGAAGTTGAAGCGGTTCAAGGCGCACCTCTTCAATGTCAAACACACCATCTTCATTTGCATCATCGAGCCATGAACACCAAACAAATGCGTTGGCGTGCGTCGGAAGATGGGGTCGGTCGGCGATGTTGAATTCAAGAAGTGTGCGAGGTGAAACATCCCTGCTGTCAAAACGCTCAACGCTGGAATCTACCAAGACCGGGCGTACATTGTCAAAGAGGAATGTGTGCGTGAGCGCCAGCGAACTCACAACATCTTGTCCACGCAGCGGTACAACTTCAACACCGAGTTCGATCGAAGGTCGTCCTGTTGGGATGTTGAACGGGAACATGGCAACACCACCTTGGTAGGTTGACGTGGTAGCGTATTCATTTCCATCGACAAGGAAACGAACCAATGCTTGACCCGTACGGGGCGTCCCTTCATCGGTGCCCTCGAAGCCGAGAACAACCTCGATGTTCACCAGTTCACCTGAGCGAAGGTATGGGTGGTCTGGTGATGAGCGGATACCTTCATCAGAAACGACCGACCACGACTTGATTTCAATGTCGTTTTCCACACCTTGGTCCTGACCCAAGCCAAACACTGCAGAGACCGGGAGCATTGGCCCTGTGGTTGAAATGAGGTGAACTGAGATGATCACGGATTCTTCGTCGTCCCACCCATCGGGGAACTTGAAGTGATGACCGATTTCAAGGAATTGACTTGCTCCAGTCGCCGAGATGGACCCCGATTCACCCTCATCAAACCACAAAAGGGCGGTTCCAGATGCAGTGCATGCTGCGATGCTCGTGGGCGTGACGGGAAGCGACGAAATCGGGCAAATCAGACTCGATTGTTGTCCCTCTCCGATGATTTGGAGTTCTGCAGTCCACGCTGACTGCGAAGCATGCGTGAGGGCATCCTGAACACCCAGGCTCGAGAAATCAAAGGTGGCCGCCGTCTCGACCCAATCGTTTCCAGGCACCAATGTATCGGTGACGTTCGCGACCTCAAGTGTGAGCGGTTTGACCGACGCCTGCGTTTCAAGCGTGTTCACCGCAAGATAGACCGAACCCGTGCCGTCCAGACGCAAGGGCAAACTGACCGTACGCTGTCCAGCGGTTGGAACCACGGACGAGAGCGCATGGTTCAATCCCATGACCAAGGGATTGGCAGCATTCAACGTGAAGTCCATGTCTGCATCATAGGGTGCGAAGACNCCACCAAAGAGCAATTGAGCNGAGGTGAGTGAAGANCCAATGCGAACTTCAACCGTGGCCATGGGCAATGCCGAGGGGCCGTGAATGTTGCTGGCTTGACCGAGTGCATCGTTGAGGGTGGTCAATTCTGTTGGGGTGAGGGTGATGGTCATCAAATCCTTGATGTTCGGGAGGTTTCTGCTGAGGATNTCTTGTCCNTTGACAGCCATGGCCATGAAGGGATTGGCAATTTCAAGGGACNGTGAGGCGGTGGAAAACGAGAAGGCATCCACACCTCGTAGCGGCACAGCCATCTCGAGGGTGGCGGCTGAGGAAGGGGTGATCGAACGGGTGACCCAACGCTCGTCCGTTAGGAGACTGTCTTGCAATCCAAGCACGCCGTAACCGCTTCGGTCCAGGGACCATTCCGACGTCCCATCAATGCCAACATCAAGGCGAAGTCCATCCGCAACCGATGTTCGAACAAGTTCCACATCAAATGCGTTCCAGGTGTAGGTGCTCCCCGTACCCTGCATACGGAATTGAACCATGAAGGCAGGCTCGTTCAGCGTGAGCCGTTCTTGGGCGCCAATGACCGACCATGTCGAGCCACCGTTCAAGGAATATTCCAACTGTCCGTTTCCCGTGTGTGTGCTGTTGGTATGAATCACGGAAAAGCCACTTCGGAGATGGTACTCGTTTGAGAGAACCGTTCCCGAACTGCTGATGGCCCCGTTTGACCAGCTTCCGGCCTGAATCTGCCAACCTTCTGCTGAAGGGTCCGTGTCAAAGGACTTCGAAATCCAGCCGTTGTGTGAAATGCTTCGGATTTCAGAGGTACCACCACCCGATGCTTCCTTCATGTGGACNTTGAATTTCAGGAGTGGGTGGGCTTGTTCATCGATCATCCCCAGATCGGCATAGGTCGAAGTCATTCGCTCGAAGCCAGGAACAGGTGCGTTCGTTTGAGCGTCGAGAATCTGCCATTCGAAGACGGAACCGGGATACACGAAAGCATCCATGTGGAGAAGACCATGACGCACACCTTCCCCACGGCCAAGCAGCGAAGGACCAAACGGTTCGGACGTCCAATTTCCTTCACCGTTGCCCGAGCCTCCTGTTGGCGTGATGACGATGTCGTCAACCCAAGCGGTGTCTGAGCCTGAATTGACGCTGCCATCTTTGGTGTATTTCCACGTCAGCGTTTGGGCTGTCGCAGGAATGGAAAACGCTTGCAATCCNTTGTTCACCGTGCCAGACCAACGGTAGGTGTAGCCGCTGTATCTGGAACAAGCGGTGTTGTCAATGCAGAAGATGAGATAGTCAAAACTGCTCTCTGAGGAGACACTGTACCTGAACGTCCCGCTTGCAGCAGGCAATTGAGAAACATCGAGCGTCATGCTGGATTCTTGGTTGTGACTGATGCTCCCTGCTTTTGCCAGTTGGGCACCTTGCAGACGGTTATCAGCGCGAATCGCCCAGTTTGAAGTGCCTGACCGCGTCCACTCAGGCGCCCATGTGTTGGACTCGAAATCATAGCGCCAGTCCTGAGGGAGGATCTGAAGTGAGGATTTGTTCACATCCATGCCGTCGTAGACAGCATTCATGTCAAAATCTCCCGTGTTGTCCAACGTGAACGCCATGGAGTTTGTCAATGTACTCGGCTCAATACCGAGCCCAAGAGACTTGATTGAGTGCCCGTCTGGCACCGAGACTTTGACCCGTTGATTTGCTCCATCTGGCCACGAGCCTATGGTCAATTTCGTGGCTTGGCCAAGAGGCGTTGAGCGAGCAGGTTCCGCATCAACGTCAATGGATGACGACACAGGATGTTGAATGGGAGCAAGGGAAAACACAAACAGCGCGACAAGGCCAACCGAGACGATGGCCGCTCGTTGCCGTTGGCTCATACCCCCCGACGGGGCCTCAAAGGTCTAAAGGGTTGGGACTTCGCGGCTTCATTGGAATCTGTGAGAAAGTCCATAGGATGCAAACTGCGACCTATGTTCANGGATGTGGAATCGCTCAAAAAAGAAGCCGGTATCGCTGCATGTGCCTATGTCCATGGAGGGATGAATGTCGGGTTGGGGACCGGTTCAACCGTCAAGTACACCATCCTCGAACTCGGCCGAAGGGTGACAGAGGAAGGATTGGACATCGTCGGCGTACCTACCTCAATAGCGACCAGAGACCTCGCCATGGAGGTCGGCATCACCCTCGCACCCCTTGATGAATTAAGTCACCTCGATGTGGTCATCGATGGAACCGATGAATTTGACCCTTCTTTCCAACTCATCAAAGGCGGCGGGGCAGCGCTACTGCGCGAAAAAATTGTGGCGCAATCTGCTCGGCGCATGGTGGTGGTGGCAGACGATCGCAAACAAGTTTCGTGCCTTGGAGCATTCCCGCTCCCAATCGAGGTGACTTCGTTTTCGATGGGAACAACAAAACGAGCCATTGAGGCTTGCCTCGGTTGCAAGGCAACCGTTCGGATGGATGGCGACGAACCGTTGGCGACCGACAATGGGAACCACATCATCGATGCCCACACCGGCCCATCCATTGAAGACCCTGAAGCCACTGAACGCCAACTCCTGAACATTGCAGGCGTGGTGCAGGTTGGCTTGTTCAACAACATGTGCGATGTGGTTGTCCTCGCCTCTTCGAGTGGCGTTACTGTTCTTTCAAAGGATGATTAATCCGCTTCCGTTCTTATCCTTCGTGAAGCATTAAATAGACGCGGCAGAAGGCCAAGTCGGGCCTGTAGCTTAGTCAGGTAGAGCGACGGACTCTTAATCCGTCGGTCGCGGGTTCGAACCCCGTCAGGCCCGCTCCACAACACCGCTCCATTTTGCTTGAACCACATGTTGAGCAACGGGCCCAAAATTGTGTGAATCTTCGCTGGCTGTAGGATCGGATTGATCACCGACCAGGAACAAACGACCGTCTTCTTCAATTCGCTGGATACGCTTCACCACCAACACCGAGGGCTTGAGTGGATGGTTGGCCAGCACGACATCGCCGACGACCAAGGGTTCATCGGGTAGGATCGGCCTCATGCGAAGCACATCGCCATCACAAAACGTTGGCCACATGCTGTGGCCTTGGATGCGCACATCCATGTGCTCGGACATTTCGGTTCCTCAGGATGCTCGAACCCAAGGGACTTCTCGGTCTTTGACGGCCCAGAACATCTCGTGGATCGCTTGACATGCATCCATCAGTTCTTGAGCATGGTTCGCGGAAACTTCCACCTTGCAAGCAGAGCAGAGTTTTGCGGCGTGCCAGAACGTGTCATGGAGATCGGGGTTCGCTTCAAGGTGCTGTGGTTTGAAGAAATCCGTCCACAGAACAAGCAGTTCGTCTTTGCACTTCTGAGCTTCTTCTTCCTTGATGGCTGCGTAGCGGGACATCGTGTTGAGGTAAGCCGCCATGGCCGTAGCGTCAGCGGTATCTGGGCAGGTCAGNCCAAGCATCTTCTTGGTCATGGATTGAACGGCTTCAGCGGCAACACGAGCGCTTGCAGGGTCGTACACNCCACAGGGTCCATCACAGTGGGCTTCAGCAACAATTGGGGTCTTCATGCTCCACCCGAAGAGACGGAACCATAAGAAGATGATTCTTTACCCACACGAACTCACTTCACCACAACGGTTCCACCTTCACCCCGAAGGGCTTGGAGAACATTTCCTGGACTGCAAAGAATGGCTCGCCCGTCCGAAGAACGCTCGGCAAAATCACACAATGCCTTCACCTTCGGGCCCATCGACCCTTTGGGAAATTCCCCTTCTGCATCCATGGCCTTGGCTTCACTTACCGCCAATTCATGGATTGGTGTTGCATTCTCCTGGCCAAAATTNCGGTAGATCGCATCCGCTTCAGTGCTGATGATCAGCGCATGCGCATCCAATTCAACTGCGAGCGTTGAGGAAAAGAGGTCCTTGTCCACCACAGCCTCCATCCCTCGCATGATACCGTCATTCAGTGCAACGGGAACGGCTCCACCGCCTCCGCAAATCACCACCGCTTGTAAATCGACGAGTTGGCGAATCACATCCAGTTCAATCACGGTCATCGGTGATGGACTTGCAACGACACGCCGTGGACCATGAATCGTTTCAGCGATGTCCCAATCAGCGGACATCACCGTGGTAGCATCAAGGACGGGTCCAACCGGCTTTGTTGGCCATGAAAAACCTGGGTCGTTCTCGTCGACAACGACCCGAGTAAGCAACACAGCCGTGCGTTCTGGACGTCGACGCCGATGCAAGATGGCTTGCAGGTGCGTGGAAAGTTGATGGCCAATGATGCCCTGTGTTGCAGCCACCCACTCGTCCAATGCATGGGTGCCACCCTCATCCATCGCAAGCAAGTGACCGACTTGTGGGCCGTTGCCGTGGGTGATGACCACGCGCCAGTCCATTTCCAGCAGATCAATGACATCGCTCATGACCTTCGCNAGGACTTCTGCAGAAGAACCCGCTTCGGTTGTCGGAGATTGCAAGGCGTTTCCACCCAAGGCATAGACAGCCAACTTGGCCATGATGCAAGGTCGCCTCAAACCGTTTTGACACTTTGCCCAATCGCACACACCAACGACCCGCTTTTCCAACATGGCGAAGGGAGACATTCACATAGGCAAGCAGGGTGGGTTTAAGCGGTGAGAAGATGGCCAAGACCACGTGGATAGGCGATGTTCAAAACGGAAAGCACGACGGTGCAACCGTTGAATTGAAGGGATGGATCAAGCGAACCCGTGGTAGCAATAAAATCCGATTCATCGTCCTTCGCGATTCCACCGGCGTGATCCAATGCGTGGGAAAACGCGATGCACTCGGCGACGAAGCCTTTGAAGCACTCAAAGATGCCTTGATTGAATCAAGCATTGTCCTCAAAGGAACCGTGCGAGTGGATGAGCGTGCTGATGGCGGTCATGAACTCGATATCGAGCACATTGAGATCGTTGGGCCTGTTGACCCTCAACGCCCCTTCCCCATCACCGAATCGGCCATGCTCACTGAAGACGAAGATGGAAACATGGTGTGGGGTGGTTCAGAATTCCTGCTCGACCAGCGTCACCTGTACCTACGGACCTCACGGGCAACCACGATGCTCAAATTNCGCTCTTCTGCCTTCGGAGCCATCCACCAGTACTTCCGCACGAATGATTTCATTGAGTACCAAGCGCCAAACTTCGTCGCAGGGGCTGTTGAAGGTGGTTCGACCTTGTTCGAAGTGCCTTATTTCGGCCGCCAAGCCTACTTGACACAATCTTGGCAATTGTACGCAGAAGCGGCCATGCCCGCTTTGGAACGTTTGTACACCATTGCACCTTCTTTCCGTGCAGAAAAATCGAGAACACGCCGTCACTTGACCGAGTTCTGGCACGCTGAAATGGAAATGGCTTGGGCGACCAACGACGAGATCATGGTCCACGGGGAAGGCGTTGTTCGCCACATCGCGAAAACGATGCTGGATGAATGTGAACAAGAACTTACTTCCATTGATCGGGACCTGGACCTTCTGGCAAGGTATGCCGACTCAGCCTACCCTCGGATGCGTTATGACGAAGCGATCGAAACGCTCCAGAGCATGGGCATCGAAGTCGCCTGGGGTGACGACCTTGACTATTCGAAGGAGAAGGTGCTGACCCAAGATTTTGACGTCCCTCATTTCCTCACCCACTACCCAAAGGTCGCCAAGCCGTTCTATCATCGGGTGGACCCTGAGGACGAGAAATATGTTCTCTGCCACGACCTCCTGGCGCCAGAAGGCTACGGTGAAATCATTGGTGGAGGAGAGCGGACATGGTCGGAAGAGGAAATCCTTCGTCGAATTGACGAGGAGGGCACACCTCGTGAGCCGTATCAATTCTACATTGACATCCGTTCGTATGGCGGTGTTCCACACGGTGGCTTTGGACTCGGCGTTGACCGGGTGGTCAGTTGGCTCTCAGGGGCCACGCACATCCGCGAGGTTATCCCCTTTCCACGAACATCTCGCCGTGTCACACCCTGATCAAAGCAGAGTTTCACCGCACTGAGGGCACGGCATTCCAGGAATGAAGGCCCCGAGAAGAAAACCGCAATGCGGGCAGATGGAGGTCAGGAAGTCATCATAGGCCATGCTGAAGAACCAAGCGGGCTCGTGAATCAAGGTTTCGGAAGTTGGAAGGTTTCACAAATGAGGTCCAACACGATGTTCAAGTCTTTTTCTTCGATGATATGATGTGCATGTTTTCTCGGACGATCGTCCCACGGATTGAACAGAACAGCACATGCACTCTCCTGAAACATACCCACATCGCCCATGGAATCACCCACAGAAGCGGTGTTGGCCTTTGAGACGCCCAGCCTACGTTGAAGCATGCGTACAATGGAACCTTTCCCATGCATTTGGACTTGATACCTGCCAAAATCCAGTATGCTATGACTTCCGTTGACCAGCGGTGGCCCCATGAGCCACCCGTTGGTGAAGACGTGGAGTTTTGTGTCCATGCCCCCGCACAATTCGTTGGAGGTGTGCCTGTCAATTCCTCCCCAACGACGTCGCCAAGGATGTTCACTTGGAAAGGAGGCCGCGATGTCACGGGCAGTTTTTTGCAACCCGCCGCTGACAATGGCAACATGGACGCCAAGGTCCAAGAGATGCTGAATCAGTGTGCGCCAGCCACGCATCAGCGGCATGCCCTCCATGTGGCTGCGGAGTGTTTCATCGGAAATGGGCTCCTGCGATGATGATTTGATGAGGGCGAGATCGAGTTTGATCCATTCCCATTCGTCCAACAAACCTTGGTTGTAAAGCTCAAAGGACTCGTCGTTGGAAATGCCCAATTTGTCGTAAACAAACTGCCATGTGGAAAGGTGGTCCACAAGGACCCTGTCCATGTCAAGACACACCAGAACGTTCGTCACGCATCCACCTCCTCATTGGGCCTTTGGCCAATCGTACTGGTGCTGTATCCGAGCGACTTGCTTGCCCATGATGTAAAGGATCAGCGCCACCATCATGGCGAACAATCCGGTCAAGGTCATCGCAATGGTGATCAACGTCACGCCGATGGAGGTCGAATTCAATTCAGTGAACATCGTTGCTAAATCGCCCGAGAGGCGGTACCCCAACACGAACAGGACCACCCCAGGGATACCAAACAACAGCAGAGGGTGTTTTGACTCGAGCATCCAGTAAAACAACTGTGCAAACCTCGATGCCGTGGCAAGCGACTCCCGTTGCGGAAGAACGATTGGCGCATCGCCTTTCACGAAACGAACCCGTAGGTTCGAGTCAATGGATTTGGGTGTTGACTCGGCACTCAGTGAAGCCAAGTGTTCGCAGCCAGATTGACTCACAATAAGATGGCCAACGGTGGTCTCGGAAAGCACCGTTTCATCCAATTGCTTGGCCTCTGAGGTCGTAGGATGAAACAGGTAATTGATGTCCCAAGCCTCGCGAGAACGATTCACGCTCAGCGGTAATTGCGATAGTTTCCAATCTGCGGTGATCGGTAAAAAGAGCGTGATGCCGTCGGTTTCTCCAAATTTTATCAGTTCCGAAGTCAACTCTTGTGGCGTCAATGCGATGTCACAGTGGTGAACAGGGCATTCCACTTCTTGTGCCAACTCGACCGTTTCGTCGTTCGAACCTGTATCGAACAGGATGACGTCATCAGCGACTTCTCGACAACGAACGACCAAGGACACGATGCGCAGTTCGATGTCTCGACCGATGAGAACAATTCGCCGAAGGTCGCCGTTCACGAATGGACGGCTTCCAGCAGAGCCTATGAAACCTCTTCCTATCGAGGGGAAAACGGAAGGCATTCAAGCATAGATTGATTTCAGCCGCATCTGTCGACGCAGCATGCTGGGAGCGTGGCGCGTTGGCGTTGTCATTCCTGCGAAGAACGAAGAGGCGAGCATCACCGAAGTCTTGGAAACGTTACCAGAGCATGTTGACGTGGCAGTGGTCATTGATGATGGTTCACAGGATCGGACGGCTGAACGAGCAAAGACGGCGGTTGCGCCTTGCGAAGTCATCGTCCTAAGCGGCCATGGCGAGGGGGTAGGTGCATCGATTGACCGCGGTCATCAACATCTGCTTGGCGCCCTACAGGAACCGTTCCTTAGCGTGGTGATGGCAGGCGACGGCCAGATGAATCCAGACGACATGGAAGGATTGGTCCGACCCATCCTGGAAGGTGCTGCCGACCATGTGAAGGGCAATCGAAAGCAGCATGAGAACGGATACCACAACATGCCCCGTATGCGGAAAATGGCCTCTGAAGTGCTCGGCATCTTCACGTCGCTTGCGGCTGGGCAAACGATTCACGACCCACAATGCGGGTACACTGCTACGGCATCTCATGTGTTGAAAACATGGAATTGGAGCCGTTCGTGGAAGGGCTATGGATATCCGAATTACTGGCTCATCAACCTCGCAAGGGAAGGTTGGCGTATCGCTGAGCAACCTGTTGAATCAATCTATAGAGATGAGGACAGCGGAATCAAGCCTGCTTCTTTCTTTGCCAAGGTCGGATGCATGATGGCCATTGAACACCATCGCCGTAACCTTTCGTGGATCAAACCCCCCCTCACCCTACCCCATTCCTTGTTTGCACTGCTCGCCTATCTTCTCGGTTGGTCGGCATTCCTTCCGATGTTCACCAACGACCTCGAGGAGGTGCTGGTGCAACGAAACATTCCACCGATATTGATCGGCTTGTTTTTTTGGAGCATGGCGCATCTTTTTGACCGCTTCGCGACACGAACCCGACAGGAGTTGAGAGCCAATGCGAAGACATGACCGGCGGCGAAGACCAAGAAAGGCGCATGTGCGCCATATATTGGTCGCCAATAAACCCGAGGCAAAAGCCATTTTGGAGGAAATTCAAACGGCCAAAAAACCTCTTCGTGCCTTCAAGAAAATGGCCAAGCGTTACTCAAACTGCCCGAGCGGGAGCAAAGGTGGCGACCTGGGCGAATTTATTGAGGGCCAAATGGTGCAAGATTTCGAGGATGCCGTATGGGCTTCAGAACTCGAAGCCGTTCCTGAGGGGTTCATCAAAACGCAATTCGGTTATCATGTCCTGTGGGTGCACAGCATCACCCTTCCAGACGAAGGTGGTGGGCGTACCAAGATTTGAACTTGGGTCCAAGCGTCCCAAACGCCCGAGTATAGGCCAAACTAACCCATACGCCCTTGCTTGATGCCACGGGGTTCTACCTATGAACTTCACTCAAGGAACATCCAGTGGCCATCGGCGGTACGAAGCACAAGGCCTTCGTTTTCCGCTTGCTCCATAACAGCTTCAACAGGCATATCAAGCCCCTTTTTCTTCAGTATCGATTCAACGTCGTTGCGGGAAAGCATTCCTGTGGTATTGGCGAGGTCCCTGAGGGATTGAAAGACTCGACGGGCTGACGGCGTTTCACTTTCCGAGGAGTTGAGGTTCTGCGCAACCAGCCTGGACTTGAGTTCATCACGGAGGGCCTCAGGCGTGTTGGCGAGAGCGACCTCAATGTGAAGATCTGCGGAGGATGGAACCTGCTTCACCAGTTCCGTCTCTCGAGTGATGGGCTGGCCACAATGTGGGCATCGACCTTTTTGGAATCGGTGTCCTGAACACTGACCGCAATGATGACAGCGAAGGACCAGCCAGGTTGGTTCCGACATCAACAGACCTCACAGCGTGAAGTCGTGTTTGCTTTGCGGTTGGCCTGGACGGCGGGCAGGTGCAGCAGGTGCTTTGGTGTCAACACGCTTCTTGGGCTCCTCGGCTTTTCGTGTCAGGGCTCCTCTGATGGGTCCGGTCTTGGTGCGTGCTCCCAAGGACAGCGATTCGGGCAAAATCAAGGCTGCAACGGCAACGCCATGATGGTCAGGACCTGCGGTCACTTCATCCACAGCCACATCAAATTCCACAACTTCAAGGTCCCTGCTCGCCAGCCGACGTTGAAGATTACGACGTAGCAACAAAACCGTTTCCTCATAATCACGGTCGGTGGTGATGGTTGCAACAACGGCGCATTCGTCACCTTCCGGCGTCACACAGGACGCCCAAGCCACACCAGCAGATGCGGATGAACCGTTCCAAGCATAGGCCGTTGCAAGGTGGCATTCGACCAAGGATCCCATTGGCAAGGGTCTGGGCATGGTGACGCCAAAGCCCAAAGGCAGCATGGCGCCCTGTGCTTGGATAAGGCGCACGTCCCCCAATCCCAATTCGACCAATCCCTGGTCAAAGGCATCTTCTGCATTTTCGCCCCAAGGGGCGACGGCGGTCATGAGCCAGCCTGGGCAGGCGGGTCCTCGTGCGGCTTGCATGCATGACCACGGTCACAAACGGTTCATGAACACCGTGGTCGTGTGAGGTTCATGGCAGGGGCGACACGGCGAATGCTCATGGCCGTGCTTTTCGCAGGCCTCGGCACCGTGCTCTTTGCCAGTTTCTCGAGAAGTGAGTTTACGCTTACACTTGTCCTTGGGAGCCTTTTTGCCACTGCTATCGGCGCAATGTTCCTGTTGCGCTCGAGCGGAGATTCCGCCGGCAGAACCGGTTCACTTGGAGGTGCAAATGCCCAAGGGGAGGCCATCTCACTTTCCAGCGAACAGGCTTCGCTCCCAGACCCGTTGTCCATGGACATGGATATGCCGCTTTGATCAGAACAAACGAACCGTCTCGAGATTGCTGGGGGCGAACGTAAGGCAATTGTAACGTTCACGCAAGGTCAAACCCAGCTCGTTGCATTTCTGATAATCCCCGTGGTGGCAGATGATGTTTTTCGGAGGGGGGTTGATCCTGTCCACGAAATCAAGCAATTGACGACGATCCGAGTGACCTGAAAAGCCGTCGATGGTCACCATTTCACATCCAATCTTGACAATCTCTGTTTTTCCATTGATGAGCATCGGAACCTCACCAAATCCTTTCTGCAAGCGACGACCCAACGTTCCTTCGGCTTGATAACCCACGAAACACAAGGAATTTCGCTCTTCGTGAGCCCAGTTCTTGAAGTACTCCATCACCGGTCCTCCGTTGAGCATTCCAGAGGTCGCGAGGACGATGCAGGGTGAACTGTCCATGACGATGCTTTCTCGCAATTCGCGCCCTTTTACAGGCCTGAACCACTCGCTTGTGAACGGGTTCTCGCCATCGTCCTTGAGCAAGGACTTGCTCAACGCTTTGGTCAAGTAGTTCGGGTGTGAAGCGTGAATGGCGGTGGCTTCCTGAATCATCCCATCAAGCCAAACGGGAACGGGTTTCACCGTACCTGAGCGGAACAACTCGTCGATGGCGATCATGACCTCTTGGCTTCTTCCAACAGCGAAGACAGGACAGATCATTTTCCCGCCACGCTGCAAGGTTCTTGAGACGATGTCCTGAAGTTCTTGATTCGCCTCTTGACGAGATGGTTGGTAATCGCCAGAAGCACCGTAAGTTGATTCAATGACCAACGTTTCCACCCTTGGGAAACGGGTATTGGCGGCGTCAAAGAGCCAGGATTTCTCGTATTTTTGGTCGCCACTAAACACAATGTTGTGCTTTCCATCAGCGATGTTGAGGTGCACGGCTGAAGAGCCGAGAATATGCCCTGCGTTCGAGAAGGTCAATTTGACATCGGGGGCAATGTCCGTCGTCGAGTCCCAGTCGACGTCGACGACGTGCTTCATGCACATTCGAATGTCTTCCATATCGTAGGGTGTTCGCTTTCCTTCTGCTCCACCCACCTTGAGATAATCGGTTTGCAGCAGCAGCATCAAGTCTCGGGTTGGAGGGGTGCAGTACACAGGACCTCGGTATCCATACTTGAACAACACCGGCAACATGCCAGCGTGGTCGAGGTGAGAATGCGTCAACACAACCGCATCCAATTTTTCCAGAGGGAGGGCTTCTGGTGCGTTAAAGAACGGCATTGGGTCGGTATCTGAAGCGATGTTCACACCAACATCGATCATGATTCTCGATTCGTTGGTCGTGACGTAATGACACGCACGTCCTACCTCGCGATAGGAACCGAGTGCGGTCACCCTTGCCCATGTACCGCCAGGGCGTGTTGGGCGGTGAATGTTGAGGCCGAAATCTTTCAGCAATTTCCGGCGGTCTTCACCGTGTGATTGACGGTACATACGAATGTCATGAACCGTTTTTGAGAACAAGGGTGGCGTCCGTTCAACCTTTACCGACCACCCAGTTTGGTCACGAATTTTGGCGTTGTTTTCTCCACGACGACCGATGGCGGTCCCAGGTTGCTTGCACTGAATGGTGACTTCTCGGTAACAGGCATCAAAGTACATCTCCGTGATGTCTGCTTCTTCAGGTACGATTGAGCGAATGACCTCGCTGGCTTCGCTCATGTCCATCATGGCGTCCAGCGGCGTACGTAAGACGATCTTCCGACGGATTCGCTTGGCAATTTTCCCAATCAATCCGTCTTGACCTGTGAACGGCTTCATTTGTGAGGTGATGATGGCAATGTTGCCCGCTTCGAGGTCGACCTCGTATTCGATGTCACGAGGGACGATCTTCGCGATTTCATCTTTCAGTTCCTTGTATGTCATGCGCATGTGGTTCACCTTGCGATCCCGCAGTCACCATTGACCACTGTGCGCCGAAGCGCGAAGCGGCAGAGCCGCGGGAAGGTGAGAACTCACTTGAGGAGTTTTGCGATTTCGTCTTGCGAGACTTGTTGGTAGCCTGAACTCGGCGTGATGACGGCCAAATCCATGCCGTTGCCGGATGCCGCATCACGCTGTCCCGACGCATGAAGGGCTCTCGCTGCCAATTTTAAGGCCTCCGCTTGCGTCATGTTTTCTTTGAACCCGTCTTCGAGCACACCGTACATGTACGGGGAACCTGAGCCTGTGGCACAGTACACATCGGGAATTGAACCACCGGCAGAATCGATGGAGTACACGTGACCGCCGTCGTCGTCAACGCCGACGATCAACAACTGAACCCAATGAGGGCGACCAGAGAGGATGTTGGCCGTGAGGGTGGCGGCACCTTTGACGGTCATGGGTTGTTGGCGGCGAAGTTCAAACAGCGATACTTCGGCCGTCAGGGTGCGAGAAAGCGATTGTGCGTGACCGACCAGACCAGCGGTGGTCAGCGCGAGGTTGTCACCGATTTTGAACAACTTTTGAACGCTCTTGTTAGCGATGAAGTGCCCCATGGTTGCTCGATGATCGGCACCAACGACAACACCTCCTTTGAAGGTGATACCAACGGTGCTCGTTCCTGTCTTCATGACGGTCTGCTGTTCTGTCATGATACCCTCTCCACCCCGACACTTCTTGAACCTTGAGGCGTACTGCCATCATCCATTACCAACAGCAGGTGAACCAACGGCCTGCCGAGGAAGTGTGGATTTTTGCGATGGTGATGCTGTCGGCAAGGGGAGTGTTGAAGAATCCTCGCTGATTTGCGTGAACATGCGGCGCAGAAAGCGTAAGGCGAAGGACGAAGCGCAGTCTTCTCTCGACCGCTTCACCCAATCCACGCCCGAGGACCGAAACGAGCTCGACGTACCATCGATGCCCGATTTGGACTTGCTGGAAGCCGCTGAAGCACGCTTGGAAGCAGGCGTGGTGGCTGAGGAGGACACGGCCCAATCGCCCTCGGAACACGGTCCGAGACGTTTTTCGATGCCGAGTGCACAATCGGCAACGACACGCCCACTCCCCTCCACAACGATGACCTACCACGACCTGGATGTGCTGTACCCCAACGCACCCGTTCCTCTCTACGAGGGAGAAATGGTCTTGCACAACTCGACCTTGCTTGATCTAACGGGCTGTAGCCGCCTGATGGATTGGGTGGCGGAAGGTCACGGCTGCATTGTCGAAATGAAGCGAATGATGCGCAGAACCACCGAGTTCAATCAAGCGTTGAGCATGCTGAGCACGTTTATCGAAGGTGATGTAAAGGGACAGATCATTCGCATCACGGACACTCGTCTGCTGCTTTTGCCACAGGGTTGTCGGGGCATAAAAGGAACAGACATGGAAGGTTTTGCCGTTTTACCGGACGAACTTACGGACGTGTTTGAATGAAAGAGCAAGCGATCAACATCCCGTGCCCGATATGTGGCGCAGAGGGCAGTGTTTCCATGCTCACCCACATCGATGAAATTCCCTACTTCGGCGAACACACACAAGTCACCATCCTTTGCCATGCATGCAACTGGCGACAGACCGACTTCATTCCAGCAGAAGGGAAGAAGGCCGGAGGTTGGTCCATGCTCATCGATGATGAAGAGAAACTTCGCGCCCGAGTGGTGCGTTCTTCTTCGTGCACCGTGTCGATTCCCGAATTGGATTTGCAGGTGAATCCTGGCAGCAGTTCAACGGGCTATGTTTCCAATGTTGAGGGCGTCATCAACCGTTTCCAAGAGATCATCAACATGGTTGAGCGCGACTTGGTCGCTCAATTCGCTACGGCCAATGATGGCGAAAAGGACGAGTTGATGACCCAGATGGCATCGTTGCAAAGCATGACCTTGACCCTGCAAAACATCGGACAGCCCGACGCCGAATCCATCACGCTTGAACTGCTCGACCCTCACGGCCATTCAATGATCCTTCACGAGGATGCAAGCGAACGGGCATTGACCCAGGAAGAACTGGCAAGTTTGCCAGTGGGGCCGGACCCTGCTGTCTTTTCAAAGGAAGAAGCCGGCGTTTAGCGAGCATCTTCTGCTAGGAAATCGGCGACCAAATGAGCGGTTTGATCCCGCATCTCGTGCAAGTCGTTCATCCATGCCGTGGCACGGTCAATGCACAATTGCTTCATTTCACCAGCAAGCAATTGACCCGAACGGAAGGCAGCGTTGACTTCAGCCAAGTAGGCGTCGTCTTCCTCAAAGAAATACATCATGTACTGGTATGCGACGTCGACATCGGGGTTGCCTCCCAGACGGCGGTGTTCTTCAACCGTGGCTTGCCCGCCGGAAAACGCTCGTTTGATCTTCTTCTCCACAGCAGCGAGATCGTCCCTCAGAAACAGGGTGGTCTTGGGTTGGCTGCTGCTCATTTTATTCCCCGTCATGCCCACAGCAAAATGGTGGTAGGTGGAGGAGGGGGCCAACAAACCCATCCCACCAAGGCGACGCTCCAAACGAAGGAGGGCAAGGCGTAATGCATGTTTGTCCCGCTGGGTCGCTGAGGGGATGTGAACATGGCCCTGTTTGGGGCTCGACATGATGTCGGAAAAGCCGAGTTCGGAAGCCGCAGCCACGACCTGGTCAAACACGGCAGCGACTTTTGCTTTGTCGACTCGTCCGTTGGGCATTTGGCCGAACACGTCGGCGTTTTCATCATGGACGGAGAGACTGACGAGCAAGCCCCTCGAGGATGCATCGCGGAGATTGAACCAGTTCGTCTTCGCGGCCAAACCCCTCGTCAGTCGCAGATGCGGGTCTTGGTCAACACCGACGGGAACAACCACGGGTCGAAGCCCCCCGTATTCATCCAGTTGAGGATGTAAGATATCCCCTACTTGGACGAGCGGGGCTTGCACGTGCGCCAAATTGGTTTCACCATCGAAACCGTAAATGGATTCAAACTCATTGAGATTGGTTCGCTTGCCCAGTTGGAAACCAAGGCGTTGAACGACCGGACGGGAGGATTGGAAATACACGTTGGTCTTCTGTGGGTCCAATCCCATGGCTGCGTAATGGGCAATGTACTCCTCCAGTGCAACCTGTCGACCCTTTTCCAGAGAGACACCGCGTGTGGCTTGACTCTCCAAGTCTGCGACCGCGATGGTGACATCGCCTCCCTGCTCTTGGAACCACTTCACTTGCTCGACCACCATGGAGTGGCCGAGATGCATTTGACCGCTCGGCATGAGGCCAGTGAGCACACCAAATGGGTCACCCGTTCGCTGTGCTTCGAGAACTTGGTCCACATCACGGTGGGCAAAGACGATCCCTCTGCGATGGAGTTTGGACGGTGAAGGAAGGTCAACACCCTCCAAGGGACTCAGCCCAAACTGTTGGATGATACGCTCATAATCGGTTGATTGAGCACTGCCCCAAGGATCAATGACGACATCATCGGAGCCCATTCTGCATCCTCTCCGACCCTATTCCGCTTCATCCACGGCATCAAGGCTTCGCTTGCTTTGAAGCTCAGGAGGCGATTTATCTGCTCCCTTTCCGAGTGCCAAGCCGGCCAATGGGCCAACGCCTTCTCGCCCGAGAACGCCCAACATGCCGACGACGGTTGCAAATCCAATGCCGACGATAGCGTAGGGAATCCATGTTGCTTCACCATCAGCAAGCCTTGGTTGCAACAACCATGTGAATCGTACCGATGTGTCTTCAAGAAAACGCTTTGACCACTTGAACAAATCCGTCGTTTCGTGCCCCGCAACGGTCACAGCCGCCGAGTGGTTGTTGAAAAATTTGGATTGTCCGAGGATGTCGTAGGTGATGTTTGATCCGTTCAACACCACCTCGACTTGATGCCCGTTCACGATGGACAGGACCACGGTGCCGTCATCTTGCTGCCACCATCCCTGGTTGGTGTTCTTCTCACCTTCTATAGATTCTAAAGGACCTGATGGAGAGCGAACCTCGACCACATCGTGGCCGTCCGTATCGATCAACCACGTGAGCGGAACGTTCCAAGGCAAACCGTCCGATGCCCCTGTGCATGCATCGGTAATGAGCGATTCAAAGGTCAGGATGGAGCCGTTATCGTCCTCCTCAATCGTATGCGTAAACTCGTAGCAGCGCTTTGCTGACCATGATGACCAAACCTCACCCCAAGTGGTCAACCAGATGTTCGGGGCCTCGTCGAGGTAATTCAGCACATCTCGGTCATGACGGACGGTCGCGTCGTTGACCCGACCGATCCAGTACATGTTGACCAATCCTCCAGCCTCTACTTCCTCTTGCAACGTCTCAAGGGATGCCACGCCTTTTTCGAGGCTCCCTCCTCTGCGTCCGAGGTTGTACCAGTCCCAAAGGTCCACTGGCATGTCATCAGCGTCATGCCACGCAGAATCAACCAGGCCCGTTTCATCACCATGAACGGTGAAACCTTGACTGGAAATGCGCTGATGGTCGGCCATGGTCAAGGTGTTAGGCGTAAAGGTGGAGAGCGGAGATACGCCCCATTGACTTGCGTTGGTGCGCTCTTCGATGTAGGTTTTGCAGGCAGATGCGACAGCACCCGGGTCGTTGAACCATGAAAGACCGGGGATGCCATAGCATCCGAATTCGTCTCCTGCCTCAAGGCGCTCATCTGCATAGGAGGTTCGCAGCCAACCATCCTCCTCCCAAGCCGATTCAGCGAGAACGATTGGATGAACCGTGAGCATCAGTAAACTGAGGGAAAGCAGAAGCGGAACAGATCCGCTCATTCGCCGACCCCGCATGTCAAATCCTTGTGGAACATCTCTTTGACGCTTGTCCTTTGGCCATCAGGATGGCGTCCACAAATCAGGTCCTCATCGAGGGGGGAGCAAGAAACATCAAAACCCCAAGACGAAGCACATCAACCGTGAGCCAGGAGCCGACTCTCGAAGAAGCATGGCAGGTGCTTCGTCCGCACTGGGTCATC
The DNA here is from genome assembly GCA_002728035.1 of Methanobacteriota archaeon. Classification (GTDB taxonomy): domain Archaea; phylum Thermoplasmatota; class Poseidoniia; order Poseidoniales; family Poseidoniaceae; genus Poseidonia. Next base: position 26,059 of record PBUZ01000006.1, read on the forward strand.
GAGCCTGCTGCGAACCAACTCCCGGCCACGCCCTTCTACAGCGGGCTCCGTTTACTGTTGTCTCCTCTTCTTCGCCCGCTCCTACGGTGGAGGATCCGCGGTGCACATCACATCCCGCGAGACGGCGCAACCATCCTCGCAGCCAATCACCTGTCTCATGTTGACCCGCTTGCTGTGATCGCAGCGGCCCGCCGAACCACCCACTATCTGGCAAAGGACGGTCATTTCACAAACCCTTGGACACGCTTTGTGATGCGCGCTACTGGACAAATCGAGACGCAGCGAGAGCATGGAGGAAACGAAGCACTCTCGAGTGCGGCGACCATCCTTTCACAGGGTAGAGCCCTCGGGATTTTTCCAGAGGGTACTCGGTCGAAGAGGAAAGAAGCCCCCTTCCTGCTTCCAGGAAAAACCGGTGTTGCCAGATTGGCAGCGGCTCATCCAGAGGCAACGGTGGTCCCGTTAGCCCTTGTCGGCACACGTGAGGTTATGCAGCCGCAGCATCACAAATGGCCGCGTCTTTGGAGGCGATTTGATGTGCGTGCCGGCCAAGGCGTGACATGGCTTGAGTGGCTCGGCCACCCCAACGGAGGTGGCGTTTCATCGCAACAACTCTTGGAGATCGCCAAACAGGATGAGCATGAAATCCGGAGTGCATTGGGCAAACTCTTCCGTATGTTCACCGACCAGTTGATGGGAAGTTTGTCAGAACTTGGTGCTCCTTGAGACGGCCACCTCACGTTCTCTGCTATGACCCAGGACGCCATTCTTGGCTCAAGAGTTTTTGTAGACTGGGCAAACAAGACCTCCATGAGGTCGGTGCACACGCCGTTTGGCCAATTGGTCTTGCATGATGATGATGAACCCGTTGAAGACGCTGCGCTTCAAGCGGAATTGAAGGGATTGGGGCTGCTTTACGACATCGTCCGATTGTCGGATTCATGGGTCGTCTTTCCGGGTAAACGTCGAGATTACATCGAGTCGATCGATTTTGGACCACGGATTCTTATCGACCCACTTCGAACCGTACTCAATCGACTCATGAACGATGACAATCACTTGGTGATGAAGATGGATGGGGACTGGGCCTGCGTCCTTGCAAGTGGTCAAGCCATGGAGTGTGCAATCGTCGACGGCCTCGTCTCGGTGGTCTTGCTCGGCACCGCTGGTTGGCCCGACAAGCATACACCCAGCACGCTTCAAGAGAAGGCGAAAGCCGCTCGCGTTCAAGACCGCTTGGACGAACGAGGGAAGTCCATTGATGCGTACGCGATTCCACTTTCGTATGAGGAGATCATTGCGTTTCACGAAATGAGCGATCACTTGCAAACCCAGGCGTCGCGAGAGCGATTGAAGGAGATCGGTGCCTACGCACGCAGGTTGTACGTTTGCCGAGGTCACGACCAACAAAGCGTTCAACAGCATGTTCAACTTCTGATGGAAGGTCTTGAAGCCGATGAAATCGAAGCCTATTGCAATGCACCAGAGGAAGCAGCCGACGCCATGTTCCTCATGCCACAGATGGCGCGGTGATTGAACAACGCCTAAGTGCCTCCTTCGGTGTCTTGCGAAAGGTGGAACCTTGGAAGCATACCTTGAGTTGATGCGGCACATATTGGCCAACGGCGCTGACAAGGGCGACCGAACTGGAACTGGAACAAAATCGGTCTTCGGCTACCAAATGCGCTTCGACCTCTCCGAGGGTTTCCCGATGGTGACCACCAAGAAACTTCACCTCCCCTCCATCGTTCATGAATTGCTGTGGTTTCTCAAAGGCGATACAAACGTCAAGTACCTCCAAGAAAACGGTGTCCGAATTTGGAACGAATGGGCCGATGAGCAAGGAGATTTGGGACCCGTTTACGGCAAACAATGGCGCCATTGGGAAGCCAAAGATGGTCGAATCATCGACCAGGTGCAGCAGGCGATTGAAACGATCAAAACCAATCCGAACAGTCGCCGAATCATCGTATCGGCATGGAATGTCGGCGAACTTGACGAAATGGCGTTGATGCCCTGCCACGCCTTCTTTCAATTCCATGTCGCCGATGGGAAGTTGAATTGTCAACTCTATCAGCGCAGCGCAGATGTGTTCCTTGGTGTTCCTTTCAACATCGCATCCTATGCCTTGTTGACACACATGATGGCCCAAGTATGCGGGCTCGAAGCGGGTACCTTCGTCCACACCCTTGGTGATGCCCACCTTTACAACAACCACCTTGAGCAAGCCGAGTTGCAAATCAGCCGAACGCCACTCCCACTACCAACCCTTGAACTCAACCCAGCCATCACGGACATCGATGGCTTCACCTACGACGACATCAAGGTGGTCGGTTACGAACACCACCCCCACATCAAGGCGCCCATTTCCGTTTGAGGGATACCCATGTTGTCCATGATCTTCGCTTGTGATGAAAAGGGCGCCATCGGAAGGGACGGAGAACTGCCTTGGCGACAATCAACCGATCTGCAACATTTCAAGCGATTGACACTCAACAAAACGGTCGTGATGGGACGAAAGACTTGGGAAAGCATTGGTCGCCCATTGCCCAACCGCCGAAACATCGTGATGACACGACGAGGCGTTGAAGATGAGGTCGAGACCATGAGTGCAGAGGAGGTCCTCGTGCTCAGTGAGCGAGAAGAAGTGGTCATCATCGGCGGTGGCGAAATCTATGATCTCTTTTTGGAACATGCCAAAGAAATCCACCGCACCGTGATTCACACCTCGGTTGAAGGAGCAGACGCGTTTGCTCCCGACATCGAGGACGTTGGGTTCTATCTCCTGAGTGAGCGACGCGTTGAGGCCTCGGAGAAGGACGAACACGCCATGACGTTTCAGCATTGGATCGTGTGATCACTCCGGGCGGTACTCCGTGACTCGCACACCCAATCGTCCCTGCAAGGCTTCACGCTTCATGATGCGCTCGTACTTCGTCTCAAAGGCGCGTTTCAAGTCCAACTCCATCGCTAGACTATGACCCATCAGCAGGATGAGGACATCCGCCATTTCCTCCGCACATTCCTCCAGCGGCTTCCCTTTGGTGATGGCTGCGGCCAGTTCGCCGAGTTCTTCAATCGTCAATGCCATACGATAGCCCATGTCATGGCCGTTCTGACCTGCAAAGTCGTGCTTCGCGTGAAATGCTGCCACCTTTTTCATCATTGATTCCCATTCATCAACGGCTTCGTGTGCCATCCACTCGTCAACTGAGCGACCCTTCATGATGATGACTTGGCCCAGCAGCCCTTCATCGTTCGCTTAGCTCAACATCTCAAAGATGCAAGCCCAAACGGGGTCAAGACGGTCGTTGGCCTGTGTGGAAACTTCTTCATGGTCAAGGTCCTTTTCTGCATCGGAAGGGTCCCTCCCCGCAGCCCAATTGGAGGAGATGCAAACAGCCGCATAGGGGAGGTCGAGTTCACGAGCGAGTTTTGCCTCCCTCGGCATGGTCATGCCAACCATGTCGCCCCCAAGCGTTTCGATAGCATCCACCTCTGCCACCGTTTCAAATTGAGGCCCTTGCGTCAACCAATAGGTGTAACGAAGCGGCTCCTCGGCATCAAAGGATTGGGCGGTTCGCAACACATGTTCCAATGTTTCATTCATGGTTTCATCAAACGGAACGGTCACGGAAGTGAAGGTTGACTCGTCGTCGTGGAAGGTGGTGGCCACACCGGTAAAATCGATGTATTGTTGAGCAAGAGCAACCTTTCCTGGCGCAAATGTAGCCGCGATGGCCCCCACCGAACAGACCGAGAGAATGGCATCGACATTGGATTCTGACATGGCCGTGATGTTGGCTTTGTGGTCGATCATGTGAGGTGGGCATCCGTGACCACTGGGGCTGTGATGACGCTGAAGGAAGATCAGTTCATGCTCCTTACCTTCTATGTTCAATCGGAAACACCGCAGCGGAACTTGGCCAAAGGGCGTCTCCACACGCACGTCGTCGGTTCGAATCAACTCCCCGCCGACCTCAGCAATTCGTTGGGAGAGGTCCATGCTGATGAGGCCTGTTCCACCAATCACGCCGAGTCGCATGGCCAACGCACCCCGTGCTGACATGTCAAGTCTACGGCGATTCAGAATCTTCTACGCTGAAATCCAATTCATTGATCGCTCGGGCAGCAGCGACGACATCGCCATCTTCCCACCAATCAACCGCAACAAAAGTGGGTCGTTTTCCATGCATCTGCCAGCACTCAACAGCCCGCTCGACCAAAAAATCGGGGTCGTTCGTTTCGTCTGCATTGTTCGGACTTGACAGCCCAAGTGGACCGCTGAGCCAATTGTTCATGTGAAACACCACTTGATGTTCATCGCCGCGATGTGGAACGCAGTCCATCTCTTCCTTGCTTTCTTCGGCGTAGTCCGTTGTCCAGCTATGGGTGAGAAAATCATGGAACCATGGAAAGGCTTCATCAGAGGTTTGTTCCCAAAAAACAACCATTCGCTCTCCGTTCTGAATCATCTCTCGAAGGGTTGGCCAAGGTTCGTTCAAGCCGTGAATGAAGACATGTTCCATGAGACCTGAGTCGTTCAAAACTTCGTGAAGATGCGCGGGTTCAACGTAATTTTCGATCAAGAGTGTCACCACGTCGTTTGGTGCGCTCAGCATGTGATTCTGCAACGCTGTAAGCCAGGCTTGTGCGTCCACGCTACCATAGCTGCAGGGGTTGATCGCTCCACCACTGCTTCCATGGCAGAACCGAACACCGTCGGCATTCGGATTGGATGGGTCGGCATAATGCGTATCGAGCATAAACGCCCTCATGCCTGCGTCCCACTGAGCGTCAAGGCCGGTACGGTGGTTGCTTGCTGGGTAAAAAATCCCATCCTCGTGGGTTGCAAATGCATTGTGTGTTTCAGGAAAGGTCACGTTATCGTAGGTGCGAGAACACAATTCGCTCCATCCATTGCACACCATTCCATCATCGACTTCCTCTTCGAGAACCAACTCCACACCATCGGTGGAGACAGAGGTGCATCCCGGCAAGGCCAGGAGCACCACCATAAGGAGCGCAACCAAGAGCCGCTGCATGGACGCTGCTGCAGGTCACTGGCCATCAAATCGATGGTGCGGAAAACTTCACTCGTTAAGTCGGGCGATGAGGTCGGCCTTCTTTCCAGAAACGGGTTTGCCAGCAGCCTTGAGCAATTCTTTGAGCTCTGCGACCGTCATCGAACTGTAATCCACATCATCGGAAGCAGCAGGTGCTTCTTCGGCAGGTGCTTCTTCGGCAGGTGCTTCTTCGGCAGGTGCTTCTTCGGCAGGTGCTTCTTCAGGCTCCTCAGATGCATCATCTGCATCGCTTTCTGCCTCTTCTTCGGCCATAGCAGCAGCCAAGGCTGCGGCTTTCTTGGCCTTCAACTCGGCAGCCTGACGTTGTTCGTCAGCATGGATCTCATCGAGCGTTGGTCCAAATGAAGGAACAACACCTTCCTGGAGGAGTTGGCTCTTTCGAATGGCCAGAGAGCGCACAGGGTAGATGGACTTCACAGCCTTCTCAATTTCTTCTTCGAGTTTACCATCGAGCAACGCCATTTGGACGTCTGCGTAGGTGTTCTTTGAGGTAAAGGCGATGATCACATCTCGAGCGCGAGTGCGCATGTCTTGCTTCACCGATGTCTGAACCCGTTGTTGGGTGATGATGAGGGGCTTCATGCGAACCAAGTAACCGTCGGTGGTGATAGCGTCCACCACATCGTCAACCTTCCCACGGTACCGGCGGATTTGACGGCGTGTGTGGTCCGTTTGGTGGTGGTGTCCGATAAAGGTCGTGAGGGCGTCTTGCCCAACACACTCCGTGACACGGAAACGCATAACGACATGCATTTTGGAGAAGTTTCCATCAAATTCTTGCTGAGTCATTTCATAGACACGACCGAGAATGTGTTCGTCGGTCTCACCGATTGTTTCGCCAATTCGCTTGAAATTCCACGGATGACGAGGGGCACGAATGGTGTACCATCGCTTCGTCTTCCACTTGTCACGTTGTTTACGCGCTGCTGCGCGTGCCTTTGCACTGGTTTTCTTCGCCATGTCGTTCAACTCGGTGTGTCTTGCGGGGGCTACCCCACTTGCAGGTTGCCGACAAACCACCCCTATTTGAAGGAGCCTCATACCCAACTGTTCCACCCTGAACCGCTGTTCGGCAACCTCATGACCCATCAGCCGTTCCGGGGACTTGTGGGGCTCCACCGAATCTCCTGGAGGGCGACGGCAACCGCCCTGTCCAATCTCGACGCCATCGCAGATGGTTTAGCCTGGCTCGTCGGCGATCCCGATGAGGTGGAATTGGATCGCACAGCCTCCTATCACGGCCCTGAGGTGGTGTTGATCGATGCCCGCACAACGAACAAAAAACGGGCCCTCGCCTCGCTGGCTCGACTCGGCGAACACAACATCCAGCACCTGCTTGCATCACTCGAACAGCGATTGGATGAACAGCATGTCCTCCATTTCCGACTTGAACTCAACGCGCTGGTCGATGGCGAGGTCGTGCTCGCAGAAACTTCGGGGACATCGACCGTCAAAGGACAGGCGAAATTTGAGGTCTACCCAGGCCAGCCAGCCGCTGACCAAATCCACGAGACCATTGACATGGCACTGAACATGGCGAAGGAAAAAGGCCGGGATGGAGCATGAGAAAACCGACCGTCGCCGTGGCTCTCACCTGCCTCTTTCTGGCGAGTTTGGTTGGCGTGGCAGGAACAAGCGATGAGGGTGCTCCCACCAACCCCACGCCAACATGCAATGCAGACCGCACCGCATGGACGATGGGACTTGTCTTCTGCAACGACCAAGCAACGGTTGGCTACACACTCTTTGCCCCCATCCCTTCCAACACGACCTACCTGATCGACCATCTGGGTCGGCATGTTCACAGTTGGCCATCTCCGGGAGAACACAGACCCGGACTCTCCGCTTACCTCTTGCCAGACGGTGACCTGTTGCGCACAGCAAACATTGCCCAAACGGCCGTGGGGAATTTCTCAGGTGGTGGAACTGCTGGAAAACTTGAGCGCATTTCATGGAACGGTGAACTCGAGTGGTCGTGGGAGTATTCCTCTGAGACATTCATCTCACATCACGATATTGAACCCATGCCAAATGGAAACATTCTGATGATTGCGTGGGAAGAACGAACCGAGGCTGAAGCTCTGCAGGCAGGGAGGAACCCAGCGATTGCAAGCGATTCGCCGGGCGGCCAAAACAATGTATGGCCCGACCACATCATCGAGATTGAGCCCGTTGGCACCGAGGATGCAAACATCGTGTGGAAATGGTATGCATGGGACCACCTGATTCAGGATTACGACGAAACAAAGGACAACTACGGCGTGGTCGCAGACCATCCCGAACGCATCAACATCAACTATGTCGGAGCAACTGGAAATCAAGCGGGCCGAGCCGACTGGATGCATTGTAACGGCATCGATTACAACGCTGTGCTTGACCAAATCGCGATTTCGTGCCGTGGGATGAACGAGATCTATGTCATTGACCACAGCACCACCACCGAAGAAGCCGCAGGGCACACTGGAGGCAACCACGGAAAAGGTGGAGACCTGTTGTATCGTTGGGGCAACCCACAGGTGTACGGGAAAGGATTGTCAAGCGATCAGCAACTTTTCGCTCAACACGATGTCCAATGGATCGAGGAGGGCCACCCAAATGCAGGCGACCTGATCGTCTTCAACAACGGCGTCGGCAGAGCCGTTCCCTACTCCTCCGTTGAGATTCTGAACACATCCTATGCCAACGGAACCTATCCGTTGTTGTCCAATGGAACGTTTGGACCGCCCGTTCCAACATGGTCTTGGAATCAAGGTGAAACCATGTACGCTGGCGCCATTTCTGGCGCCCAGGCATTACCCAACGGTCATCTTCTCGTGACGCACGGAACGAAAGGGACCCTCTACGAAGTCAACCGAAGCGGAGGTATTGTTTGGGAATACATCAACCCGGTTGGAGCCGGTGAACCGTACACTCAGGGAGAGGCACTCCCCGATGGAAATCGAGCAGGAACCACCTTGAATGCGGTCTTCAAAGCCACACATTATCCTTCGAGCTACGCGGCATTCACGGAACGTTCACTCACGCCAGGCGAGTACCTCGAACATTGGACTGACCTGTGTCCTGATGAGGCCGCATGGGGATGGGACCGCGACGGTGACGGTTGCATTGATGACAGCGACAGCGATGGCGTCCTTGACCCTCACGACCAATGCTCATTAGGTGATGACAGCATCGATGCCGATGCGGACAACATTCCCGATGCTTGCGATGGACATGTCGACAGCGACATGGACGGTGTTGTCGATGAGGATGACGCGTGTCAAGGGCACGATGACCATCTCGATATTGACGGTGATGGTGTGCCCGACGGGTGTGATGCGCTCATCGACACCGATGAGGACGGCGTTGAAGATGAAAAGGACCTCTGCGATGGTAGCGATGATGGCGTTGATCTTGACAACGACGGTGTGCCCGATGGCTGCGATGAATTGATCGACGCAGATGATGACGGCATTGCCGATGCCGCAGATGCATGCCCAAACACCACTTCCCAAACGGCTGAAGAAGCAATCGACGAAAACGGTTGCAGCCCAGAGCAGCTCGACGGTGATGACGACGGTGTTTCAGATGCGGATGATCGCTGCGAGGGGCATGATGACGCCGTTGACTCGGACGATGATGGTGTTCCAGACGGATGCGATGGACAAGACGAAGCAAGCCAGGAAGGAGACCGTGCTGCCTCGCAAGGCATCCTCAACACAACAGTCCTCCTCACGGGTTGCGTTGTTCTTCTCGCATTCGTTACGATCTTGCGATTGAGAAGACTGAACTGAACTTCGTTGTGAACGCTTTGAGTAGGTGCATTTGGGGGCGTAGAAGACCTGCTAACAAGGCATTAAGTAGAGTGTCTGCACAGCGATGTTTGGAGGAATCCCATGACTCACGTTGTTACATCCACCTGTGTTGACCACAAATATCAGGAATGCGTTGCCGTTTGCCCCGTTGAAGCGTTCCGAGAAGCCGAAACTTACCTTGTTATTGACCCCGATGAGTGCATTGATTGCGGCGCTTGTGTGCCTGAATGCCCCGTCGACGCCATCTTCGCAGACACCGATGTCCCCGAAGGAGAAGAGGCTTGGATTGAACGCAACGCCGAAGAATCCATCGGTGCCGAAATCGCCGAGGGCGATTCCCCCGTACTCGCTGACTGAATTGGCTTGCTGTGGACGCTGAACGAAGCGTCTTAAGGGAGGCCATCGAGGAATTGGATGTGGACGACATGAAGACGGACTTCTCAAAACTCCGAAAAGGCAGTGATTTGTTGAAGCGAGGCTTTGCCCGTATGCAACAAGGCGGCGTCATCATGGACGTGGTTGACCCTGAACAAGCGGCCATTGCCGAAGATGCTGGTGCTGTTGCTGTAATGGCTCTCGAACGCGTCCCGGCAGACATCCGAAAGGCCGGTGGCGTGGCTCGCATGAGCCACCCTGACATGATTCAGGGCATCCTTGATTGCACATCGATACCGGTGATGGCAAAATCCAGAATCGGCCACGATGGCGAGGCCCGAATCCTTGAATCAATGGGCGTTGACATGGTGGACGANAGTGAAGTCCTCACGCCCGCAGACCCCTACTTTCACATCAACAAACACGANTACGANATTCCATTTGTCTGTGGAGCAACTGGGTTGGGAGAAGCCGTCCGACGGATTTGGGAAGGCGCNGCCATGATCCGGACAAAAGGTGAAGCAGGTACTGGAAACGTCGTGGCTGCCGTCACGCACGCTCGCCTGATCGACCAAGAGATTGCACAGATTCAATCGCTCGACGACCACGGTCTGGACCTTGCGACGGAGAAAATCATGGAACGTTACCGTGTTCTTGCCTCGCACTCAAACCTTCCAGGCACGCACGACATGACGCCGTTCGGACCCATTGGCGAAGACATGCACAACGGTGTCCGTGAGGTGCTCGATGATGTGCATCGTCTCGGCCGACTGCCCGTCGTTACCTTCTCCGCAGGTGGGATCGCCACACCTGCTGACGCTTCGTTGATGATGCGCATGGGCATGGACGGCATCTTTGTCGGCTCTGGCATCTTCAAATCAAGCGACCCCGTTACCATGGCCGATGCCATCGTGATGGCAACAGCACACTACGATGATGCATCGAAAGTGACCGAAGCCATGGCCATGATGGAAGGCGTGCCGATGAAGGGTGATGAATTGGAAACCCTTGAGGTACGTCTCGACCAGCGCGGCTGGTGATCAGTTTAACGGGTCTGTGATTCCCTTTTCACCCAGGGTCCACTTCAGCGTTTTGACGACACCCTGGAGCGCTTTGTGATTCCGAGCAGCTTCTTTCATCCCCTCTTTATCGTCTTGTTCTTTGCACGAATCGTACCACTCCTTCCATTGGTGCATTTTCTCGGTTGCCCGATCGAGCATGGTTTCAATCTCTTCCCATGTCCGGTCATAACTTCGCTCTGGAGTTGTGCTCATGATATCAGTGTCCTTGGGGCGCTCCACCCTTAAGACACTCTCCCCTGCGTGCTCGGTATTAACTGGGGATTCGCTGGTCAACATAACGGCCGTTTGCATCGAGAACTATCCCATCGCCGATCACGCATCGTTCGACAACACAATCCTTACCGATAACCACGTTTCGTCCGAGAACACTTTCCTTGACGACCGAACCCTCTCCAACATCACACCCCTCCATGAGCAAGACCCGTTCAAGGGACGCACGGGCACCAACAATGCACGATGGCCCAAGGACAGCGTCGCTCACCTCACCTTCGACATGTGCGGAGGAGGATGACACTACGCCCTGTTCTTCTACAAAGTTGCCGGGATACGTAAAGGGAAGGTCCTCGTACCGTTCAATGAGCGTTGATTGGGCGTTCAACAATTCAAATGGATGGCCGACATCAAACCAAACGCCGTCGATCGCTTGCGCGTACATGGGCCAGCCCATCTCAAGCAGGTGGGGAAACAATTGCTTGCTGAAATCGAATTTCTCACCCACGGGAATGTGATCAAAAACATCGGGCTCCAAGATGTAGAGACCTGCATTGATGACGTTGCTAAAGGCTTCTTCTGGCGATGGTTTCTCGAGAAAGCGACGGATATAGCCTTCACGAAGTGACCCATCAACTTCCCCATCTGGAGTGCTTGCCAAACCGACAATACCGAATTCCGAAGGGTCCTCAACTTCCCACAAAGCCATGGTCACCTTTGCATTGTTGTTTCGGTGTGCCTCGAGGAGGGCCCCGATATCAAAGGAAGCGACGGCATCACCTGAACCAACAACACATGTGCCAGTGATCTCCTCCCGTAGGAGACCAACACTGCCGGCGGTTCCCATGGGCGTCTCTTCTTGATTGACGCGAGCATGAAGCGATGGTGCGTTGTGACCCCATGATTCAACATGCTGTTGGAGTTGCTCACCCCGGTAGCCGGTGGTGACCACCAACTGCTCGATGCCAGCACTCACCATCGCGTCTTTGACATAATCAATGACCGGACGTCCAAGCACTTCAACCATCGGTTTTGGACGGTGGAGCGTCAAAGGCTTCAGACGGGTGCCTTGGCCACCGGCCATGATGATTCCAAGCATGGTGGAGCCTCATCGACGTCGAATCGGTCCGAGGCGTCGCATGTTCTTCTTTTTCGAAGAGGTCGCACCTCGCTTCTTTGCCGCTTGTGGTTCGTCTTTACCGATACCACCAAACACCAACTCGCCCTCTGAGAGAAGCGAACTCACCAACATATCGGCGACCTCATCGGATTCTGCGCCCGTTTTCATCTCAGCTTTCACAGCCTTGTTGTGGTCGGTCATCCATGATTTTCGCTCCTCGATGGCGAGGTTGAGTTGCTCTCTGGCTTTGTTGACATCCACCATAAGTTCGGTGATTTTCTCGTGAACAGCGTCTGCTTTTTCGTGGAACTCAACGGATTCCGCATGGTGGCGATCGCCTTCTGCTTTCAAGAAGTCACGGTGGTCGAGTTGTTCCTTGTATTCCGCCCATTTCTCGTCCGCTCGCTTGAGCGCATCGACGAAGTTGTTGTGTGCGTCATCGGACTCTGCTTTGAGGGTAGCAATGGCTTCGTCGAGGTTTGACAAGTCGACGGAGACCATCTCGAACTTGGCAACTTCGGGTTCAAGTTCTTCAGCGCGCTTTTTCATTCGCTTGATGCGCTCCATGGTTTCCTTTTCCTTTTTGGTGCTGGAAGAGGTCGTCTGGAACTTCTCCTCAAGGTTGTTGATCTCGTTGAGGAGATGGGAATATTCCGCCGTTGCTGATTTCTTTTCACCTTGTTCACCACGTCGACCTTTTGCCTGGGAGAAGAGGTCGCGCAACTGAGCGTTGATGGCGTCCCGCTTGGCCTTGAACATGTTTCGCTCAGCATGGATAGCATCCAGTTCGGCTTTCATCTCCTCAAGTTTGGTACGGTGCTCCTTGTATTGATCCTGAACCGCATTGCGCTTTTGTGCAACGGCTTTGCCTTGGTCACGCAGCGAATTGCGTGTATCACGCAACTTTCGGACCCGCGCCTCCATGTTTCGCAGTTCGTCACGGAGGTCTGCATCAGGGCTCTTGTTCTCGTCGCTCGGCATGCCGCGCATGGTGTGTTCCACCACTTTCCCCATTTCAAGGCTATGGAACGAGGCAACAGAGGTTCAAATCAGGAGGCAACGCCGCCAAAGACCTCCAACAGGAAGAAAATCGTCGAAAGGAACAAGCCAAAACCGCCGAAGAGGTACGCAACATAGGACCCGGTTGTTCGAAGCCAATGACGGAATTCAGAGCGAACTCGCACATTGATTTGGCGGCCCAGCAACAACTCCCCGTTGGTCTCTTCAAGTCGAACCGAAACCGTCGCATCACCGTTGGTGGTCGGAATCAGCGTTTGCCACGACACCGTGCTGTCTTTGAGCAACCCGGACATCTTCCCAAGAACATCCTCGTTCCCCTTCGCTGCAAGCGGAAGTGCTTCGGTTGACCACCAGTAATGCTCGCCTGGTTCCAACCTGTAGGTCAATGCCAAATCCTTCGGTTCGAAATTTGGTGTTTGGACTCGGAACACAACAGTTTTGGTTTTGTCTGAGAGATTATGAAACAGCGTGAAGAGGTTGGCTTTGTCGGTGACGACGTTTTCCATATCGACTTCAAAGATGAGGTCGTCCATCGCTGGTTTTCGACCGCTTTCAAGGTCTTGCTTTAGTCGGTCAACCATCCTGAAAAACGCAGGGCAGCGGTGCGTGATAATGCCGAGCAGAACCAACCAAGACTCGAGGGTGAACACCTCGTGCGAGAAAACAAACTCCATCCCCTTTTTCGTGAGGATTTCGGCCATCTCATCTTCCAAGGTACTGCGGTCCAAACCCGTTGCATGACGGTAGAGCGTCATGAGGAATTTTTCATGGGCAAAATGACGGTCGACGCCTCGTTTGAACCCGGTTTCAAGTTCCTTGGTGTATTCGTCGTATTGCGAGCGCAAGAGCGGGTCCATGTGGGTTTTGATCAAATCGTTGAACACCATGTTCAGTGTCGAGGGATGAACTGGAGGGATGTAAGCAGGCAGCAACCCCGTTTGCTCAACCATGTTGAACGGGGTGGACCGTGTTGGCAGGTGTTGACCAACCGAAAGGATCAGGAACGAGGCAGAGGCGAGGAGAAACAGATTACCGAAAACAGAACCTGCGCCGTACCACAACACAGCCACCAACATCAACGAGGAAAGAAGCGCGAACATCAGTGATTTCGTATGATGAAACATGGACGTTTGAAGTTGATAGAGGAGGCCGTCGTACCCTTGAAGCGATTGTACCGAACGGTGTTCTACGTTTGATTCATCGACGCGGGCGTGGAACGTCGCCAAAGAGATGCCAACCCGATATCGATGCAAACCGACAGCCATGATGTAGCCAAAAACAACGACAAAGGAAAGCCCGGCCATGAACGTGGAGAACCCTATCCCGAGGTTCGGTTCAATGTTGTCTTCCCAAAAGGCAGGAGAGGTTTGTGAGAACGCCCAACTTGCGAAGTATGTGATGGCAGCAAACGCTGGCAAGAACATGATCAACCGAAGACCAGAACTGATGATTTGGCGGTCAATCGCATGGACAATGGCCTCTGATAATCGAAAGCCAAAGCCCGTTGATTCCTCGCTGGTTTCGTTGCCAAGCGGGGTCTCTGTCGCCACGGGTGCCTCATCGCCCATGACTCAAGAGCCAAACTTCCCCTCTAAAGGGTTCACTCAGTTTTTTTGGACGGTGTGATGAAAATGCGACGTTGCCAATCGTCCGAAAGATGGAGCGTTTGACCCATTTCGGTGACGAATTGACCGCCCGTTCGTTGAACCTCCACGCCAATCCCAAGCCCTTGGTTCAGAAAATCCTCCTTCACTTCCACGGGAAGTAAGACGGCTTCAACGGTGCCCATACCGCCTTCGGACATTTCGGCGAGTGAACATGAAACCGCTGAATTTGCGAGACGTTCAGCGATATCGGCGGTTGGTGGCGGAATTTCTCGGCCACTGGGGTCTTTGGCATCCGGCCTGATGAGACGGGACAAGGCAACCTCCATGTCATCATCGATGGCATGCTCCAACCGACAGGCTGTTTCATGATCGTTCCCTTCGTAGGGCAGGAGGTCGAGCAGCACCTCAGCAAGGCGATGGCGTCGTTTCATTTTCTGCCCGTGGACCAAGCCCCGCTCGGTGAGGCGTGCACCTTTGTAAGGGATGTATTCGAGGTAGCCCCGGGTTGCAAGTCGTTGAACCATCTCTGTCGCTGAAGCAGGTGACACACCAAGACGGGCTGCGAGTTCACCCGTACGCACAATTCCTTGGGGCTCGTCTTCGTGAAATTCATACATCGTTTCGAGGTATTCGTCCTCGAATTCTTGGAAATGACCAACCACGGGAACACCTACTCAAGTATGGCTACACCTTCGTTCGCCTTGAAGATTATCTTGCACGCCGGGCACCGTACCGAACCCTCGTACGAGGCGGGAATGCGAAGCGTTTGTTGGCAATCGGGACAACCGATTTCGATTTTCCCATCGCTCGTTTTCTTGGCGCTTGCCTCTTTCTGGGCGGGTTCTTCAGTGGATTCTTCGGTCGTTTCTTCTGGCTCCGGAGCCGTTGTGGTTTGAGACTCAACCTCAAACTTGTGTGCACAATCTGGGCAACCCACCGAACCGGAATAACTGACTGGAACACGAAGGCGTCGTTCACATTCTGGACAAGCAATCTCTCGCTTTTCTTCAGGATTACTTGCGGCACTCCCTCCTGAAGATGGGCGCGACACTTGCTTCTTTTGCGAGGGCGTGCGAGTGGATTGCTGCTGAAGGCGTAATCGAACGACCAAGACGGCGCCCAATCCCAAGAGCAGACCCCACACCATGGCGCCAAAGGGCCATTCTGTGGTGGACTCAACAACCGTCTGTCCCGAAGTGTAGCTCACCTCCTCGGTGACCACGGTCTCCTCGATGTCCCACATCGCTTTCAGAGCCACCGTCGAACCCTTTGGCCAAGCGATGGTCACGGTTTGGAGCACCGAAGATTCACCGTCCCAATCTGGAGATTCAAATTGGGTCAAAATCGTACCGTAAGCATCGACCAACCAGACCTCTCCTGTCGCATCGCTTAAGGGTCCCGATTGCAGGAACGTGAGTTGCAATTCCACTTCGTCGTCGAGTACAGGCCGTAATGGGTTGGTTGTTTGAGCAAACTCAACACGATACAGCGTTGCTTCAGACGGGAAGTTGGTCGAAAGCATGAGCGGCCCCGGTCCGATCACCCAATCCACGGGTTCAATCGAAACAACGAGTTTTTCCGCAGACACATCACCAAATGCGTGTTGTTGCTCATAAAGGCCGGAATGGAGTTCAATGGTGTATTCTTGAAGGTAAACCGTGGCATCTCCAGTTTCATAACCCACACGAACGAGCACATCTCTTGAGCGGCCCTCGTCAAGGTGAAGACCAAGCGTGAAATGAACCCCTGTATCTGGATCGTTGCCCACTCCATTGGCCATGATCTGAATCGATTGTTGGGGGCGTATCGAGTACAATGCATTGCCTGAACTGGTCCCACTCACCACACCATCATCGCTTTCGATGGCCCAATCCACAGACACCTCTCCCTCAGAGAGGACCTGTACACTTGCAGTGAGTTCTCCCGCAGAACCACGCTTCATGTCCACCCATGCCCCAGGCGAAGATGTACCGTCAACCGAGAGAACGAGTCGGGCTCTTCCATCGAGTTCACCGATGTTCCGCATCAGTATATTGGCAGACATGATGTCGCCTTTGTGCCATGGGCCACCGTTGAGCGATGGAGAGACGGACCCTGCGGATTCAAACACAGCAGATGGCATCTCGATGTCGAGTTCCATGGGGAAGGTTGACGAAGCGTCGACTCGCATTCCTTCGAGCGTGCAGATCATGGTCATTGGACGGGCGATCATGCTGAACGATTGCGTCGCTGTCGAATTGGCATTCAAGGCCATCGTTGCATTCAGCACCTCCAACCCCCCACCGGTGCATACGACGCGCCCGTTGAAAGCCACGGTGGCATTGTTCCAAAGCGTGAGGTTCAGGTCAAGCATTTGCCCTGCTTGAACCGATGCTGCGTTGGAACTGAGTTCACCTTCGAGGTGCGGAAGAGGCGGTGGTTGGATGTCGATGGTGCCGTTGAGTTGGTGAACGCCATCAGCCCCCACAAGGTTTCCAGTGAGGTTCAGCCACCACGTCAATTGACCTTCGACCATCGCGAGGGAAGGTGAAAACGAAAACACCTCGGAGGTGGTTGCAAGAACACTTGCATTGGATTCATTGGATGCTTCTTGGCCGTTCGCATCCCGGAGATGGAACGAAACGGTACCGTTCCAATCAACATCTCCGTCATTGACCAACGGAAACTCAACACGGAGGAAATCACCGTCGTGAACGGTGAGGTTGCTCGTTGAGAGGCCTTGTGCATCCACGCCCTGTGCCGTTACACTGGACTCACCGGCAAAAGAAATGGAAAGCGGACGAAGTTGTTGAACCGTTCGAGAGATTGATGTTTGCTGCGTGGTGCTGTTCACGCCGACATCACCGAGCAGTGTTACGACCACCTCGCTGTACCCCAAGGGCATGTTGGAGAGGCTGATGGTAATGTTTCGTACTTCATTGGCAGAAAGCTGGGGCACACTCAACGATTGGTTTGAATGAACCGCTCCTTCGAGCGAAAGAACGGCTGTTTCGACAGACACATTCGCCGATTGTCCTGCCCCCTCGTGAAGTTCAACAGTGAATTCCAATTCGCTTCCGAAGAAGGTCGTCGTGTTGGTCAAACCGAACGACGGTTCATCGATCAGAACGGTTCCAGATTGCGCCTGAACAAGCGGCAGCGTGGACAAGCAGAGAAGAACAACCAGCAGGAAAGAGAGGGTCCCCTCCCGCTCACGCCATTCTCCCATGCACCTGCGTGATTCTCGTGGTTCTTCACCTTCGCGTTGAAAGAATGCGAGAGGGGTTGATTCTTTTACGTTGAAGACTCCCCCGAAAACGATGGAGGCAGGCGAACTTCTCTTGGTCACGCCCGAGGACATGGTTCTTGCCATCCTCAAACGCCGCGAGGCGATGGCGACAAAACTTCCCAAGGAGCTTGCAGCACGGACCGAAGAAAATGACCGAGCCTATGCCTTGGCAAGGGAGGCGAAAACCCACCTCGAATCCTTACCTGAGGACGATGAGAACCGGGAAAAGGCGCTTGCTGCCTATGAGGAAAACGAAGCGTTCCGAAGGCGGACAGCATCGAGGCTTCAAGTCGTCAAAAATTCAATCGCTGACCAAGAAGAAGCGCTCGCCTTCTGGAAATCCATGCAAGAAGGAGATTTTGGTCATCTTCTGGATGACGCTGAACGTGTCAGAGAGGGAGGCTCCTCGAGTTATGCCCGTGCGAAGAAACAGGCTACGAAGGAGGGGCAATCGTGAGCAGAAAGCCGTTGTTTGAGGATTTGCTCAACCTCCCTGTGGAAGAGGTGCAAGCGACCTACGAGGGTTTGCTCAACACCATCAAAACCCACGAAGAGGAGCGAAAGAAATTGTTCATCAACAAACGCATCCACTCGGAGGCCATCAAGTTCGCCGTCAACAAGACGCCAAATCCTCCGTCCCTTGAGGGGAATGATGTTTCCGATGTGGTTCGGGTCGCTGTGGAGGAAAAGATGGAGTTTGATGTGCTGATCGCTCAGCGCGATGATTTCGTCCAGCGTTTGGTGATTCCAAAGCACCGTGTTGAGTTGAACCTCAGCCAATTTTTTGAGCGCCTCACTCAAGACAAACATTACAGTGAAGCGCCGAGTTTAGCGAGTGAATTGGAAATGTTCTCCCGCTTCTTTGAACTCCAAGCCATGTTCGATGAATACAAGGAACATGCAACCACACTGGCAGAACTTCGAACCGTGCGAACATCCCTCCTTGAACATGTCAAAACGATCAACAGAGAAGACCGAAAACTCGCACAAGAGTTGGCAAACAACAGCGAGAATTCTCGAAAGATGCGTCGCGAGGCAGGACGGCTGCGTTCTTTCCTCGAATCCCACGCCAACATTCCAACGCAACAACTCCCTGCACCAACCGAGGAACTTAGCCAACGTCTTGCCTCCGGTCAGGCCCTCTCCATGGACGAATTTGCAGCCATGCTCGAGCACGGTGGTTTGACCGACATCAAGAGCACGGGCGAAGAATCGAATCCACCCAAGCGGAAAAAGGCCAAACAGAGGAAAGCGGCTCCACGAAGAGGAAACATTGGGCACGGATCATCGAACAGAGCGTGAGCGCGTGGTTCAACTCACCTGGGTTCCCTGTTGTTCTCCAAACGACTTGACACCCACGCAAGTTGATGAAATCATCCAACTGTTTCTTCAAGAAACGGAAGAACGGTATGCGGAGGCTTCCGTGCGCCATCTCCCTATCCCCGTCTGGGGAGGGAACCTCAAACTCATCGATGCAGACGCACCTGCGCCCCAGCCCATTCTCGGCGTGATGTGGGCGACACCGTTCAAAGATGATATTGTCAGGGTCGCCGCATTGGTCATCGCCTCTGCTTACCAAGGCCGCGGACTTGGAGGGACTGCGTGGGACCGCATGAACCGCACGGCATGGTCCAACGGCTTTCGACATGTTCAGTTGGAAGTGAAAGCCGCCAATGAAAGGGCTCAACGGTTCTACCAAGCCCGTAACCTGACCATTCAACAACGTCTTGAGGGCTATTACCAATCGGGGTTAGGCTACATGATGCGAGGCCGACTTGCCCAACCTGAAGACACCAAGCATTATTCACCCCGCCACCAAGGTTGAGGCATGCTCGAGCGCCTCTTTGTGGACCTCGTGCAACATCAAGGCGTCATTGAGGCGACCTTGTTTGAATCGGATGGTTTCGTCTTGTACACCTCATCCACGAACGGTCGGCCACCTTCGCTCAGCACTTTCGAAGATTGCCGCAAAGCCATGGGCACAAACGATACGATGACGCTCGTGATGGAAGAGGGGTATGTTCTTCTGCGAAACACACCCCTCGGCATCCTTTCTGTGAAGTGCGAACGAGCGGCGAACCTTGGCAGCATAAGGCTCACTTTGGATGCCATTTCTTGGACATAAGTGCGCCATTTCTCACCTTGGTGGGTTGCTTGACCCCTATGAAGGATTAAATGGGGGTGGTTGGTCGGCAAGGCTGGAAGACGGCGGGAGTCGTTTCCAGACCAGGTGAGATGAAGAATGGCGGAACTCAAAGAACTTCTTGAAGAGCGACGAAAAATGGTTGACAAAAAGGCAACGGAGCATCGCGAACTTCGAGACGGTTGGAATGAGAAAACCAAAGAATACACCTCTACACGCAACGAATTCAACAACGAAGTGCGAGAACTCATCGTACAGGTTCGCGAGCAACGCGAACTCCGTGACAACATGAACGAAATGGTTCGCGAGAAAAAGAAACTCCGCGAAGAAGCCAACAAACTCGTGCGAGAGGCCAAAGACGCCATTCGTTCAACACAACCCGAACAACCGCAGCAATTCGACCGTCGAGGGCGCCCTATCCGCCCAGATACTGTTCAATCCCTCACCCGCACCATGGAACGCCTTGAGCGAGAGTTCGAACAAGGAAAGCACCAAGGGAAGAACGAACGAAAATACTTCAAGAAAATGAAGGAACTTAGCGCAAAGCGAAAGGCCCTCAAGGAAGCGCAATCGGCGACTGAAAATGCCGAAGGTAGCGGTGAACTTCGAGANGCCATGGCTGCACAAGAGTCTGCCCACAATGCAGTGAAAGAAGCCGCTGAAGCAGCCCAAAGTGCTCACGATTTGATGATCGAGTGGAACACGGAGGTTGACCGCCAACGCGAAAAGGCAGAAACTGCCCACCGAAAACTCCGTACCTCAAAGAAGGAAGCCGACAAAGAGCACAGCCTCTACATCGTCTCACTACGCTGCCTGCATTCCATTCAAGACATNCTTCGAGCCATGCGAGGTGCCAGTGCTGGCGAAGGTCAACGACCGACTGCACGCGATGAGACGCAGGATTTGATGGCGAAGCTCCTCTCAGGAGACACCCTGTCCACGGAAGAATTGATGCAATTGCAGCGATTTGACTGAAGAAAGGTGTGCGAACACATCAAAGACCTTCCATCAAGAGAACCGTTTGGACGTGAGGCCCATGATTGGTAAATCCGAGATCGCTGCAATCGTGGAGGAATACGACCGCCTCAAACTCCGCATCGGCATGACAGCCTCCCATTCCGCCCTGGACATCTGTGATGGCGCCATTGAGGAAGGGTTTCCAACCGTAGCCTACTGCAAGGAAGGACGTCACAAAACCTACGCGAACTATTTCAAAACACAGCGCAGTTCATCCGGTCGTGTTCTTCGAGGCATGGTCGACAAGGCCATCGTGATGAACGACTTCAACGATGTTCTCGCCCAGGAGATGCAAGCGGAAATGCGCAAGCGGAATGTCATCTACATCCCCAACCGCTCATTTACCTCGTATTCATCCATCAGCGACATCGAGAACGACTTCCATGTGCCAATGTTCGGCTCTCGCAACATGCTCCGAATGGAAGAGCGAACCGAAGAACAAGACTACTACTGGATTTTGGAAAAAGCCGGCCTGCCGTATCCTGAGAAGATCGAAAGTCCAGAGGACATCGATTGTCTTGTCATCGTGAAACTTCACCATGCCCAAAAGAAACTCGAACGCGGCTTCTTCACCTGCGCATCCTACAAAGAGTACCAAGAGAAGTCCGCAGCACTCCTCGCCGAAGGCGTCATCGACCAGGCCTCCCTTGACGGTGCTCGAATCGAGCGGTATGTCATCGGCCCCGTGTTCAACTTGAACTTCTTTTACAGCCCCATCGCTGAGGAAGGCGAGCGACTTGAATTACTCGGCGTCGACTGGCGCTTTGAGTCCTCACTCGATGGCCATGTCCGCCTTCCAGCCCCTCAGCAGATGACCATGCCGATTCACCAGCAAATTCCCGAGATGACCGTGGTTGGCCACAACACCGCTACCATCCGAGAATCGCTGCTTGAGAAGGCGTTTGAGCTCGGTGAGAAATTCATCAAGGCCAGCAAGGAACATTACGACCCGGGCATCATCGGTCCGTTTTGCCTCCAGACCTGCATTGACAAGGACATGAATTACTACATCTACGATGTAGCGCCCCGCCTCGGCGGTGGCACCAACGTCCACGTCAGCGTTGGCCACCCCTACGGTAACGCCACCTGGCGAAAGCCCATGTCAAGCGGTCGCCGGATCGCTATGGAACTTCGAATGGCTGCAGAGCAAGACCGCCTGCTGGAAGTCCTGACTTGAGTTGACAAACGGTCATTCCTCAACGTCGTAGAACGTTGCGTTGGCGATTTCATACCAAGGGTTCACGCCAATGTCGCTTGAGCCATCGTGGTAACCGGTGGACTCAACAAAATAGTAACTCAAGTTGGCTTTCTCTCCAACACCGTTGACGCTCCAACCGGTGTGATTGTCCAACGCAACAACCGGCCATGCATGGCCTCCCCATTCATCGTCTTCGGTCGCTTTCACGCTCCCCAACATCAACGCCGCATCGTACCCCAAATACTCAACCAGGCTGATGTACAAGATGCTCGAATCTTCACAGTCTCCACTTCGGTCGTAAATCATCTCCAAGGGGTATTTTGGGTACTCCGTATAATTCGTAGAGTCAATGTCGTATGCGTAGGGAATCCAGCCCACAAATGAGTAAACAAAGCGGAGAAAATCAAGATCGGACGTGATCCCTCGTTCGTTCGCCATGGTGCGCAATTCATCTGCAATCGCCATGATGGTTGCATCCGAGGGCGTTGCAAAGGCGGCGTATTGTGAGATCACATCAGCATGTGAACTGGCCATTGACCAATCGATGCTGTGGTCCATGAGGCGGTATTGAATGTAGTCCTCGTACGGGACTTCGACCACCATGTAGTGAGGGTACATGTTCACCGTCCATACAAATTCAATGCTCGTCATTTCGAGATAGTCAATGGGAAGAAGGGCGAATTCCAACATTCCGCGGTCACCGTCTCCATCCCCAACACCCACAAACGAGAGGTTGGAATCGGGGTTGTGACTGTCGTACACCGTGGTAAATCGCAACAGGTCCGGCGCTTGATTGATGTCAAGTTCATCGTTTACGAACAAATCAACATCGTAGGCTGAAAGTTGAATCCAGTGATACCGAAGGGACTCATCGAGGTTNTGGAAATGGTAGTAGTCCAATGGNGCCGTTTNATCAATTTCCACGATNANGCTGCCCTCCGTCATGGATTCGGGACGACAAATTTCCGTGCCGTTGTTGATTGAAATACAGATGATGATGGTGCCTTCGTTGCTGAACCAATCCACTTGGTCCAACAATGTGAAATTCACAAGATGGACGATGACACCCACATCCTTTCCTGGATTGGCATCGGTCTCATCAGGCGTACCATCGTTGTCGTCGTCAGGGTCGGCATTGTCNCCAATACCGTCCCCATCAACATCGCTCCATTCAGATCCATTTTGAGGGAAAAGGTCGCTGTTGTCACCCCACCCATCGCCGTCGGAATCGACGTACTCATAGGGGTTCAAGGGGAAAGCATCGCTGTTGTCTCCCACGCCGTCATCGTCCGAATCCAGCCACTCCGTGGCATCGTAAGGAAAGGCATCCTCTGGATCGAGGTGCCCATCGTTGTCGTCATCAATGTCCTCCGAAGCATCGTTGCAGCCATCTTGGTCAGCGTCTGTTTGGTTGGTTGAAAGCCAACCCACTTCGCCTGGAGAGCATGCATCCAGCATGTCCTNAACAGCATCGTTGTCATCGTCATCATCCTCAACGGAATCCCTGCATCCGTCACCGTCATGGTCGGTTAACGATGATGAAAACCAATCCTGCTCCCCATCGTCGCATGCGTCCAATGCGTTGTTGACGCCGTCCCCATCGATGTCGTTTGGATCGTAATCGGAGGCCACCCACACAACAACGGCAAGAAGGCCCGAGACCACGACCAGCACACCGATGATGACGGAAACAACGACATCGACTCGTGGGAGGTTCGTTCTCACCGAGTTGAGCGATTGAGGTTCTGCTGTCTGCTGGGCCTCAACGGCATCCTCTTGTTCCAGGGTCTGCCAGAATGCGTCTTGGTCGGCGTCCTTCGCATTGTCGTCGTCCTTCTCCAGTGCTTCAGAAAGCCAACCGAACTCATCATCAAGGCTCATGGTATTCCTGGCTCCATCGAGAAGATTCGTTTTTCCTACAGCAAAGGGACCTCAGCCCTGATAGGGAACCCATGCACCGGTCGTTGCGTCGTAGTAGGAGAGCTGTCCATTCGCATCTTGAGCCCAATGCACGCCGTTTTCCTCCCACTGCTTGGCTCCACCGGCTTCAATGGAGGGCAACGTTTTGCTTTCACCGCTCATGTTCTGCTCGGTGATGTTGTCCATGGCGTCAGCAGCCTGCTCGAAGGGACTGTTGCTTGTCACGGGTTTGCGGGTGTAGAAATAGCCGCCACCACCGAGAAGACCGACCAAGAGAAGCGCAATGACTGCGTACAGAAGTCCGTTTCCTGATTCATCCGTTTCAGCCTGAGAGCGGGTAGGGTCTTCGGGGTATGCATCCCAGCGGTCTGCAATTCCGTCGTTATCGGTGTCAACGGATTCGTTGGCATCGAACTTGAAGGCATCCTCCGCATCGTTGACACCATCGCCATCCGAATCCAGTTGCAGCAGTGCGCAACCCACAGCATCGATCAGTTCGTCTGCAGGCGTGTTTTGACATTCATCGAGGTGATTCTTGATACCGTCGTTATCGTCGTCCTTTTGTTGTTCTGAACAACCGTCGAGGTCAACGGATTGGGTGACGGGCGTATCTGGGCAGAGGTCCTTGTCGTTCATGATGTCATCAATGTCCGAATCAAGTTGTGAATCGGAACAACCCACTTCGTCCACCTGTTCACCGGCTGGCGTAGCAGAACAAGCGTCCAAATCATCGGAAATCAGGTCGTTGTCAGCATCCAATTGATTCTGAGCGCATCCATCAACATCGACGCTCATACCGAGTGCAGTGCCCCGACACAGGTCCAATTTGTCGTTGACTTCATCACCGTCGCTGTCCTTTTGCGAAGGTGAACAACCTTGTGCATCGGCAATCTCGTTGGTAGGTGTCCACTCGCACACGTCGACAGCGTCAACCACGTTGTCATCATCGGTGTCTCGCTCGTTTGCAGCACATCCGACACCGTTGACCGGGAGACCCTCTGTGGTCGTTGGACACTCATCACGGTCGTCGGTGATGGTGTCTTTGTCCGTGTCAAGTTGGCTCAAGGCACAGCCAGCGGCATCAACAACAGCCCCGAGAGGGGTGTTGGGGCACGCATCGAAGGCATCCATCACATTGTCGTTGTCCGAATCCTCTTGGCTGCTTGAACAACCAACGTTGTCAACGGGTTCTCCCGCAGGCGTGTTTGGACAGGCGTCCAATGCATCGCTAACACCGTCAAGGTCAGCATCGAGTTGAGAAGCCGAGCAGCCGTTTTCATCGACGGCCTCGCCAACTGGTGTGTTCAAACAAAGGTCGGGGTTGTTGCCGTTGGGGTTGTCACCGTAGCCGTCTCCGTCACCGTCAGCCCACTGGGTTGCATCGTTGGGGAATTGGTCCCCGTTCAGGCCAGCGGCGTTATCACCGTAGCCATCACCGTCCGTGTCGGACCATTGTGTCGAATCCGAAGGGAAGGCATCGGGGTCGTTTCCAGCTTGATTGTCGCCATAGCCATCACCGTCAGCATCGCTCCATTGCGTCGGGTCGTTGGGGAAGGCGTCGCCGTTGTTGCCGTTGGGGTTGTCACCGTAGCCGTCACCGTCATCGTCAGCCCACTGCGTACCGTCGTTGGGGAACGCATCCGGCGTGGTACCGTTCGGATTGTCCCCATAGCCATCGCCGTCGGCATCCGACCATTGGGAGGCATCGGTTGGGAAGGCATCGCCGTTGGTACCCGTTGGGTTGTCACCGTAGCCGTCACCATCGCTGTCCGCCCATTGCGAACCGTCGGATGGCCAGGCATCGGGGTTGTTTCCGCTGGCGTTGTCGCCGTAGCCGTCACCGTCGGCATCCGACCACTGGGTCGGATCGGTTGGGAAGGCGTCTGGGTTGTTGCCGTTGGCATTGTCACCGTAGCCATCGCCGTCAGCGTCTGACCATTGCGTACCGTCGGTCGGGAAGGCATCGGGGTTGTTGCCGCTGGCGTTGTCCCCGTAGCCGTCACTGTCCATGTCCGACCATTGCGTTGCATCGTTGGGGAAGATGTCGACCGCATCGTTGTAGCCGTCACCGTCGGTGTCTTTCTGCGCCAGCGCACAGCCGTTCTGGTCAACGATGGCTCCAGTGGCTGTGTTGGGGCAGAGGTCGGCTTCGTTGGCCACACCGTCGTTGTCATCATCAAAGGTCAATTGGAAACAATCCGAATCACCGATGAGTTGGACGGAGACGTTGGAATACAAATCGATGTGCACACAATAAACGCCAGAGGCACTCGGCGTCGAGTAGGTGAAGGTGGGTATGCTCATGTTCTGGGCAGTCGCCGTAAAGGTGGTCATTGAAGAGGAGGCGATGTTGGCGTTGGAAGCATCGGTCACGCGGTATTGGTACTGGTAACCATCACCCACCACGAGGTCAAGGCCCTCCGCCTGAACGTTGTTGGTACTGGCCGTTGAGCTTGAGGAATAGGAGGACAAGACGAGCGAAGGCAGTTGCGGAATGAAGTCCTCGAAATCCAAACCAGTGAGGTTGTCGTTGTCAGAGAGGTTCACCGTCGTTCCGTTCTCCGAGATGTAGGCCAAGAACAAATGCTCGTTCATGGTGGTTGGCCCGGTCCAATTGATCTGGTAAGAAACAGCACTTGTTGTTGGTTGGAGCGACCACGAATCGGAATCGATCATGGAGGCATTGATTGCCATCATCACATCGTTGGAAGCCGTGAAGTTGGTGAACCATTCGATGTAGTCAAGGACGATCCATTCAACCACGTAATCGGTTCCAATGCTCAAGTTGGTCAGGTCGATATCGCCCGTGGTCGATGAGGTGGCTTCAATTTCCACCATCTCGATGTACATGCTGTCAAGGTCGGAATGCAATTGATTTCCTGAAGCATCAAACAGGCTTGCAGCGACAAGGAACTCGGATTCGTTGGCGGTTGCTGCTACCGTGATGTTCACGGTGTGTGTGGTGCCGTTTGCCGTGAAGTTCCCGCTGGTTGATGGACCCCAAAATTGGTCTTCGTCAAGGTGAACCTGGCCGTAGGTGTGGTTGTAGCCGTAGGTTGTTCCGTTGGTCAACCCCGAGAAGGAGAGTGTTGCGTGTGTCGTGTTGACGATGGAGACATCAACCGATTGGAAAGATTGGCCGCCTCCAGGATTGTCCGTTGTGATTTCAATGCTGTAAACATTGGTTGCCCCCTGCCATCCATAGACATCGAGGTAGGTCGTTTGGTTGGTCAACGCCGTCACTTGCATAGACTCGACATTGCTGGTGCTGGTCGAACTGTCAAGGAAGCCGCCTGTCGCGGTGTCCCATCCAACGTCAATATCGCCGTTGACGGTGTTGAAGGTGATGTTGGCGTAATAGGTCACACCTGCGATCATCTGGATTTCAAAATAGTCGGTGTCGCCCGTGTTGTAGATGGAGAGACCCGTACAGGAAAGGGGGAGGATCGATGCGGGAGAGGCGGTGCTGGTGGCGTCGTTCGGCTCGAGAATGTCCGAGGTGAGCGTTCCTGCTCCCGTGCAGTTCGTGATTGAAGTCGTGCCGTTTCCACCGCCACCACCGGTGCTTCCGACGGTAAACTTGGTGAGGGTCAAATTCCATGTCCCCGCACCAGAGTAGCGGTAGATGTCAATGTAGACCATGCCCCCATGAGCCGTTGTGGAGGAATTGGTGCTGAGCGTTTCCGGGTTATTTGCCCAACTCATCCCCATGAAGGCTTGTTGACTGTTGCTGAAGGCCAGATCAAAGTCGTTCGTCACCGTCGTCCCGTTCGCGAAGGTCGTGGTGGCTGGGAAGGAAAGGGTGGCTGACAAGCCTTGATTGGCGTTAAGGGCCACGCGGAGGATGTCATTGTCATCGCCGTAATCCAATTCTCCTGAACCCGTATAGGTCGATGTGAAGATGTAATTCGTGATGCTCACGGATGTGTTGTCTGGCAAGTCGCCTCCAGAATTGAGATCGTTCTGATTGGGTCCAACCGCTTGAGCTGTTGGAGCAACCCCCACCATCAAGACGGAAACCAGCATCAGCGATGCTACGAAGGTTGACCTTGCTTTTGATGTTTGAATACCATCGGCGTTCATGCTTCTGCCACAACTTGGTGGTATATCACGCCTACCACGGCGCGATACTCAAATCGCCGTGGGTGCAACGTGGCCGTCGCCTTTGTCATCGGGTTTACGAACACGTGACCAGACGCCGTTCATCAATTCGTCATGATGCGCTTGACAGTAGTGGAATCGGCGATAGGCTTCCCTGAACGAGTAGGCCTTTTTGCCCGTTGCGACGAGGTAACCCTCTGGGGAGAGTCGCGAGACGATGACACCTTCTTCTCCACATCCGGGAAGGTCGCACACTGGTTTCTCGCTCATACCCTCACATCTCCTATGACGCTACATTAACCCTTGCCCGCATCCAGCGTTATGCATCTTCATCCTCGGTTGCAACCGGTTCGATAACCACCAGCGGTACATTTGCTTCGATGGCCTCACCTTCACTGCAGTGAACGGCGGTGACCGTACCCGAGACGGGCGCTTGGATTTCGTTTTGCATTTTCATGGCCTCAAGAATGAGGATGACCTGCCCTTCAACGACCTCTTGGCCTTCCTCAACCTCCACCGTGACAACTTTGCCCGGAATGTTGGCCGAAACGGTACCCGACTTCTTCTTCTTGCGCCCGCCGGCTCGCCGTGGCTTGGCCGTGGCTTGGACATCCGGCATCTCGATGACGAAGGTCTCGCCTTCCACGGTGGCCGTCCACGTCGTGCCTTCGTGTTCCAATGCCACTTCGTATTCGGTTCCGTTCACCACCACTTTGCGCGTATCAGACATGCATTCACCTCCAAGGAGAGCGACCAGCTCGAGCGTTCATCAGCGAGGGTTGACCGGTCATTTGCCGGCGATGATCCTGAGACCAAGCAGCACCGGGTTGACGGGCGATTTGCGCAGGGTCATCGCCGTCGCCTTGCGTTGCAGCGATGACGGCGGCCACCGCTGCCATCATTCGTTCGGACATCTTTTCTGTCATCTTGTTCACCTCATAGCGGAATGTTTCCGTGCTTGCGAGCAGGACGAAGTTCCTCTTTGTCGAGCAGCATCTCAAGCGCACGGCACAAGCGTTGCCGCGTCTGGTTTGGCTCGATGACATCGTCGAGGTAACCCATGGCTGCGGCCTTGTATGGATTCGCGAAGGTCTCTTTGAAGTCCTCCGTCAAGCGCTCACGTTCCTGATCGGGATTGCGTGCGTGAGCGATGCGACGCCGATGGATGATCTCAACCGCACCGTCGGCCCCCATCACAGCGAGTTCGGCCGAAGGCCATGCCACGTTGTAATCACCACGAATGTGCTTGCTCGACATCACGTCGTATGCACCGCCGTAGGCTTTGCGAAGGATGACCGTGAGTTTTGGGACGGTTGCCTCGGCGAAGGCGTAGAGCAACTTTGCACCGTGTCGAATGATGCCACCCCATTCTTGGTTCGTACCTGGGAGGAAGCCCGGCACGTCCTCAAAGGTGAGAATGGGAATGTTGAACGCATCGCAAAAGCGAACAAAGCGGGCGGCTTTGTCGCTGGCATCGATGTCAAGGCACCCAGCGAGCACTTTGGGTTGGTTGGCGACCACACCGACGGTATGCCCACCGAGGTGACCAAAGCCAATGACGATGTTCTGCGCCCATTCTGCTTGAACTTCCATGAACCCACCAT
>PBUZ01000007.1 GCA_002728035.1 Methanobacteriota archaeon
GCAGAGAAGTCACCGATCACCGAGCCGTATGCATCGCTACCATCGCCTGAATCAAACACTTGCCAATTGACGATGGGGTTCTCCAGCGTTGCGAGTACCGTCACGTCGCTCACGTTGCCTTCGCCGGGGCCTCCATCGGGTCCGTGTTCCGGTATTGTCTGGTTGTGTGTCGGTGTTCTGGCATACTGTGCCCATGGTTGCGCATAGGTATCCCAAGGAGCACCATTGGAGGATGGTGAAACGACGACCTGAGTCAAGTCAATCGGTGTCTGCAGAGGCGTCATCATCATCAGCAACATCAGGATGACGAGGCAAACGGCCGTTGGCCCACCTCGTGATTCTGCGTGTGTGCCCTGCGACATTGTATCTGACCGCCTTCGGGGGGTTGTTATTGCTTATGGCTCCTTCAACCCATTAAACCCCTTTTCTTTGGTGCATCATATGCGCCAGAAAAACGGGGACGGCATCCAATTCGACCACGATTGTGCCGTTTCAATTAAATAGGGGTCGTCGGTGGAAGGAACGACTTCGGTCACATTCTCTCCTGAGGTAGCCCCGGTGAAGGACGGAAAAGTCGCAAGGCTTCCGTTCTTTTTCCGTACCTCTCGAGGGACTGAGAGGTGAAGAAATGTACAAAGTTGTAACCAAGGAAGACACCATCCGCATTCCCGCGGAATACATGCGCAAAGGCCAATCCCTTGACCAACACATCGACCGCCTTTCCATGGACGCCTTTGAAGGGAAATTCGACGAAGAAAACCGATTTGTTCTCGTCACCAACAATCACAAAACCATCGGTCGTGGCCGTATCATTCACGGCGATGGCGCCATCTATCAGAAGGTACAATTCGATGCCGTGCTGTTTTGCATGGACGACCAAGAAGTTGTGGAAGGCGCTGTTTCGGAAGTCAACGAATTCGGAGCGTTCGTCCGAATCGGTCCCATGGAAGCCCTGCTTCACAAGTCGCAAATCATGGACGAGCCGGTTGACATCAACATCGGCGCAAACAAGATCATCGGTCGTACGAGTGGTCGTGAACTGGGCATCGGTTCCTTTGTTCGAGCTCGTATCGTATCGCTCTCCCCTGATACGTCCGACCCTCGCCGCTCCAAGATTGGTTTGACCAGCAAGCAAGAAGGATTGGGCTCTCCTGAATGGGACAACGTCAAAGGAAGTGAGTGAACATGGCGAACATGCCCTTTGCATGCGGCGAATGCCACCTCGTGTTGAACGACGGCATCGACCAGTGCCCCCGCCATCCCTCTGCACAAGTGTCCTCCGATTGGACTGGATACGTCATTATCATGCAGCCTGAACGCTCGGAAATCGCCAAGCGCTTGCAAGTTGACCAACCAGGGAGATATGCGCTCAAAGTCAATATTCGATGAGGTGAAATCATGGAAATCAAAGAACGTAAAGAAAACAAAGTGCTGAACCGAGTTGAAATTGAATTTCGTTGGAAGCACGACAAAAAATCTACGCCATCGCGAAAGGAAATCATGGACTTGGTGAAGACGCTTGAACCGGGCTCCAACCCTGACTGGATCGTGGTCAAGGATTGCGTGACCCGATTCGGACAACCCCTCACCACGGGAACCGCCTACATTTACGGCTCTCAAGAGGCCATGAAGGTCGAACCAGAATACATTCACAAGCGCCATGCAGGATTCCGAAGTGGTAGCGAGCAACCTGCTGCAGAAGAAGCAGAAGCGCCAGAGGATACCGAAGGAGGGGATGAATGATGGGAGACGCTCCAAATGCAAAGGCCAAGTGGTCGAAGTACAAGGTTGAGGACGGGAAACTGGTTCGAGCCGAACACTGTCCAGAATGCGGTCCTGGTGTTTTTCTGGCAATCCATGGAAATCGCAAATCGTGTGGCCGCTGTGGTTACACCGTGATGAACGAATGAGTTGCCTCAGAGCCTGAGGGGGCTGTACTCCCACGAGCCATCGTTGTACAGCAGCAAGGCATTGTCGTCGTTGAGGAAGACATGAACGGGGATTTCACGCGTTTCTCTTCGGTCATACCGTTCAGTGTTCAGAACGATTTCCTCGCGCCAGCCAGCAATACGCCAACCACCAACGACGCCGTCCCAACGGGCGTGTTGCACTGGACCTGACAATTGAACTCGGTGAACGAGTTGATCCCCATCAAGCCAAGAGACCTCGCCAGCGGTTGTACAAACGAGGTTATGATTCCCGTATGCAAAGTGATGTTCAATGGGGCCTTCAACACCCTCCAATAGGAATTCTTCGATCAGGTGTCCATTGTGAAGTGCTCGGGATTGAATACGTCCGCCTCGTGATGTGACATGGAAGTGGTCTTCTTTGAGATGAAGCGCGATGATTTCTTCGTTTCTCGGTCGCTTTTTCAGATAATTCCAGGTCGGGCTGGCCATTCGCCAATGCTCGCTTGCATCCAGGCCAACGCTGTAAATTCCCCGACGATAGAGCACAAACACCAGTTCTGTGTCGTTGGATTGCAATGCCATGGGTTCAGCGTCGAGGCTATGAGACCACCCTGTGCCTGTTGGGTGAGGCGTCATGGGTTTGCCGAGCGAGGTCCGGAGTTCAGCGCGCGTCGGTCCGTTGAGTTCTGAACCAACAGGTATGGATGCCATGCACGCGTACATCAATTCCCTGTCAAGCCAGGTGGCGTAGAGATGGCCATGTGAGATCGATGCATGGCGTATTCGCATTGGATATGGCGCACTGACTGAACCCAAGGCGTTCATGGTGCTGTCGAGCCAGAGCATTTCCCCGTCCATTCCAGAAACCAAGACACCTTCGTCGTGTTCCACGACCACATCGGGGAGGAAGGGTATTGCTTTTGGCAGTCCCTCGTCCATGGCCGCAAGAAGAGGTGTCGGTATGTCAATCCTCGTCTTGGGTAGGTCAAAAAAGGCGGCTCTCCTCGACATTGTATGGCGGCCGTTGAAGTGGTGTTGATCGCCGTCAATCAGCAAGACATCGCAAGTACAAACCAAGGCGACCGCCTTCGCGAAATGGACGCTTGGTCAGAAGGTCCTCCTTTTGAGGATTTGATGACCTTCTCTCTCCAGAACCTTCGAATGGTGTATCTCCCAAACGGTCTTCTCTTTGAAGACCATCTTGACCGACGGTGGTTTACATCAACGGGTGAACGTGTCACGGAAGTGATTTTCCCGTCCAGGCATGCTGCTGCCAGCGGTCAAGCATCACTCACATTGCACCCCATTGGCGTTCCCCACCTTGAAGAGGGGAGTGTCGGGCCGTACGGCGGACTTGGTGGTTCAGCGCCACCTCCCTCGACGCGCTTGGCGCCATGGTGGCGATTACTGCTTGAACGTGCAACGGACCATGCCGATGTGGAAGGGTTCGACCTGTCTTTGGAAGTCACACATCACGGCCCCTACCTTGAAACACCGTGTTTGTTCATTGAAGTTGGTTCGACTGAAGCGACTTGGGGGCATACGGGGGCGGCCAACCTGCTTGCAGAGATCATCCGAGACGGTTTGCTCAACCAGGCGTTGAACATTCCCTGGAACGAAGATGAACATGCAGGGCAACTCGTCCTCATCACATTGGGGGGTGGTCATTACGCCCCCCGTGCCAATGCACTCGCATCCATTGAGGGTGTGTGGTTGGGGCATATGCTTGCAACGTATGCTTTGCCATTCACGCGGGACGGCGAAGATGTTGGCGGTGCATGGAAGCAATCGATGAAGGCCGCCATAGCCAGTACTCGGCAGTCGTTTCCTGGCGGCCAAGTTGTCTGTTCGATGGACAAGAAAGCGTTCAAGGGATGGCAACGACAGGCAATTCGGACGTATCTTGAAGATCTGAACATTCCATTGCTGACAAGAAAACAATTCCAAGAACGCATGAACAACCGATAGGTCGTCACACAAAGTGTCAAAGAGCGGCTTCATGGTGCTATGGTCATGGTGGGTTGGTTTTCCAAGGTGGTCGTTGCGACCACCGTGCGAATGCCCAAATGGTTCGTGCGATGGGTGAGTCGTCGTTATGTCGCAGGCCCTCGCCTTGACGACGCTGTTGAAGTGATGAAACGCCTGACTTCTGAAGGTGCCTGTTTTACGGTTGATGTTTTGGGAGAGGAGATCACATCAATGGATGAGGCGACGTTTTTCCTTGAGGAGTACATTCGTGTCATGAACGCTATTCAAGAGCATCAATTCGATGCCAACCTCAGCATCAAACCCACTGCGTTTGGATTGTTGATCGACCCCGAACAAGGTCTCCAAAACATCAGGAAACTGGTATCGATGGCCGCAGAGCACGACATGTTCGTGCGGTTGGACATGGAAGACCATCGGGTGACCACATCAACCATCGATGTGGTGCTTGCTCTGCACAAGGAGGGCTTGACCAATGTAGGCACTGTGCTTCAAGGGCGACTGTTCAGGACCCTTGCCGACATCGAATGGCTTGAGACCGAACTTGGAGGGCTCGCTGATTATCGTATTTGCAAGGGCATTTACCTTGAACCCGAGGATATTTCTTTCACGGGTTACAGAGATATCGTCGATGCAACCAATGCGGCCATTGACAGCATGTTTGCGGCAGGAGCCTATGTTGGTGTGGCAACCCATGACCTGCCGGTCATCGATCACACACTTTCAGCACTCGAATCCTACGGGATGGGCCCTGGAAAGGAAGACCCGAGGAAAAATGCGGGCCCTCCTCGAAAAAACAAGGGTCCTGGTTACGAATTTCAGATGTTGCTGGGCGTTCGTGGGCCACTTCGTCGCAAATTACTCAACGCTGGTCACCGCACACGAGTCTACATCCCCTACGGCGAAAAGTGGTACGAATACAGCATCAGGCGGTTGAAAGAAAATCCAACCATCGGTACGCAGGTTGCAAAAGCCTTCTTGATGCCGTGGACGAATCGTCCGTGATCACGTTCGCTTTTTCTTCCGCTTGCGTTTGTTGCTGGTTGTCGGGTGAACACCTTTCTTCACGTGTTCTTTGGGACGTTCAGGGTTGGGGTTGTGCCCCAGTTTTCCTTCCTTCCATGCTTGACGACGTTCTCGGGGTGTACGTGGGGCGAAGTGTTCGGATTTCGGAGGTTCGTGGAGGTACATTCGCTTGATGTCAGGTGCGTTGACCGTCCCACGGAGCGTGCGGCCCGCTCCTGTGTGAATGGCTCGAATCCGCCATGTTTCTCCAGCATGGTCAATCAAATGTGATGCTGTGAAGGTTGTTTCTTGAGGTACGACCAAGACATCCGCCGTTGAATCCTCTCCGCGGGTAAGCGTGATTTTGACCCGTACCATGTCCGTACGCAAGGCCGTGATCCTTGCGATATTGCTCGCCAATGCTGAAGATGGATGTTTGAGGTCCTGTGTTTCAATCTGGTGAATACGCCAAAGTTTGTCATCTTCTTCAAACACATCACCAACAACGAATTCTTCATCTGCATCGATGACGAGAACTACACGCTCTGAACGGGGCCCCTCTGTGAGAATAAACGGGATGTTGGTGGGTGGCGGTGGCCGAAAGATGACGGTATGGACCCGTTGGCAAACGGTGCATTTGACCATAAAGTCGGCACCGTCTCCAACTTTTTTCTCCTTGATGATGTCGTGTCCGGTCATCTCGTCACACGAAGGACAATGGGTGGCATTGTCGAGGGTTTCTTCCTCCTCATCCCACACATCGTCTTCCTCCATGATGACGCCTCGTTGTGAGCGCTGAGCCCCATGTGTTTGAATCCTCCGCTACAGCACGAGGTGCAAGAGTTGATGTTGGTCCCCTTGAACCAAGCCCCATGTCGCACGAGGGTGAGGGGGTTGACCGCTCCGAAATCTTGTCGTATCTCCTTGCGAAAGACGGCGACCAACCTCGGGATGAGCCGCAGATTGCAGCAAACATCCATGAACAATTGCAACACATGGGTTTGGCAACATGGTCGCTTTCTGTGTTGAGGCGACTGCGAGATGCTTTTGCAAAGCAACAGCCACGTTCACTTCTCGAGGTTGGTTCTGGTATTGGTCATCGTTCAGCATGGATTCTCGATGTTCTTGAGCGTGCTGATCGTCAACTTTCCCCCTATACATTGGTTGAACAAGGAGGAAAGTTTGGTGTGATTTTGCAACGGTTACTCAACCGTTACGACGCCTTGGCTTGGTCGTCTGTCGTGGTGGGTGAGCCAATGCAATTGGTGGCAGAACATCAGGCCTGGAAGATCGCATCTGCAACGGACTCAGCACACTCACAAACACCGTTCGCCGAACATTACGACGCCATCATTGTTGACGGACCTTCTCCAAATCGAGCCAGTCTTGTGGAAACATATCTTCCGTTGCTCTCCAGTAACGGCATCCTCTACACGGTTGAGCCTGACATGCCAACCGGTGAGGTTGCTGAGGAGGACGAAGAGGGCATGGCCCTTGTCAACGGTTTCAACGCATGGATTGAGTTGGTGGGAGCAACGCAAGAAACTCACCATGTCGCGTTCATGCCGTTGTTTGGTGGGACCCTCGTTGCTTGGCTGCCGCGTTAGCCTTGTGCCATAGCAAGCAATCCTTCGATGTTGAGCAATCCGTAGCCGTAATTGTCATCATGGTCCGTTTGACCTTCCTGTGGCGTCACGCTCTCCATCAACCAGCGTTTTACAGAGTCCACGGTGTCAGGTCCAGCGTTTGAGCCGTCCGCTTTCAATTCAGGATTGGCCTGAAGAAGCAGGCTCAATGCACCGGTGACATAGACGGTAGCAGCGCTGGTTCCGTCTGCAAGCCCCCATGAACCGTCATCAAGCAAGACAGGCACAGCTTCTGCGGGCGCAACAAGCTCGGGCTTTTTGTCGGGGTCGGCTCTCGGGAGGAGGATTGGAAGAGGCAAGAGCCTCCCGTTGTTGTCGCCTTGTGATGACCCACTCCAATGTCCCCCATTTGCAGTCACGCCGCCTACGGAAATGACAACTGCTTCGCTGGAAGGATGTGCTACATCGCCGTCGTCGTCGGGTCCACCATCGTTTCCTGCGGCAGCCACGACGTAAACGCCTGCATTGACGGCATCGTTGGCGGCGTCACCAGAACTTCTACCAGATCCAATAGAGAATGGGAGGACACCGGGTGCCCCGCCAAGTGAGAGCGAGACGATGTCGGCGCCTTCATTTACGCACCAATCGATGGCATTGGCCACAACTTCGTCGTTTCCACTTCCGTCACTTCCGAGGGCTTTTGCAACGAGGAGATTTACGTCTTTTGCAACGCCCTTGAGCCACCCATTTGCCACAAGAATGCCTGCCATCGAGGTTCCATGGCCGTGGTCATCGTAGGGGGATGAGCGTTGGTTGACGAAATCCATCCAACCAGCGAGTTGAAGATTTTCAAGGTCGCTGTGTTCCATGGCGATGCCTGAATCAACGATGCAGACGGTGACGCCATTTCCAGTCGATGCGCTGTCGGGATGCTTCACCAAGGCGGAGTATGTTTCATGTCGTTCCAAGGCAAGTTCGCTTGGACGAAGCAACACAGCTCCATCGCTCATGACAACGGCGGCGAGATAACCTGCTGCCAAGATCATGGTGATGCCGAGGGTGAGGGAAACGAGTATTTTC
Organism: Methanobacteriota archaeon; assembly: GCA_002728035.1. Classification (GTDB taxonomy): domain Archaea; phylum Thermoplasmatota; class Poseidoniia; order Poseidoniales; family Poseidoniaceae; genus Poseidonia. The sequence continues at coordinate 7,568 of PBUZ01000007.1, forward strand.
ACGGCCCGAATGTCGCTTCCTTCGTCATCAAATTCCGCAAGCAACGGTTCTGCTTCCTTATCCGATACCTCTGGAGACATGTTGAACGCATAGATCGATGGCACCGGCTCAGGAGCGTCGGGCAAACGATCGGGTTCTTCCGCTGACATGTGCTCAACCTAATGTCTCAACAATTTCAGTTATTGTATCCACGAAGAGACGTGCATCTTCTTCAGTGTTGTACATGTAAGCAGATGCCCGTAGCGAACCTTGTGCATGTCCTCTGGCATCAAACCAGGAATGAACACAATGTTGGCCACTTCGGACCATTACGCCAGCAGCCTCATCAAGCAACAATGCCACTTCGTGTGACGGTAAGTCGTGCATGAGGATGGAACAGATGCCTCCTCTCTTGGCAGGGTCTTCTGGTCCAATGATCTCGAGGCCGGGTAGATCTTTGATGCCGTCGGTCATGATACGATTCAGGCGTATTTCATGGTCGTGGACATCGTCGAGGTTCATGCCTGAGAGGTAATCGATGGCGGCTCCTGTTACCATCATGCCAGAGAAATTCCCCAACCCTCCTTCAAATCGGGCGGGTGGTTTGGCCCAATTTGCCTCTGTGTAGGTGGAATGGGTGACCGTTTGTCCTCCCGATTGAATCGTTCGCAATTCGTCGAGCAGTTCGTACCTCCCCCAAAGTCCGCCCATGCCCGAGGGTCCACACATTTTGTGGATGGAGAAAGACAGGAAATCAATGTCCAGCGATTGTACATCGACCTTCATGTGCGGCGTTGACTGTGCACCGTCAACGGCGACCAGTGCACCGTGGTCGTGAGCAATTTTTGTGACTTCAGCGATGGGGATGGACACGCCATCGAGGTTCCCGACATGACTCATGGCAACCAATCTCAACTTGTCTCCTGCCTCTGCACACGCGTCCTCAAACGCCTCGAGGTTGAAGGTGTTGTCTTCGTTGCTTTCAACAACGCGATGATCGATACCTTGTTCCTGTTCAAGTTGCAACCATGGGACGAGGTTTGAGTTGTGTTCACGGTCCGAGGTCAAGACCACATCGCCTTTTTGCCATTGAAGACCATGTGCGATTTGGTTGATGGAATGTGTTGCGTTACGAGTGAACACCACTTCGTTGGCTTGGGGCGCATTCAGGAAGTTTGCCAATTTCTCACGAGCACTTGCGACGGTTTTCGAGACAGCCGTGCCGTATCGGTGGACTGAACGCCCACCGCATCCCGGCGTGAGGGTGTAATAATCGTTAATGGCATCGATCACGGACTGAGGTTTGAGGGTCACACATGCATTGTCAAGGTATGCGGGTGCATCTTCTCCTTGTAGGGTCGGGAAATCGTCTCTGCATCGTTGTATCAAGTTCACCATGCCTCCTGGTCGGGTAAGTAATCGAGTGCGGGCGCATTTACACCACACGCAGGACATTCAATTCGACTCGGCATGTCTTGCTTGCAGGTCGGACACTTGGTTCCAACGGCCACGAGAGTGGAACAACCTGGACTCAAGCATGGATGCACCAATTCCCCTTTCGCAGAGCGTTGCACCTTTGATGGAGCCTTGCATTCAGGGCAAGCGGCCACCTGACTCGCTGGGCCACCCGAGACACCCTCCATTTCCATTGACGCAGCAACGGCTGCTCGAGTTCTGACCTGTGCTTGACTTCCCAACATGCGTTGTGGATACCAGAGGATGAACATCAACAGGGGGATGGCTGGGAGCCCGGTCATCAAGTGAACCACAAGGAAACCGATGTTGCTCTCTCCGTACGTTGCGACATGGTGTATTCCTGCCCACGATGAAATCAAGACCATCAAGACCCATATGCCGAACATGCTTGACCAACCTTTGAGCGAATGTTCAGCGAGCTCAGCTTCCATCACTCGAACATCCTCGTGAAGATGATTGACTTCCACATGAAGATCTCGGGTTTCAACGACTGCTTTCCAGAAAAAGAACAGGAAGAAGAACACGATCAGGACGAAGAGTGTACCTTCCATCATGTCGGCGAGCTGAAATCTCATTGGAAAACTGGGGTTGCTTCGATGAAAGAAGATTTGGGCACCGATCAGTCCGTTCCACATGAAGAGTAGAGAGATCGCATGAACTCTCATTACGGGAAACAAGACCCACGCTTGATAGGCAAACCATGCCCAACAAAGAACAGAAAGGAGGACTTGGAAGAATTGGAAACCATTGATGGCCATCACACCGTCAAGACCGCTCACCTTTGCATCCCCTCCACCCCAAAGCTCGGTTGAAATCGACCCGAGGCAAAAGGCGGCGATACCAAAGAGCGTGGCGATGTAGTGGTCTCGAGTCCATTCAAAACGAAGGAGTTTGTAGTGGAAAACCCATTCTTTACGCACCGTGTTGAGGCTTTCTGCGAAGGGTGTAGACGGTGGAAACGGTTTCTGAAGTTCAATGTCTCCCATCCGAAACGGAAGGTCCTTGTGAGCGAGCANGACACCNGCGGTATCGTCACCCTCCTCGCCCATGNACCACGCTAGAGGTCGTCCCTTTGAGTCCTTTCGTTGCGACACCATGCTTTGTGCAAGAACAAGCGTGATGGTTAAACGGGGAGGAGGGGTCGGTCGCTTCAAGAGCCGAGATCGCATAGCCTGGTAGTGCGCGCGACTGGAAATCGCGTGGGCCCGTTCCCTCGGGAGTTCAAATCTCTCTCTCGGCGCCAAAAACAGTTCACGTTAAGACGATGAGTTTGAACAAAGAACAGGAAACTGTTCAGGCGTTCAAATCTCTCTCTCGAAGCCGTTCCTCTTCAAATCCATTTGATGATGTCCCGTTTGAGAACCTGCCAAATCGCTTGACGTTCACCGCAACCTCCTTGTTGCATGCACAAGCACCAATGGTTGTGGAACAACCAACATCATGGGGCGGCCGCCGTTGGACGGCGCTGTTGTTTTGTGGTTTGCTGCTTCACACGATTGCCTTTTTCACCAGCGACTTGGGTTTGGATGCCCATGTTCGCTTGAATGCGCTCAACGACGGGTCTTCACCTGGTCAAGACCTCCCTTGGGGTGACTTGCGTTTGTCGGGGGATGAACAACAAACTCCCGAGAACGCAGGCGCTTATGACGGATACATCCCCCCTTGGGCGACTTCTGAGTTTTCCATGAAGGCCTCCGCTTTCTTTGGGGTCGTGTTACTGGCATTGCTGGTGAGCATTACGCCGCGGTGGGAGGAGGGATGCGATCGCTTTGATCTCCGGTGGGGCGCCCTTGTTCTGGTCAGCCCGGTTCTGTTGTTTTCTGCAAGCCGCGGGTACGATGAGGGCATGTTGGCTGTTTTGTTGGGATTGAGCACGTTCGGTTTTTACTTTAATCATGGCGAAAAGCCGTCACAACAGCGCTTGCATGTCCTGCTCATGGCCACCTCTGTGCTCTTGGTGCTCGGGTGGAAAGGATTCTCTGTCTCGGCATCGTTGGGGGCATGGTTGCTCGTGGTGGCCATCGGTTTCGCTTGGGTTCAACTCAACGATGCACTGTTGAAACGTACGATGACGCCTTTTACTCAGCGACCATGGATGGTTGCCGTTCTTGTTTCGCTCACGGTGTACATCGCTATCGTGTTGTTTGGCTTGATGTCGGATTCTGGAACTTTTTCCGTCATCTCAGAACAACCGCTGACCTATCTCTTGGCTACCGGTTTTGCAATCTTTGATTCCGTTGGCCTTTACCTGCTGATTGGATTTGCCTTGTGGCCAATCCTTCGTCATCGATGGACTGGTTTGCGTGCACTGCAAGGACCTGGAATCACCCTTTTGGTCGGATTTACTGCGGGTGTTTTGACGGGTATTGTTGCGTACATAGCAGCGTTGTGGACTTTGGAAGCTTCGTTGTGGGGGAGGACATTGCCTGAGATCATGGTTATTTTGGGGAATAACGGGCGTTATGCTACAGCCCTTCTTCTGCCCCTCATGTTCATTCTTCGTTGGGCTGAAGTGGGCGAGGACAAGGCCGCCTCACCTCGTTTCATGCAAGTTGGCCTGGTAGTTTTGGTACCGTTTCTCTTGTTTACATCGCTGGTTGGTCACCAGATTTGGTCCGATGACGCAGGTGCTTCTCTTGCAAGTGCATGGGAGAGCGATGACGAATCCTTCTTGTTGGTTTCCCCAGAAACGCTTGCAATGCACCATTTGTACGTCCTCAAATCTGCGGTCGATTTGGATGGTTCAAAAGACATCGATGGGTATTGGAGGACGGCAGATGAAGTTGATGCATTTTTGGGGAGCCACCATGTTGACTTCATTTTGCTCGCCCCTGGTGCAACACTCGATATTAACGAACAGGCGTGGTCTTTGGTTGATGGCGAAGACGTCCCGGTTCATGTCCCTGTCGGAATCCAGTCTGGTTCGTGGTCAATTCATCGCTCCATGACTTGATGATGGTGTCCGCGAAGCGATTATATTCACTTGGTGGGTCGCCCAAACCACTGCCACCGTGGCTTAGGGGTATAGCACCTCATTGGTAATGAGGAGGTCGCGAGTTCAAATCTCGCCGGTGGCTCCAGCCCTCAAGAGAACAAGATGTCCAAAACAGGTTGCCAAACCTGTCATGAACCTCAATGTATAAGTGATGATTTCACAAATTGCCGTGTGAGAAGGAAACTTCTCAGATGGGATGCACATGGAGCGCAAGCAAGAGCAAAATGAAGATGTGAAGCGAAGGGTGAAGGAACTCCAACACCAAGTGGATGAATTGAAAGAATTGGTGAACACGTTGTTGAGTGTGATCGTTGAGGAACCAGATGGTGTTCACAGCGGCGCAGCACCAACCATACCTGGACAAGGCATGATGCAAGTTTGCATGTGATTATCCTTTGATGACAGCCAACGGATTCATCCTCGCGACAGGGCGAGCCAATTCTGCATCATGGGTGAGTCGGATGACATCATCGACATTCTTGTAGGCGTCTGGGGCTTCCTCACTCAACACATTGGGTGTTGAGGCGTGAACACGGATGCCAGATGCTTCCAGTTGCCGTTTGAGTGCTTTACCATCCATTGATTTCTTTGCTTGTGTTCTTGAGAGGGCCCGTCCAGCGCCGTGACAAGACGACCCGAAGGCGATGTTGTTGCCCTTGCGAGGTCCAGCCATGATCCATGAGCCATTGCCCATATCTCCNGGNACGACCACGGGTTGGCCCGTGCTGGCAAACGATGTTGCAACATCAGGGTGGTCACCGCCAAAGGCACGTGTTGCACCTTTACGATGGACGAGGCACTGGCAGTTTACACCGTGAATTCGGTGCGTTTCGATCTTGGCGATGTTGTGGGCGACATCGTAGATCGTACGTGCTTCGCCATCAACACCAAGTTCCAATCTCAGCACCGTGCGAAGACGTTCTGCAAGGACGGCTCGATTGGCGAAAGCGAAATTCGCTGCTGCGTTCATGGCATCCAAGTAGGCTTGACCCTGTCTGGAATGAATGGGGGCAGAGGCCAGTTGNCGGTCAGGGAGTGTGTATCCCCATTCCTCGTTNACCCAGTGTTTTCCCCGTTGTTTGTAGGTNGATTCCAAAGCCCTCACATGGTCGGTACAGACTTGATGCCCCAGCCCTCGGCTACCTGAATGAATCATCGCAACCAATTGGTCTTCATACAACCCCCAACTTTTTGCCGTCTCATCATCAACGACAGAGCCCACTGTTTGCAACTCGAGGAAGTGGTTGCCACTTCCAAGGGTTCCAAGCGATTTCAAACCCCGCTCCAATGCACGTTGGGAGACATCGGCCTCATCTGTATGCAGTATTCCGTTCGATTCCAAGCAAGCAAGGTCGTCATCCTGGCCGTATCCCAAATCAAGGGCAGAAGATGCACCTCCCANGAGGATCTCTTGAAGTTGCGACATCGTGAGGTCAACCCCTCCCTTTCCCGAACCACCTGCTGGTACACGTCCTGCGAGTCGTCCTGCGAGTTTCTTGAGGTTGGGGATGTCCGCTGCCGTAGCATCGAGTGCGAGAAAACGAACGCCACAATTGATGTCAAAACCAACACCGCCGGGTGAAACAGCNCCTCCGAGTTCACCTGCATTCACATCTGTTGCGACGACGCCGCCGATGGGAAATCCATAGCCGTAGTGCCAATCGGCCATGGCCCAGGCTTCTCCAACAATGCCGGGAAGTGAGGCTGTGTTGACGAGTTGCTCGGGGCCGCGGTCATCGGCATGCAGTTGCATGTGGTTGGCATCGGTGACCAATCGAGCGTCGACCTTCATGTCGCCGTGAGCACGGATGCGCATCGTGCCATCTCCCTCGTCCTCGAGGTGCTCACGCCAAGCGGCATCCATAAATCGGCCTCTGCCCCCCCCTGCTTTGAGCCTTTTCACAAATCACCTCAAAATGGGCCTTGTCAACACAGGCTTGAAGGGGGGATTGGGTGTGGAAGTGTTGTCCACAACGGACGGAGTTGCTCGGATGGCCCTACCTCCCATTGATTTGTCCGTGTTTCACGACAATGGCTATGTCCGTAAGCAATGCAAGGTTACCGACTTGTGGTTTTGGACATCCGATGTTGGACGAGAAACNTGTGGGGACACATCTGAAGATGAATACACTTTCATTGGTCAACCACTCATTGCCGGGTTCAAACAACGTGGGAAAGCCTTGAAAGACGCCATGCGAGAAGCGTTCTTGTCGTTTTTTGAGAAGCAAGAGCATGTACGCATTGACCCCTATCCCGTCTTGGCCCGTTGGCGCGACGATATCCACCTCACCATCGCTTCTATTGCCGATTTCCAGCCCCATGTGACCTCGGGTTCGGTCGACCCTCCTGCAAATCCACTCACCGTCTCACAACCTTGCATTCGGTTGACAGATGTTGATGCNGTTGGGCGCTCTGGACGTCACTTGACGACGTTTGAGATGATGGCTCATCATGTGTTCAACCGGCCTGAAGAGGGTTTGGAAATCTACTGGATGGAAACTTGTGTTTCACTTTGTCACCAGATGTTCACCGAGACCTTTGGTATCCCTGCGGATGAGATCACCTATGTGGAAAATCCGTGGTGTGGTGGAGGGAACGCTGGTGCTGCTGTTGAGGTCATCGTCGGCGGCTTGGAGCTCGCAACCTTGGTGTTCATGGACATGGAAGAACATCCGGAAGGCGACATCGAACTCAAGGGTGACAAGTACCGAACCATGCCCCTTCAAATCATCGATACGGGGTACGGTCTGGAGCGATTCTGTTGGGCAGCGGCAGGTACGCCAACCATCTATGAAGCCATTTATCCCGAAACGGTTGCGTGGTTGAAAGAGCTTGCAGGTTTTGATGGTGTTGCGAAGCAATGGCCAGAACTTGATTTGGATGCCCTGCTGGGTGAGATGAGCCGGTTGAACGGCATCATGAACATTGAGGCAGGTGTTGACGGAGAAAAGTTGGTCAATCTTTTCCTCACACGACTTGCGGAACGCGGCGTTCACCTCACTTCGGAGCAATTTACTGCCATCACGGAACCGCTCTCGAACATCTATGCGATTCCAGACCACCTCCATGCATTGTGCAACATGCTTGGTGACGGGCTTGTCCCATCAAATGCCAAAGCAGGTTATCTTGCGAGAATGCTCGCTCGGCGTGTGTTGCGAATGCGAGATGAATTGTCCTTGACCGTCTCGCTCAGCGAGATGGCCGAACATCATCTCGACATCAACCTCGGAGGCTTGCTCAATAAGCAGACACGGGAAGGTTTGCTCACCATCCTCTCACTTGAAGAAGAACGCTATGCCGAGATGCTTCGCAAGGGAGGGAACGTGATTCAAACGCAACTCAAATCCTTGGACAAGGCTTCCGATACCATTCCGGATGAGGATTTGTTCACGCTGAACGATTCACATGGATTGGCACCTGACATCGCTGTGGCACTCGCTCGTCAAGCAGGTTGGAAAAACGTCACATTACGAACTGGTTTTTCCGCAGAAATGGCAGAACGTCACGCCAAAATGGCGAAGGAAGCCGCACAAGCTGCTGACCAAAACGATGGGCATGTCGAACTCCGAGCGCTCCCTGACACCCGCCTCGATTTTTACGACCATGTTTATTCATCTTCGTTTGAAGCCAATGTTCTCGCCTCTGTGGCGCTTGACGATGCATCACCAAGTGGAGCGACGCATGCCGTTGTTTTGGATTGCACATTGTTTTACCCCGAAGGCGGTGGCCAAGAGGCGGACCATGGTCAACTGGCTCAGGAAGACGATGTCGTGAACGTTGTCGATGTTCAAAAAGAGGGTGGTGTTGTTGTCCATTTTACGAACGGNCCCCTGAAAGAAGATGCTGTCGTGTCCGGTAACCTGGATTGGAAACGACGCAAGCAATTGATGGACCATCACACAGCGGTTCACATTGTTGGCGGTGCAGCCAGAAGGCTGTTGGGTCCTCATATCTTCCAGGCTGGTTCGCATCTCTCCGTTGAAAGCGGTCGATTGGACATCACCCACTATCATCGNCTGACGCGTGAGGAGTTGGATGCAATGGAAGATATGGCAAACAGCATCCTGAGTTCCGTTCGCTCAACAGAAAAATCCGAACTCAATCGTAAGGACGCTGACTTGATTCATGGATTTGATTTGTACCAAGGCGGTGCACCGAAGGGTGATTCCATCAGAATCCTTCGGATCGCTGACCACGATACGCAAGCATGCGGTGGAACACATCACGATGAGCCAGGACAGATCGGTTCCATCCGAATCGTTCGTTCATCGGCCGTGCAGGATGGGGTTGAACGGCTTCATGTCGTCGCAGGTGAGGCCGCCCTCACGTACGCTCGTGGACGAGATGCATTGGTTCGTGAATCAAGCGAGGTGTTTGGTGTTCACGCCGAAGATTTGCCGAAAGCCGCAGCCCGATTTTTCAAAGAGTGGAAAGAACAGCGGAAACTCATTGAACAACTTGAGTCNGAAATCGTTCGCTTGCGCACCAGNGGNGGTGGTGATGCTACCACNGAGCTCGATGGTGTTCGCGTCGTTGTGATGGAAATTGATGGTGATTTGAAAACCATGACCACGATGCTCAAAGAATTGACACTTGATGCCAATAAACCCACGCTTGCAGTGCTTGGGTCTGCAGACGGTGGTGGCAAATTGATGATCGGCGTGACGGAAGATACGGTAGCCAGTGAGCGGTACAATGCTGTTGAGCTCCTCCGTTCGATATCCCACCACATCAAGGGTGGTGGCGGTGGTCGCCCAACGTTCGCTCAAGGTGGCGGCTCTCATGCAGAGGGTCTTGGCGACGCACTGGACGAAGCGCGTCAACAACTCGGCCTTTGATCAAAGCAACGAACGCAGTGCCTGCCTGTCAAAGTGGGAAACAGCATGGTCCAACGCTTTCTGAGGCGAAAACCAAGCAGCCTCAGAAATCTCTTCGGTTTGCAGAGTAAGCTCGTCGATGTCACCGTTCCACGATGAACGGTAAGTGAGCGATACGAAGGAAATTCCCTCGTCGTTGAACACCTGCTGCGTGATGACCGGTTCGTGGTTATCGAGTACGACCTCCAAGCCGAGTTCCTCAAGGGTCTCCCGAACGCAACCGATGGCTGGGTGTTCGTTGTGATCCATATATCCCCCAGGGAGCGTCCAAAAACCGCGAAAATGCCCCCGTTCGACCTTCGCCATCAGCACGTCGCCACCATCGTTGCGAATCATCACCTTTGAGACCAACCTGTGCAGCGAACGATAGATGGCTTCACGAGCAACGGGATGAACGGCATTGTCGGAGACACACGCATCTTTCCAGGCCCATTCCTTTGGCCATGCGATATCAGGATATGCTTTGGTGACCTCGTAGGTGTTGGTTTCAAATCGCAACGTGAGGTTGTCTTTTATTGTGAATTTGATGCCGAGATTCGCAACCTCTTGAACGGTTGGAAACCTGAGTGCTTCACCATCGGACACACGTCCTGCTTGAGGCAGGCATGGGCCGTTACCCTGTTCGTCAACCAGCAAGACTTTGCCGTCATGCTCGAGGTAGACGACCTCTCTGGGGTGCATGGTTTCTCCAACTCCCTCTCCATCATGAAATCTCTCATCAAATTGATGCTATTCCTTGGGTAGATGCTCGATGTCCTTTGGTTCGGGTAACGCGGATTGGAGGGTCTCTGAAACTTTGAGGTCGTCCAATCTTCGACCTTGCGGCAGCACTCGCGTTTCGTAGGAATTCATCGTGTCGTTGTAGGTCTTTGCCGCATTCGAAAGATGCCCTCCAACCTTTGAGAAATGACCGATCATCGTGTTCACTCGTTTGTAGAGTTCTCGGGAGACCTCGTAGATTTCCTTCGCTCCCTCTGCAAGCGCATGTTGCTGCCAATAGAGCGCAACCGTTCTCAACAAACCGAGCATGGTAACGGGTGTTGCAATCAAGACCGCTTTGCTCATGGCGTATTCCATCAAGTCAGGGTCGGTTGAGAAGGCAGATGCCGCCATGGCTTCGCTGGGAATGAACATGATGACATGGTCAAACTCGCCCTCGATGGTGTTCTGATAAGCCTTCGCGCTCAGTTCAGTGATGCGTTGTTTCATTGCTTTTGCATGCTTGAGCAACAACTCGTCTTGTTGTGGAGAGGGGTCCATTTCCACCGCTTGCAAAAAATGTGCACCCGATGCCTTGGAGTCAATAGGCAAGACCGCCTCTTGAGGCAGTCGAACGACGAAATCTGGACGGCTTCCATCCTCAAGCGTCACTTGTTCAAAGAAATCCACGTGTTCGCTGAGGCCAGCCATTTCAAAGAGTCGACGAAGTTTCACTTCACCCCAATTTCCTCGTGCCTGGGCAGAGGTGGTGAGTGCGGTGGACAGGGCCGTGGTTCTCGTTGAGAGCGATTCTGTTTTTTCACCCAATTCTTTCAATTGACGTTTGATGCCCTCGTAGGCTCCTGTACGCTCCTTTTCCATGTCGTTGTTGAATTTGATCATCTTTTCCATTTCTTCTTTTAGTGGCTTGACCAAGTTTTCGACTTCCATTTTTCTGGTGTCGAGCGCGTGCTCTGCGTCTTTTTGTTCAGACTTCCAACGTTCTTCAGCCATGCGCATGACAGTCTCGGTGCTTTGGTGAGCGATTCTTCCAGCGAGCAGTTCAACTTCAGCCCTGATCCGTTGCTCGTTTCCTTCAGCATCTTCTTGTGATGCCCTTATGCGCTCTCTTGCCACGAGAAGTTCTCCCGAGAGCGCTTGCCTTGCCATCAACCAACCCACAAGTGCGCCGATTCCGAGCCCAACGGCGAGCAGCCCATACTCCAATGCTCCGACCATGATGCATCATTTTGTCAAGGGTATTTGATGAATACGGAGATGTCAAAGTTCAAGAGTCGGTGCGAAGTGGCAGAATCATGCGATTTGAGCAACTGAACCAAGGCATTTGGGCGATGACATATCTCATCGTGGACGAATCGACCAAACAAGCCGCACTGGTTGACCCTGTCTATGATTTCCTTCAGACATACATTGACAAATTGGATGCCGAGGGCCTTGATCTTGTTTACGCGATTGCGACCCACACGCACGCTGACCACATCACGGCTTGTTTTTCCTTGCGCGAGCATTACCAGTGTGAGTATGTGATGTCCACCGAGACGGCCAGTCTAGGCGTCACCATGTACATGGATGACGAAGAGAAACTGATGTTGGGCTCCATTCCGATTCAGTTTCATGCGGCACCGGGCCACACCAACGATTCCATGATCGTTCATGTCCCCGGATACATGATGACGGGGGACTTCTTGTTCAACGGCGATGGAGGTGTTGGCCGTGACGATCTACCCAGTGGTCGTCCTCATGTTCACTGGGAGGCCCTCGCTGTTCTCGACCGGTTTGAAGGTCACACCGTCGTCTGTTCAGGGCACGATCCACCGGGTACCGAAATGCAGTCATTGGATTGGAACCGTTCGAACAACCCAATTTTGAAGATGACCACCTACGAGGAGTTTCGCTCATGGCAGGAAGCGACTTCTGCAAAACTTGGTAGCGTTTCAAAGATCAAAACCGCCATTCCAGCGAATTTGTTCGGAGAAATCCCCGAACACATTCCTTGGTTGGACTGAATTATTTCTTGAGCGGATTTTTTGGTGCTTTGGTGTCGGGCGGTATGCTCGGTAAGTTTTGCAACTCTTCGAACGTGAGTTGTTGTGTGTTTGCACTTTCATACGCCGTAAGTCGCTCATCCATCCCCATACGTACATTGAAATCAATTCTGCCTTTTGTTCTCGTGAGGTCGTAAGAAAGCGGATTGAGGTGAGCAATCACTTGCGTTTCGAAATGTTGTCGAACCCGTTCGCCACGCCAAGAAGAGTATCCCCATCGGTAAGAAATACCCACGATAGCGGCTCCGTAAAGCAAGGTCAGGACAACGGTGGCGAACAGAATTGGATTTCCACCGACATCACGGGATTCCTCAAGCAGATTCCGCCCCAACAAGAACAGCAAACCAATGCCAACAATTGGGTTCAAGACCCCTTCAAGCCATTGGTTTACCGGCACCAGCCGTCCTTTGGCAGGGTCCACAAACACAAGGTCGGCCTCAAACGCGGTGTTCAACACGGACAGGACCGAAAGTAGCACCATGTAAAGCACCGCCGAGACGAGAAATTCAACCGTCCAAGAATCCAAACTCAAGACCCAGTGCACGATGAGCCATGCGAAGAGCCCCAGAAAAGCAGCTTGCGGGACATAGTTGAAGTGCTCAATGTGTTGTGAAAATTCAGTCAGTGAGCGTCGAGAATCACGCGTCCCCCGGTGCGGCTTTGGAATGTGGATCACCTGCCAGTGCATGATTCGCTCAATTGATTTGAGCGACCAGATGAGGAAGTTTTTGCGGATGAGCANGAATTCCATGAACAACATGAACGGGAAACCAAGGAGAATGAGNGGGAGNGCCATGACCGCAGAAAGCGGTAGAATGAGCAATGCGGGGAGCAACAAAAAGTGCGAAATTGTGAGTGGATGGAGAAGTTCAGCCTCGATCAGACGTTGCTTGGCAGGTGGGATACGGAGGTTGCGGGCGATGTCATCCAAATTTTGCGAGAACGATGAGACTTGATGGCCCGAGTCCACGATTTGTCGTACGATTGTTCTGTATTCAGAGACTTCATGGCCAACACCTACCCAAAATTGCCAAGCAAGTCGCATGGGCAAAGCCAACAACAAGGGGAGAGCAAGGATACCTGCTCCCCAAAGCAATTCCTGCATGTCGGTGGCCATGGCTCTGCCCAACCACGGGGAGCCGATTGGGGTTGTTGAAAACAACGGTTGTATATTCCCCAAACCCAATGTTCTAACACCCTCGCATCAAGACGGGTGCATGGCAAGGATCGCCGTGACCGATGGGATGGATGAAAAGGCGGTTGCGAAACTTGAGAAAGAGGGTCATGAAGTCGTTTTGGAAAGCATCGACCACGCAGCGCTCTTGGACGGAGCCTTGGGTGAGTTTGATGCGATCATCGTTCGNAGCGCTACCAAACTCACCAGCGAGGTCCTGCAAGCCTCTGGAAGTCGCTTGAAAGTGATCGGACGGGCGGGCGTGGGCGTGGANAACATCGACCTCCCAACGGCAGGNCGNNTGGGGATTCCTGTGGTCAATGCNCCCCGTGCCAGNACCCAATCTGTTGTGGANTTGACCCTTGGCCACCTCTTGGCTTGTATTCGTCATCTGCCACGTGCAGACCGCTCCCTTCGCCAGGGGCGCTGGGAAAAATCGGCGATGAAGGGTTCAGAACTTTCGGGGAAAGCCTTGGGACTGATCGGTTTTGGGCGCATCGCTCAATCGGTCGGTCGCATTGCACAAGCCATCGGAATGGAAGTGCATGCCTACGACCCGTACCTTCCCCCAAAAATCGCAAAAGCACAGGACACACGGCTTCACAAGTCCGTCGATGCTCTCTTTTCCAATTGCACCCATGTCTCCATTCATTGCAATCTTTCCGATGAAACATATCATCTCGTCAACGCCGAACGCATCGCNTCCATGCCNCAGATCGGAAAAGACGGTTCTCGNTGTGGCAACCACATCATCAACTGTGCTCGGGGAGGCATCGTCGATGAATCGGCCGTTGAACAGGCATTGGCGTCAGGTCAATTGACCTCTGCTGCCCTGGATGTGTTTGAGCACGAACCCGTTGACCCTGCTCATCCCTTGCTTCAAATGGAACATTTCCACGGCACACCGCACATTGGAGCCTCAACCATTGAAGCTCAAGGGCGTGTCGGCATGGACATCGCAACCAACGTGATGGATGTACTTGCAGGTAAGGCCTCGGATTTTGTGGTCAACAAGGAANATTTGTAGGCACTTTCACTTTCAAACAGNGGGTCAAGGAAAAGCATGCCTTGCGCCCTCACTCACCGTGTTCATGGGTCGTAGTGTGCCGCCGTGGAGAACGCGTGTAGAGGGTGAACTTCAGGGTATTCTTCCATATCGTCGGGGTCTATCAACACAAGATCAAGTGGCGCTGGATTCGCTCTTTGATGCGGTCCGACAGCGTCGTGCAGCAGGTGGTTTGCTACCGAGCAGACGTCCATGGGAACCGATGGTCCTGAGCATGCTGGTCGACTTGATGGTTCAAGTTCGAGACCTTAACGAACGGGTTCGGCGATTGGAAGAGGGTCTACGTGAGGATTGAAGGTTGGCTTTTGGATGTTCACGAGAACGAAGCCAGCACTGGAATGGTGACTTGGTTGGTCGATGACAACGGGCATGCGCAGCCTTGCAACATACCGTGGACACCCGTTTTGCATGTCCATGCATCGGTGGATGATCTTGATCAATTGGAGCATTGGCTCATGCAACCTGAAATTATTGCAGCCTTTTTCATCGAATCCATCGAGTGGGTGACCGCAGGTTTGACTCTGGAACATGAGGGCCGCGCAGTTGTCCTTGAAATTCACGTTCAACGTTTTCATCGTTTACGTGGACTGGCAGAACACATTGAGGCACGAGGTGATTTTCACCGATACACACTGTATTCGGTGGATGCTCATTTCGTTCAGCGTTTCCTCAATGCGTGCCACTGTTCTGCATTTCAACGCGTGTCGTGGGATTCAACCAGACCCGAAACGCTCAATCCAATCACAGAAACGAGCGGTGATCCCCCGTTTCATATCATGATGTTTGACATCGATTTCTCTTGCANGGAGGGTTTCCCTTCGCNCGGAGATTCACCGGTCGCGTTTCGTCTTCGAACCACGCATGAGCCCGGTGTATCGCCCACCGTTCGTGACCAGCAATCCATCGTGTTGATGCGGGATGAGTTTGAATCCTTGAAAGCGATGTTGGATGCACTGCAATCAGCATTGGACATTGCNGACCCGGATGTCCTGCTCACACGAGGGGGAGACCAGCGACTGTTTCCATGGCTGGTCGAACAAGCTGAGTTGCATGGAATGACCCTTCGATTGGGNCGCTCTTCAAAGCCACTCGTACGTTCCACCAACAACCGAACGGTGCATTCCTACGGTCAAACCTTGCACCGTCACGGGGCTTTTTTCCTCGAGGGCCGAATCCATCTTGATCTTCGCAACAGTTTCATCGTGAACGAAGGAGGAGTGGCAGGACTGTTTGAACTCGCTCAGCAATCGTGCCAGTCTGCACAAATCATCTCGCGCCTTTCGCCAGGGTCTGTAATCAGCGCCATCCAGATGCGAGTGGCCATGGATGACGGTGTTCTTGTGCCATGGAAAAAGAACCGACCTGAAGACACCAAATCTGCGCTTGAACTTCTTCATGCAGATCGTGGGGGGCTCTATCTCGACAGCCAGTCTGGCGTTCATGCATCCGTGGTCGAATTGGATTTCGCCAGCCTGTTTCCAAGCATCATCGCCACGAGAAACATTTCACCTGAGACCTTGAATTGTTCGTGCTGCCAGCCACAAGCATCGCCAAAAGGTGACATGTTTGTTCCTCTGCCTCCCGATGAGGCAAGACGCGAATTTCGGCGACGTCACCTCCATTCGCAGTTCGGGCATGGTTTCTTNCCACTCGTCCACGAAAAGGCGCAGCGAGTTCCTGGTCTCAACAGTCACACTTGTGGCCGAAGACACGGTTTCTTGGGTCGCGTAGTGGCACCGTTGATTCAGCGACGCCGTGAANTGAAGGCTCAACGCCTTTCGAAAGGCGATGCGTTTGATTTGCGTCAAAACGCTTTGAAGTGGCTTCTCGTCACTTGTTTCGGCTATACGGGTTATCGCAATGCCAGGTTTGGGCGTATTGAGGCACATGAAGCCATTTGTGCTTGGTCTCGTGACATTTTGTTGACCACGATTGCTGCAGCACAAAACGACGGATGGGATGTTCTTCACGCCATCGTTGACTGCGTTTGGCTTTCGGACACCACTGGGCGAACACGTGCAGAGCAACGACAAGCAGCAGAAGCCTTTGCCTCCCGAATCTCTCAGTCGGTTGGTATTCCGCTCGAATTTGAAAATCATTATGATTTCATCGCCTTTCTTCCGAGTCGTATGCACGGTTCAGGTTCACTCACCAAGTATTGGGCGTACGGAGAGGAGGGGTTCAAGGTTCGAGGTATTGAAATGCGCCAACATTCAACGCCTCCTTGGATTCGTTCATTGCAAGAACATGCACTGCATTTGCTGGCTGCAGGTGAACGNGTGAACGGTGTACCCAATCGAAGCGCACAACGCGAGGTGTTCCGCTTCTATCGTCGTGAAAGAGAACGTCTTCATGCAGATGGTGTGGCCTTGGAAGATTTGGTACTGAGCCGGCGTGTCAGCAAAGAAATGGATGATTATCGCGTCAAGAACCTTACTTATGCAGCGCTTTTGCGAGCCCATCAACAAGGGCATGTTGTTCCGCCTGGCGGGAAGATTCGTTATGTGGTGGTCAATGCATCGGCCACCGAGCTTTGGGATCGCGTGTTGTTGGAAGAGGAACTCGTGGGTGTGGACACGATGCACGGCGGTTGTCATGTTCATTATGGGGCGCTTGCACAACGTGCTCTGTGGGAGATTCTTGCGCCGTTTGGATGGACCGATGAGATGCTGGAACAAGGTATTGAGCAACCAACATTGTTGGATTTCACCTCTGCTTCTCCCGCAAGGAGCATGCATCCATCACAGGATTCATCTTCTGTTCGTTGAAACTACGTGGTTTGATCTGAAATCGAGTTTGTGGTTGATGTGTTGGCAACCATCGTCCTTGAATGCCAGTTTGGGGGTGATGGAGGTGGAGTGTTCGACTTCGCCTTCCGCCTCTCCACGTTCCTCGCAGATGATTCTGTGCCCGACGATAAATGGAGCGAATGCGCCTTTCCTGATGAGGGCATGTGGATTGCGCCTCGGTGATGACCATGACGGCAGTGTTGTGGATCTTTACAATTCGTTCCAAGAGATTGAGGTGCCTTCGTAACATACTGCGGGATTCCAAACGACGAATGGCATCGTCTTGGTGCATGGTCAGCAACCCATCCACCACGAGCATGGGCGCACGCGTGATGTTCAATTCGTCCGAGAGACGGCTGAGTTGTCCATCCAGCTGATGCAATGTAAAACCGCGGCTCAAGTAAAGGCGAGCCAAACATGCCTCAACATCTGCGTTAAGCGATTCCAGAAGAGGAATCAGACGAGATGGATCTATTCGGCAGGCGCCATCGATCCAGTGAACGGCTTCACCTTGCATCAGAACCCAAGCGACCCAATGCTCTGCTATGACCCGCATACTTCGCCCCGAGTGCCCCGGTCCTGTCAAGTGGTAGAGTTGGCCGGATTGTGGCTGAATTTGCATGAGATCGATGACGTTTTGCTGCACGAGCACCATGTTTCTTGGCGTGGAAAGGCGTGTTGTGTTCATGGGAATCATTGACGTTCGACAGGGGTGGTCTTCGTTCTTTACCAAGACCCCTTTGTTGAACTGAACGAGCATCAAGTTCAAACACCGATGGCGAGGAAAAGTCGATATGGGCGCCGCATCAAGTGATGGGGAACAAAGGCGCCCACGGATCTTGATTCATTGCGACTTGGATGCTTTTTTTGCAGCGGTTGAAACGCTCCATCACAATTTGGACGACCGCTTGCCGTTGGTGATCGGTTCGGACCCAAAACAAGGGAGGGGTCGAGGCATTGTTTCGACCTGCAATTATGCAGCGCGTGCCTACGGTATTCGCTCAGCAATGCCAGTATCTGAAGCATGGCGAAGGTGTCCAGCAGCACCGTTTGGACCAGCCCTCTACATTCGGGGCACTCGGGCCCTGTACGGCAGAGCCAGCCGACGCGTGATGGCNCATNTNCAGCAACCAGCGAATGTGTTTGAACAGGCGAGTATCGATGAAGCGTATCTGGATGTAACCGAGACGGTGAATGGTGATTGGGATATGGCGTTGGCGCTTGCAAAGAACCTTCAGGCAGCCATCACCGATGACTTGCAACTGACGGCTTCCTTCGGTATCGGACCGACACGAATCCTTGCGAAAATGAGCAGTGAAGTCAACAAGCCCAACGGTATTTTTCGGGTGTTGCCTGATGAAGTAGGGGATTTCTTTCAGGGTCGTTCCTTGAGAGAAATACCAGGAATTGGGCCAAAACGGGCAACACAATTGGCCGAATGGGGCTTTACGACAGCGGATGAACTTCAGGAGTTGGGCGTGCTTTCGCTAGAGCGTTTGGCCGGCGAGCGGTTTTCATCGTGGTTCATGTCCGTGGTCGAAGGTGAAAGCAGCGACGTGGTGAGTCCGTTACGAAGTCGGAAATCCGTTGGCAAAGAGCACACCTTTGAAACGGATCTGGCCGACCATGAATCCGTATTGGAACGTTTGGANCAACTCGTGGATCTGGTGATGGAGCGGGCGGTAGGNCTCGGTGTTTCTGGGCGATTGGCAGAGGTCAAGATTCGTTACACGGGTTTTGAAACCCACACTTCAGGTCGCAGCATACCCGTCGCCATGGATGATGCAGCCGTGTTCAAACGTCTCGCACGTACATTGTTTGCGACCAATATTGAATCACATAGGAGCGTGCGTCTCATCGGTTTTCGATTGGGGCAACTCGAAATTCTCCCATCACGCCAACTCACCCTCTTTGATGAGGATGAATGACTCACTCAAGTTGGTGCATTCGGGTGAGTGTTGCTGAAAACTCTGCCAATTCATCGGGTACAGCGATGCCAGAAATGGGTTGATTGAGCGAGATACCGGCTTCCTTTTTTGCGCCCCATGTGTTGCCGTTGAATTCCTGGAGTGCATGAGAAAGACCACACAGACGGGCCCCTTCTTCACTTCCTTCACCAACTTCCGCAAGCGGTGGATGAGGGAATTCGTCAACCTCAACCGCTGAATGTTCGTAAACGGTGCTCGTGATGTGGTGGGTAAAGAACGGGCAAACGGGGCTGAATGCAGCCATGAAATCCCGAACGATGCGATGCAGCGTCCATGCAGCCCGTTGGTCATCGTCGTAAAGACGAGACTTGACCATCTCGAGGTAATGGCTTGGTAGAAGGCCTGTTCCAAAGGTCTTCAGTGCCTGTGTTGCCGTGTATATGTCAAGCGATGCCCATGCGGATTCAACGGTGGCCATGGTGGATTGGAATTCCGCCAGAATCCATCGATCCTCGGGCATCAAGTCTTCAGGGACATGTTCGAGGTCGGCGGGCACATCGAATTGTGAGGTGAACCGAGCGACGTTGAACAATTTTGTCAAGACACCAAAATATTTCTTCTCAATTTCCTCTGGGTTGATGTGGAAATCATCACCGACTTGCGCATCACAAGCCTTCCAGAGACGGAAACATTCACTTCCAATCTTGTTGGCTCTGAGTTTTACTGAACCGTCAGGACCTTTGACGCTCCACGAGCCTGTTCGGCCACCTGCGCCGCATTCAAGGACCGAATCAGCGTCGATGCCGTTGCCCAAAGATTTGCTCATTTTTCGACCCCAAGGGTCCATTCCCAAACCATCGATCCACACATGCTGGAATCCAGGTTGGTCAAGCACAAGCGTTGATTTCAGAAGGGTGTAATAGAGCCATGTCCGCACGATTTCTTTGCCCTGTGGTCTCAAAGCCGTGGGGAATGCTTTGGCAAAAACTTCTGGCTGGTTGAGATAGCCGCTCACGAACAAGTTCGAATTGGAAGAGTCCATCCACGTGTCGAACACCTTTTCCTCGCCTGTTAGTTGGCCAAGGGAGGACTTCAGTTCATCGTAGTCGCCGAGGTCCTCTCTGGATTCCCTGTCCAAGACGCGACTGCCTGTGGGAGGCATTTCCTTCCAGGGTTGAACATACGTCCCAGAGGGTGGAACGACGACTTTGCGCTCATCTTCACTGTACCAGATGGGGATCTCAGTATGGTACCAGCGACGACGGCTGATGGGCCAATCGATGCTGATGTTGTCCATCCAGTCGAGCAAGAACTGTCGGTTTCTGACCGGATGGAAGTCAATGTCTTCGATGTGTTCTTTCATGCGTTCTTGGATATGCGTTTGCCGCACATACCATTCCTTGAGGAGAATAATTTCAACGGGATTTTTCCCTCGTTCAGAGACAGGGATGTCTTGCTCCCGTTCAACGGCTTGGACAAGGTTCCCGTCGGCCTCGAGCAGTTCGATGGCCTTGTTTCGAGCCTCAAGCACCTTCATTCCATGAAGCGGACCTGCGACTTCGGTCATCTTGCCTTCAAGGTCAATGGCTTGAAACGGCGTCAGGCCGAGTTCTCTAAACACGGCGACATCGTTTTGGTCACCAAAGGAACACACCATGAGCACACCCGTTCCAAAGTCGGATTTTACAGAAGGGTGCTGCATGATCTTCACGCTTGTTGAGCGTCCATCGCTCGGCATTGGAAGCGTGATGTCCTTTCCAACCAGATGCTGATAGCGTTCATCATCAGGGTGAACGACCACCACGCCACATGCACAAATCATCTCTGGGCGAGTCGTGGAAATCACCAATTCTGTTCCGTCTTCACATGTCCACTTTACGTCAACGAGTTTGGTCGTTCGTGGTAGACGTTCAACTTCGGCATCCGCAATGGTGGTTCCTTCAACAGGGTCGTAGATGTTGGGTCGAAGGTCTTCAATGATGTCACCTTTCTTGAACAACTCAACGAAGATTGATTGCGTTACACTTCGATAATCGGGAGCGTCGGTAAGGTATTCTCGGTCGAAATCGCAGGAAAGGCCAACGCGTTTTGCAGTTGTCCTCATCGCTTGGGTGAAGGTTTCGATGGTCGTCTGACAAAGGCTGAGGAATTCCTCACGATCATAAGTTTTCATTTTGCGTTTGGTGTTTTTTTCCACCGTGAATTCAATGTTGATTCCGTTTCGATCAACACCCCATGGAAAGTACACCTCCTTGCCCAACAAACGCTGACTTCTTGCGATGACATCGATCATTGAATACTGTGCCACGGCACCGATATGCCAGGTGCCAGAGGGGTAGGGGGGTGGCGTGTCAATGACGAACAATTCTTTTCCACTGTCAGGATTGAAGGCGTATCGGCCATTGTAGGCCTCTGCATCTTCGTAGTGTTGTGCTTGTATGGCTTTTTCGAGGTCGATTGACCAACGCTTTTCTGGGAGTTTTGGGGCTGGCATTTGCCTCACCTGGCCCCGCCTCGGTCAATGAGGTGGGTCCACCCTGTCGGATGTGGGGCATCATTTCAACCCGTCGGCCCCCAACGCCTGCGGATTTGGTGGATGTGTGTCCGTGGCGAAGGTAAGGCTTTGAAGGGTCTGCGTCTCCCCAAGACTGAGGTGGCGGTATGGCGAAATCCGATGACCCATCAGACGCTCCCGTAAACGACGACAAATTGGAAGGAAATCGTCGTCTTGATATCATCACGGAGAAAAGCCGTTCCGTTCGAGACCAGCTGACTGGCCAGATGAAGGCCCTCGATTCAAAGCGGGCACTTGACGCTGTCCTCGAAGCGCCGAAGCGGTTCAAGCGTGAATGGCAGAAGACAGGGGCGACGGGTGCGATCACGAAGTTCCCAATTCCAACCATCCTCGTGTTCCTCCTCCTTACCGTTTACTTTGTTACGCAATCAGGATTTTTGGACGGAACAAGTTTTGATGACGACCCCGACAATCCCGCGCTAAACGTGAACGGGGATTTGGAAGTGTATCTTCCCGATGGAAGTCGCGTCGCCGAGCTGATTGGTAAAGTGGAGGAGGATTGGTCCACCAACGTCATGGTCGTGTACATTGAATCCACGACATACAACGTCACCGACCAGCGTATTTTACAAGAGATCAGTTATGTTGAAAACATTCTCAATCCATACCTTTCGGATGATTCGGACGATGTGATTTACATCCTGTCGCTTTCAACGGTGCTGAAAGAAGTCAATTCCAGTGCGCCGAGGATTCGTGAAGCCATCATCACAGAGGTGGGTGAACTGGGCTGTTCCAGCGACCCGACGGAAGATTGTCCATCCAGGGAATTGGCTGAAAACATCAACGAACTTGCGGAACAAACGGACGACCAGTTCGGAGGCTCGTACGAAATTCCGAGCCAGACGACCATTGACCTCGTCGTTGGTGAGATGTACACCGATGAGGGTGAGCCAACAGCGGGCATGAACAAACTTGCTCGCGACATTGAAGGCGCGGAAGATGGCGGTCCAGACGGCTTGCTTGACCGAGCGATCATGGCCATTGCCGTTACGGAAGACCGCCCTGCCAAAGAGATCATTGCAGACACACAAGAAGTTCTTGACACTATTTCTCGTCTTGAGCGCGCCTGTGAATTCGACGCCAATGGCGAGCCGGTGGAATCCGAGGGATTGTGCGATTGGGAAGACCTCGGTCTTTCGATGATTTTGACGGGTCCAGTGCCCATTACCAACGCCGTCACCGAATTCTCGTTCCGCCTGTTTTGGGAAATCTTCCCCATGGCGGTTGTTCTCGTCGCCATGGGTTTGTTTGTGTTCCACTCCGACCTGCTTCAAGCAGGGTTGACGGGCATGCGTCCGCTCCAAGGATTCAAGGTGGTGGTCATTGCGGGTTTGCCGACGTTATGTGCAGTGTTCTGGACACTCGGGCTGATCGGTGCAACCAATTACGAAGTGACGATGACGGTCATTATCGTAGGGCCTATTTTGCTCGCGTTGGGGGTCTCTTATGGCCTGCACATCACCAATCGCTACGCTGAGGAGGAAGGAACCAAAGGCGAGAAAATGAAGGCCTCATTGACCTCGACCGGCCGGGCGGTCTTCCTCTCCGCTGTTACGACGGTCATCGGTTTCATTTCGTTGGTCTTCACGCCGATGGCGCCGATTCAGACCGTCGGTATCGCCCTTTCAGGCGGCATTGTCATCGTCTACATTCTCACCATGTTCATGGTGCCAAACCTCACGCTCATTCTTGACTTAAAGAAACCAAAACATCCTCCACTCAAGGCATTTGATGTTCTTGTGGATGTTCCCGTGAAGTACAACAAAGGTGTGCTGGCGGTGTTCGCCCTTTTCATTTTACTCTCTGCGACCATCGGTCAAAGCAATGTCGAAGAGAACATCGATCTGCTCGGAATGGCTCCAGAAGGTGAATCTCCTGTTGTGAAAATGAAACAGTACAGCAAGGAATTCGAGGCCGGACAAGTTGGCATGATCCTCGTGAACGGTAACGTCAGTGGTGATTTTAACGACGATGACACGTCAAACGACGACCCGGTTGAACTGTTACAGAAAATAGACAACCTCGAAGCATCCCTGAATACGGTTGAGAACACGACGGCTGTTTCTGTTGTCTTTTTGATGAAATCCTCGGGGATACAGGTGACCGTATCGGGTGAACAAGTGAACGATTTGCTTCAACTTGTTCCGTGTGGGGGCAACGAAGTTTGTGAAGATGTCAAAACCACTGCCGATGTATTGCTGAACCAAAGCCAGTCCATTGACGGGTCGTTCTGGGATGTCGTCAACGACCCTGATGATTTCGGACTTCCCGGTTCCCAACAAACGCAGATTTTCCTGCTGGACATCTTCTATGCATCGTTGACCAAGGAAACGCGTGAAATCTTTGTCAGCGACGACTTCGGGCGTTCACTCATTTATGTTGACATGCCGTTCATTCCAGTTGCTGACACCGCCAAGAGCGTTGATATCGTGAATGCTGAGGCTGCAAAGTTCCAAGGCAAGTATGGTGAAACTGCAGAAGAACTCACCGGTGTCGCAGCGACGGCCATCGAGGTCAACGAACTGATCGTTGGCTCGCAATGGACATCGCTTGGATTTGCCATCATCCTCACGCTGATCACGCTCGCCGTTGTGTTCAGGGACATACGGTATTCCATCTGGACAACTTCTCCTGTGATCGCCACGGTCGCTTTACAGTGGTTGGTGATGTGGCGGATGGATGTACCACTGTCCTTGGTGACGGTGATGATTGGTTCAATTCTCGTGGGGGTTGGTGTTGACTTTTCGATTCACATCGCGAACCGTATACGAGAATTGGGTGGTGGCATTCCAGCCATCCGAAGTGCCGCTGTAGGGACCGGTATGTCGTTGTTTGAAGCGGCAGTTGTAACCTCGTTGGGTATGTTCACGGCCTACAACATTCCCATTCCCGAAATTCAGCCGTTCATCACGGTGATTTTGATCCTCTTGTGGGTCGCAGCAGCAAGCGCCCTGATTCTCCTCCCTGCCATTTTCGTCACCCTTGAGAAGATGGGCATTGGTGCGGTGAGTGGTGGGAACAACATGGCCAAGAAACTCGGATTGATTCGTACGCATCAGGCTGCGGATGACGTGATGGAAGCGGCGTTGCTCGACGATGTTGTTGATGCTTGGTGAGCGAGCATTCCATAGACCCCGTAGGTCTCCGATGGGACATGAACCACTGGCTGATGAAATCCGAGTTGGATGTTTATCCCTATGCTCAACTGGTCGCTGACGGAAAAACGCACTGGGATGGAGTCCGCAATTATCAGGCTCGCAACATGATGCGGGATTTGATGAAAGAAGGTGACTTGGTGTTGTTCTATCATTCCAACACCAAGCCGCCACACGTTGCAGGTGTCGCTCGCATCGTTCGAGAGGGTTATCCCGACTTTACCTCTTGGGATGCTGACGGAAAATATTTTGATGAAAAATCAACACCTGAAAGTCCACGTTGGTTTATGGTGGACATTGAACCGGTTCGCGAATTACCGATGGTTGACCTCCAATCGATGAAGGAGAATCCGAACTTGGAAGGAATGCCGCTGCTGCGACGCGGTCAACGACTTTCGGTTCAACCAGTTTCATCTGAGGAATTCGATGAAGTGCTCCGTATGGCTGGAGTTGGCCGAAGCGATCTCTGACACATAGGTGATGATATGCCTGACCCAATACCTGTCTCTTCTCGGGCCGCTTCGATTGAGTATGCCATACGGGATGTTGTTGTTCCTGCAACGCGTCTCGAACAGCAAGGCCACACCATCTTGAAACTCAACATCGGCGACCCCATCGCTTACCCAGGCCTACCAACTCCATCGCATATGGTGGAGGCCTACGCTGCTGCCCTCTCGAATGGACACAACGGGTATTCACCCTCCTATGGCCTTCCTGCATTGCGCCAAGCGATTGCAGAGGATGAACAACGGAAGGGTTGGTCTGCAAACTCCGATGACATCTATGTCTGCCACGGCGTGACGGAGGCGTTGCAGTTGATTTTCGCCGCCGTGCTTGAGCAAGGCTCCAAAGTGCTTGCTCCAGGCCCGCATTATCCGCCCTACATGGCTTATCCGCAGATGTACGGCGGTCAGACGATCGAGTACAAACTGCACAGTCGTGATGGTTGGCGTCCAGATTTTGACGACATAGCCTCAAAAATGGACGATGATGTTCGTTTGTTGGTGCTCATCAACCCCAACAATCCATGCGGCACTGTTTGCGGAGCCGATGATGTGGATCGTTTGTTGGCGATCGCCGAGCAATATCCCAACTGCATCGTCGTTGCCGATGAGATTTACGACGGTCTTGACTTCACCAACACTCATGTGTCAACAGCAAGCAGGAGCACCACGGTGCCCGTCATCGCTCTTAACGGCGTCTCAAAAGTCTACTACGCTCCAGGTTGGCGAATTGGTTACATGGCGTTGCACGACCCGACACAACGGTTGTCTTTGGTGCGTGATGGGCTTGAACGGCTGTTACGTTCACGACTCTGTGCTTCAACACCAGCTCAACTGGGCTACCTCGCAGGGTTAACTGGTGACCGTGCATGGATGGATGCCTACGCATCACGGGTTGAAGAGCAGCGCAATCATTGCCTTAGCCGTATTTCACAGATTGAGGGTCTTGAAGTTGAACGTCCGGGAGGAGCATTCTATATGTTTATTCGACTTACCGATGAGCGCTGGGCAAATGATGACAAAGCCTTCGTGCTTCAGTTGCTTGAGGAGGAACACGTGTTGCTCGTTCATGGAAGTGGATTTTCACCGGACCTCGGAAAGGGCCATGTTCGCTTGGTCTATTTGGCCGATGTTGATGTGCTTGACGAAGCCTTTGACCGCATTGATGAATTTCTGCAAAGGCATCGAAAGTAGGTGCAATGCGGAGGAATTTTGATGAACGGTTACGCATCGGATTTTTCTATGCGAGGGGCGTTGAGCATCGGTTTGGCTCTTGTCATGGTCACGTTCTTGCCCCAAGTTTCCGCCGCCGATGTTTCGACCAACTCGGGTGTTTCAACGACCATGCTCATGCCACTTGGCCTTGCACTGCTGTTGGCCTTCTTTGTTCGTCGATGGTTTATTCCACAACAGCTGAAGAATTTGCAGGTGGCGTTTGAAATTGAAGATGATTTGTACGAAGTCCATCGAATCACCCGAACGCTAAGGGATTCACGTCGTCTTCTGGGGGTTGGACGAGTTGGGTATGGTGTCTTGCTGTACATGATGGGTTTAACCGGTGTCCTCATTCTCATATCTGAACTTCTTTTTGATGCCGCCGTGTTTTCCCAATTCAACCTCTATATCATCGCAACCCTCATTCTGATCCCCGTGTTCATGTCTCCTTGGGAATCTTTGAACAGCCTCCTTTCTTCCAAGCGTCGAGATGTCAGAGCGTCGTTGAGTACCGCACTTATTCAACGGCTCTTCACCTTGGTGTTGTTGATCGTTGTCACCCTGCTCGTGTTGGTCTACGGTTACCAAGTGGAGGGAACCATCACACCAGAATGGCTGGCTTTTGGCATGCTCACCTTCATGGCTCCAACCATTTTTGCTTACGGTCGAATCATGGGCGCTTCGTGGAACATGCTCTTGATCAGCAAATGGCGCACCACACGTGGACGAAAGAACCCCATCGACCCAGAGAAAAACGGTATCGTAGGACGGTTGTTTTCGTTCGTTCTCGTTTTGTTTTTGCTCACCATGCCCCTGACAGCCCTCAACGGCATTTCCACCGTCCTCTATGTCTTGATCAGTGACCCTCCAAACGCAGAAGAAATTCTCAATTATGGCGGAATTATTGGTTACTCCATTTTCCTCCGCATCGATGTCATCTCGGAAATATTGTTTCATTGGGAGTTCATCAAATCACTGCCTCAATTTTTGTCGTTGTACCTTACCCTCAACATTGCCATTGTTGGCTTGGCTTTCATTTTTGAATTGACGCGAAACTTGATTTTGGGCGGTCAAACATTTGGTGGGATGTTCGGTGTAACACTCGACACGCCACGTGAAATTCGAGCAGAAAAATCGGCACAAGCCCGTCAACTCACGTTTGCGTTTGCTGGTTTTTCTGGCTACACCGTCATGCTCTTGATCATGGTCTGTTACAAGGAATTTGGCGACCTGATGCCAATGACTTCATGGCTTGAAAGCAATGATTTTGATGAGGAAATGAGGCTCTTGACCGTTTGGTTGTTTATCGCCGCAGGTCAAGTTATTTTCCTCCTGGCATGGTTGCTGTCCATCAGTCGATTCGGTCATCTTCGTCGCCTCAGATTCGATTTGAATCCAGACGAACGTCGAGAAGGTGCGGTCAAACTTGAGGGCGGAGACCGTCTTCAACACCTCGTTGAAACGGCTGCGTACAACGAAGACATCGATTTGCTCCTTCGTGTTCAAAGTCATGATTTCCCGGGAGACCAAGCGCTGATTCGGCAGGAACAATCACGGGCATCGATGTGGGAGAAAGCCCTACGTGGCCTTTGGCCAGATGCCATCGAAGAAAGTCGGAAGTTGTTGGCTCAATCTGGTGGTGACAACGATGAAGCAAGAATGATCATCGCTACAGGGTACATGGCGATGCGACGTTTGGATGCTGCACGAGAAGCGCTCCACGGCCTGCAGCAACCTGAAGGTTATGACGAACCGGAAATTCTGTCCTTCGTGTGTGAATGGCTTGACCCATGGAACGGCTCAGTCACTGAAGATGACCTGTGGGACTGGGAAAACAATTCTGCGATTGATCATCTGCAGATGCTCCTCAACATGATGCGTTATTGGAAGCCCAAACCAAAGGATTTCTCGGTACATAGCGATCGTATATCGCTGGTTGGACAATTGTCCATGGTGGCTTTGTTGAGGGCACAGCGGCTTTACGACGAGGCATTGGACCTCGCCATAAGCCTCGTTCGTGCTGACCCAACAGGCGTACGGCCAAGGATTGCTGTTGCACTTTGTTTGTTGGACCTCGGCCAATGGCACGATGCGAAAACGGTGCTCGATGAATTGATCAAGAGCGATAGTCAAGACCCCCGTGTCATGGCACTTGCCGTCATCTTTGGTTACGGTTCAAAGGGCAAGGAGCACATGGAGGTGGCGCTGATGCTCGATGATGATAAAGAAATCAAGAAATGGGTTGATGTTGCACCGGTGAATCCCTATGCGGCTTTGCTCCAAAAGGGCGGTATCGATGAGGCGCTCAATGCAAACGTGATGATCGCTGCTCACGAAGCAGCACGACGTTCCATGCCCCCACGCTTTTCATCAAGTCCGCTTGCAAAGGTGTTTCAGTACCTCGTCCTTCTTCCGCTATGGTTTGTGCTCGGCATCCTTGGCTACCAAGAGTTGGGCTCATCTCAGGGCTTGACGATCCTCGGGTCGTTGTTGTTCCTCCATTTTTCATACAATCGCTTCATGCGTCAACAGGAGCATCAGATCAAACATCGAGATCAGCGTGGAATGCTCAAGTACGGGCGTCGCTTGAAACGATTCAAAGCGTTACCAAACCGTGAGAACATACCCATCGGTACGCATTTGTTGTTGAGCGGTATTCTCGTCTCTGTTAACGGCGTTGTTCTGGACATCGGTTTCCCCGGCTGGTT
Organism: Methanobacteriota archaeon; assembly: GCA_002728035.1. Taxonomy (GTDB): domain Archaea; phylum Thermoplasmatota; class Poseidoniia; order Poseidoniales; family Poseidoniaceae; genus Poseidonia. The sequence goes on from PBUZ01000007.1 coordinate 36,773, forward strand.
ATCTGAACGCCTTCCCAAAGAGTCGGACAAGAAAGTACGGGCCCGACTTAGGCGTAGGGGTGCAACCATCGAAAAAGGCAGGACGCCCCGAATATCACCTTTGGGCAAAGCATGGTGGCTCAAGCGACCGAAAGAACATGACCTCTCCGGTCCGTTGCTCGAACGGGAAATTGGCCCAGTCGCTTACCGCGGTCGAACCAATTACACGAGAAAGAAAGAACCAAGCGCATTGAATGCTGCAGCAGAAGGGAAGGAAAACATTGTCCAAGAACGGTTTATTCCACGAAATACCATTCGCAGTGAACGTGCCTCGCACCGTTAAAGAAGGAAGTTACGGATTCAAGAAGTTCAAAGACTGCGGTGTACAGTCGTGGTACATGACTTCTCAACAGGGTGCTTGGAAGGCCTCCGAGGCCAATCTCAATTATGCAAAGACCGTCATTTCATCGGTCAAATCAAGCGGCCGCTTGTACAAAAATGGGCTTGGCATGATCGCATCGGAAAACATCGTCTCACCCATGGTCCAGGACATCGTTGCAAGCGATTTACACGGTCGTTATGCTGAGGGTTTACCCGGAAAGCGTTACTACCAAGGATGCGATGATTTTGACACCATCGAATCCTTAGGCATTGATCTTGCAAAGGAGGTTTTTCAGGCGCCGTTTGCCAACATACAATCGACATCAGGGACAGTCTCAAACATCGGCGCGCTGAAAGCCCTGGCAAAACCGGGTGACGACATTACGGCGGTATCGACGGCTGATGGCGGTCACATCTCCCATGCTCGAATGGGAGCCGTAGGCTTGCGAGACCTCAACCTCACCACCTATCCCTGGAATGAGGAACGGATGGAGCCTGATGTTGACGCTGCATGCGAAACCATCCGAGCAACAAAACCCAAGATTGCTCTCTTCGGTCAATCTGTATTCCTTTTTCCGACACCGTTGAAGGAAATGGCTGAAGCAGCGAAAGAGGTTGGTGCCACGGTGATGTACGACGGAGCCCATGTGCTTGGGCTCATCGCGGGTGGGCAATTCCAAGACCCGCTCCGAGAGGGTGCGGATGTGATGACGGGTTCAAGCCACAAGACCTTCCCTGGTCCGCAAGGGGGTTTTCTGCTGTCATCTTCAGAAGATGAAGCCTTCCAACGTCGCTTGAACAACGCTATGTTCCCTGGCGTTTGCTCTTCATACCACCTTCACCATGTTGCAGGAAAGGTGATGGCCCTCGCAGAATTCAAGGAATACGGAGAAGCCTACGCCAAGGATACGGTCGTGAATGCTCAGGCCTTTGCATCAGCCCTCGCCAGCGAAGGGTTTGATGTCCTCGCTGAAGCAAGGGGGTACACGGCCTCCCATCAAGTCCTCACTCGCCACGGGGAGTTGGACTCTGGAGCTGGTGCCAAGGCGGCAGCACGCCTTGAGCGTGCGGGGATCATCACGAACATGAACATGCTTCCCGGTGATACCAAGGCCATGACGCCATCTGGACTTCGGCTTGGCGTGCAGGAGTTGACACGTGTTGGCTTTACATCATCGGACATGGAGGAAGTTGCACGATTTTACGCGAGAGTGCTTCTGCACGACGAAGCACCTGAGGCGGTGAAAAGAGATGTGGCCGAGATGAAAGCAGAACGCCAAGTCATACGCTATTGTTTCAACGACGAGGGCCGTTCGGGTTATCCAGAATGAGTGGTTGAAGATGACGGGTCCGTTGCACGCCCACCATGAATTTGATTTTGGAGAAGACGGATTGTTTCTCGACCCCTACGGTGTCCCTTGTGCGATGTTTGGTGTGGTTGAGTTCCAAGATTTTTGGAACACAGTCGATGCTGTGTATGAATCGCCATTGGGAAGAAAATTGATTTACGCTGCTGCTGATGCCGAAGAGTACCTGCTCCATCGTCATCCTGATTTTCAATTCGGGCGTTGGTTTGGCAAAAAGCGTGTGTTGGATCGTTTGAATGCGCGCTGGGCAACGATGGGGTGGGGTTTGCTTTCCGAATCTCAAATTCGTTCCCCCGTCCACGATGCGCTCACGGTGGGGTTTGCACTTGCGCACAGCGAGCATCTTGACCAAGAGCGCTACGAGTTGGGCTGGAGGCAGGTTCATGCTGAAGAAATCCGATTGGAATTGCGACCGAAAGAACATGCATCCATGGTCGATGTACAGGCGGCTCCTCCTATGGACGGGGCATGGCACCAACCTGCTGTTTCAAACGTCGTTGCGTTGGAACTTGAGCTTCGAAAAATCGGTTTCTTTTTGGGGCAAGAACGGTCGTTTTTTCTGCCGATACATGTTCTTCGCTATTTGTCCAAAGAACTCAATGGACGACCGATTTCAGCCCTGCAGAGTTTCCAAATATCGGGTGGATCATCCAGCGTCGATGATGTGTTTGTTTCCATGGCTCATGGAATGGCGGTGGCATTTGACCGTTCTGATTTTCCAGTGTATTTGCGGACATCGAGCGATTGGCAAGGTATCCTTGACGAGCGCTTTCATCGCAGAGGGTGGGGCACGGTCAACGTGTTGCAAAGTATTCTTGACCATGATGCAGCAACAGTTTTTGAGGTCGCATCGCCCATTCCAGCGTTGGTGGCAGGGGCCTTGGTCGGGATGTGGCAACGAGGTCATGGTTTACGAGCGAATGTTTACCTTCAATTCGAAGATGGAAAAGCCATTCTCACCATGAAAAAACAAACGGTCGATTATGAGGTTAAATCCTAACACTCTTCGTATTTCGGCCTGCGATTTCTGCCCATTTGTGGTCAAGGTTCATAACCGAATCAACGCCTCGAGAGATTTGCACAGATGTGCGGGGTATGACTCATGAGCCTAAACCACAACCAAATGGCCTATGTTGCTATCGTTTCTACACTTATTTTTGGTTCACTCTTCGTGGGTGTTTCAGGCTTCTTCCAAACCAGTGAAGATATTGGTGGATTTGAGAGCGCTGTTGAAGAGGATCTCCGTGGCGAATCGGAATTGATGAGTGAGGCGCTCGACACCGACGGCGACGGCCTCTCCGACAAACTCGAACAAACCCAGTACGGAACAGATGTCAACAATCCAGATACGGATAACGACGGAATGAGTGATGGTTGGGAGGTTCAGCATGGCCTCAATCCTTTGGACAATGGTGAATCCGAAGATCTTGATATCGACCCCACTCAAAGTGAAGAAACGGAAAACGCCCAACCCGAAAACGAGACTGAATCTTGGCCTGATCCAAGCCAAGGGCCCACGGGCGACCCCGATCGTGACGGTCTCACCAACCAAGCGGAACAAGAACTCGGAACTGACCCTCAACGTGCTGACACCGACAACGACGGACTGAACGACCGTTGGGAATCGTTGTACACCATGACCGTGCAAACGCCCGGTGGCGAAGTCATTCTGTTCAACCCGCTTGACGGCAACTGGGATTGTTTGCTGCTCGATCAAGCGATGGAAGATGCTCTCGAAAGTCGATTCAATGGTGAGGACGGCATGGCAGATTGGGACGACCTTGCCTCCAATGGTCGCCACTCTTGTGACATGGTTTTGGATACGGATGACGATGGCCTCGCAAACTTCGAAGAGGAGGCATTTGGTACCAATCCAACGGCTCGGGATTCCGACATGGACCTCATCGACGACATCGTTGAGGTGGCCAATGGCACATTCAACCTCTTCAAGGGCATGGGTGAAGACTGTAACGAACCAAAAGTCCAGGCTGATGAACGCACGGGCCCCTTCTTTGGCGTTGACCGAAGTTGGTTCATGATGGACATGGACGGTGATGGATTGCTCAACGGTCCCTCTGATTGGGATACGGACGGCGACGGGATGCCCGATGGATTCGAATATTGCTATTCCGACGCGAGCATGGCAAAGGACGACAAGGGCAACATCTTGCCTGCGACCTATGCGCTCAACCCCTCCAACGCTTCGGATGGGTACGGAGACTGGGATGAAGACGGATTGAACAACCTCGAAGAATATCAAGTCGCTCAAATCTTTGGTGAGGCAAATTTCACCTCACCTTGGTTAATGGATACGGACGAAGATGAAATGCCTGACCAGTGGGAAGCATCGAACGGCCTCCACCCACGCTCTGCCTCCAATCGTGACCAAGACCCTGATTACGATGGATACGATTTGGATGGAGACGGTGGCGTCTTCTACGATACGCTTGAGAACACGGCCTTTGTTCATTCCATTGAGGTTGTTTTGGGTCAACAAGTTGAGGCAAACGAACAAGTTGCATCGGCCCGAATAACCCTCGCTGGTGGCAACCAACAGGTCGTTCCAATGCGTGCAGCCGTGGACGGATATGTGTATGAGCTCAATGTTGCCGTGGGGCAAAGTATTGAATCCCGATTGTTCAGTTGGATGACCATCGTTGAGGAAGAAGAGCGATTCACGAATGTCATGGAATACAAGGCCAACGACCGTGATCAGGATGGAAACTTGGACGGACGAAGTACCGACCCATTGAATGCAGACACCGATAACGACGGCCTCATCGACGGCATCGAAGTCATGGGATGGGAAATTCTCGTTGTCAACCGTGGAGTACAGCCCACCTGGGTGACCTCTGACCCTGGGCTGTACGATACCGATGCCGATGGCCTTTCTGATTACGCAGAATTTGCATCGGTTTGTAACCTCGGTGGTTCCAATGCCTCGAATCCTGACACCGATTCCGATGGTCTCACGGACTTGGAAGAAGCTGGTGACAATTTCATGTGGGAAGGCGAGGCCTATTCCACCAGTCCTTGCATGTTTGATACCGACAACGACGGTCTTGAAGACGGAGAAGAAGTCGTTGCCGGAGAGGACAACTTCCTCACCCATGCCAACAACTCCGACACCGACGACGATGGTTTGGTCGACGGGCAAGAAGTTCTGTTCGTACCACGTCCCTTCCAAAATCCAACCAACCCGCTTCTCAACGATACCGATGGCGATGGTATGTTGGATGGTTGGGAAATGCAGGTGAAATCGACTGAGGACAACACCAACTCACACAGTTTGTGGGTGGCTACATCGACGTGGCTCCGCCCTGGTTGTGAGCCAACCCAAACGAATTCCTGCACAATGCAACCCGGAGGATATGTCTGGCAAAACTGGCTTGGTGGCTTCGCACTTGAACCGAAATTTGCAGTCTCCGAAATGAACCTTACAGGTTTCCAAATGCCGAGCAATGATTTGTGTGATGGTTGTAATGGCCGTTGGGCACTCGACCCATCGCTCAGTTCACTCAAGGACGATACATTTGATATCGACAACGATACCTTGGCCAATGGATTGGAGGCTCCAGATCGCTGGAACACCAACCCTGTTGATGACGATACGGACGGCGATTTGCTACCCGATGGATGGGAAGTTTACTACTCACAAATGGCGTTTGAAGTTGGCCTTGCTGACAACGAATCTGTCGGCGTTTACGGCGCCCGCGGAGTCATGGATCCAGCCATGGCTGACAGTGACCTTGACGGTATTGATGATGGGTTCGAGGACCCAGACCAGGACGGCCTTAATCGAACAGGTCTGATCAAGCGTTATTGTCCTGGATACAACGACTCGACCAATTCCGAGTGTAACATCGATCCCGACACCCCAGATGGTCAACGGTTCTACGACAACCTTGAAAATTACACCAACTACGAGGAGATGCAGAACGGGACCAATCCAATCACCAACGACACCGATGGTGACGATTGGAACGATGGTCCTGAGGTCTATTACCAAGACCATGACGATGATGGGATGGCGACAGGGTGGGAGTACCACTTCCAATTCGATCCGTTTGATGGTGCAGACCGCATGGTCGATACCGATGGTGACGGCCACGTGAACTTCTGTGAATACAAGTGGGATACGAACCCGCGCAATCCGGTCTCCTATCCAGGTCAAGGTGAACTCTGCGACCCATTCAGTGATTGATACGACTGTGTGCCCCATGCTCCGACACTCAACGCATTGTTTGGCGTGTTTCATCACGGTGGCATTGTTGCTGACGCTACCGGTTGAAAATGCGGCTTCCGAACATGTTGAAGGTGCGGAAATACAAACACTGGAAATATTCTTCCATCAAGGCCAAGGAACAGAGTTTGCCCAAATCATCAACCTCTCTGGGACATCAAACATTCCACTGCGCAACACAACATGGTCCGTCGTGAACATCAGTGGTGTCACACCAACGACCTTGTCGACCGGCCCCTATTTGACATCCGTCGTGCCAGAGAGCGAAGGTGTGTATCGCTGGTCCCTCGTCGTTGACCTCAAAGGTGCCCAATGCACGTGTTATGTGGAAATCAAGGTGGAAGATCCAGTTCACCGCCACCAAGCCTCTTCTTTGGTGGTCTACGTTGGTGATGCACATCATCGGCCCGTGTTTGTTGACGAGCACCGATACCACGAATCGATGGAATCATCACCGAATCGTTTGCTGCTTGGTGGAGAGCATGTGCTTGCAATGGAACTTGTTGTGCAACCCGCCAGTGTTGGCGGTGGTCAGGTTTTGGCTACAGTTTGCGAAGCACCGGATGACGTTTGTTTGGATGAACCCATTTCCAACATTGTCCAACATTCTTACGATGACGGCGTCTTGCTTGTTCATCTCAACAGCACTGTACTGAATATTGGTGAAGGTATTTGGCGCCTTGATCTTCGTTTCACCGATGGACTCCTTCGTTCCTCTGGTACGGTTCGATACTCCCTTGTCCACGATATCACGCCACCGGTGGTTGACATTTCTCACGAGAACACGGTGTCGGAGCGTGAATCCATTCACATCTACGCCGATGTTGGCGACGGCTACGACGGTTCAAGCGTGACATCGACATGGGCCATCGTCTTTGAGAATGGATCCGTGCGAGCACCATCTGCTTCCGAGGTCATCAGTGATTTGCATCTCGTGCTCCAATTTTCAGAAGCAGGGCACTACGGTGTGGAATTGACGGTACGCGACCTTGCGGGGCATGTTGTCCAACAAACGACCAACTTCACCGTCGAAAATATCCGACCGACATCGATCATCTCCGTTGACGGGCTTGTCGCTTCGCCAGAAGTCGCCGTTCGATTGGGACCAAACACCAACTGGACGTTAAGTGGGAACCAAAGCATGGACAACGAAGACGTGGACTATCTCTGGGTCATCGATGACGAACGCTCTCTTCGTGGAACACCGTTCCTTCAACATGCAGACTTCCCTTCACCAGGCATTCATCGAGTTGAATTGATTGTGTTTGATGACAACGGCGCAACCCATTCAAGCGTTGTTTTGGTGGATATCCTCGTTGAATCACCCGAGAAAACATCCTCTGCACAACTCTACATCGGCTCCAGTTTGCTCCTGTTGTTGCTGGTTGGTGCGTTGGTTGTTTTCCAGCGTAACAGAAGTGGACGTGATTCAGCAACGCTGCCCAGGTGGCAAGTGCCGAGCCCATCATCTCACGATGGTTTTGATGCTGGTGAGGTCGCGCAGGATGCAACGGTTGAAGAAGAAAAAGCGCGAGGATGAACCATGTTCGCCGAGGCAATAGCGAAACTTCCTCCACGCCCTCACCCCACTTCCGTGGATGAATACCGTGCGAGACAGGCTCGATTGACCGATCAATTTCGAACCGATGATCTCCTGATTATCTCGTCGCCTCCGTTTGCAACGCACTCCAATGATGTGCACTACAGGTACCGTACCTCGAGTGATCTCCTGTACCTCACCGGCTGGGCAGAACCTGAAACAATTCTTGTCATCAGGCATGCTTACGGCAACTGGAACACGAGCATCTTCGTTCAACCAAAGGACACGCTCAAAGAAATCTGGGAAGGTCGTCGTCCAGGCATTGACGGTGCCATGACTTCCTTTGCCGTGAACGACGCCTACAACAACACGGCGTTAGGCGATGAGTTAGGAGCATGGCTTAACGAAGCGCGACGTGTGTTCGTACGCGGTGGCATCAATCATGAAGTGGACGACCTTGTTCAGTCGGCTGTTCGACGTCGTGACCGTGCTCGACAGCACTTTGGCAGCGGCCCTGTTTCGGTGGAGGACCCGTCTTCTTTACTCGCTGAGTTGCGACTCAGAAAATCGGCGTCAGAAATTGAACAGATGACGTATGCAAGCAAAGTGACAAGCCTTGCGCATGAATTGGCCATGCGACACAGCCGTGAAGGCGTGACTGAGTATCAATTACAATCTGTGATCGAAGGCTTCTTTTCCTATGCAGGGACCTCGGGCTGGTCTTATCCTTCCATCGTTGGGTGCGGTGAAAACGCAACCATCCTGCATTACACCACCAACCAAGCGACATGCGGCCAAGATGAAGTCATTTTGATCGATGCAGGAGCTGAATACCGTGGCTACGCCAGTGACATCACACGCTCATGGCCCATCTCGGGTTCGTTTACCGATGCTCAACGGGAAATCTACCAACTTGTCCTTGACGCGCAACTCGCTGCCATTGAAGCCTGTCAAGTCGGTGCGCCCTACACAGCACCCCATGAAGCCGCACGGCGTGTACTTGCAGAAGGCCTCATCAATCTGGGTGTCATCACACAGAGTCTTGAAGAGGCGCTTGACATGGAATCGGGTCAATTGCGGCACTGGTACATGCACAACACCAGTCATTGGATTGGATTGGATGTCCACGATGCAGGTGTTTACAAGCCTGGAGGAGAACCTCGTGCTCTCGAACCGGGCATGTGCCTCACCATTGAACCAGGCCTCTACTTTGGTGCTTGGCGCCCCGATGTCGATTGCCCCGAACGATACGCCAACATTGGCATTCGTATTGAGGACGATATTCTCGTGACGAAGGATGGGCCAAGAATTCTCACCGAAGACTGTCCAAAGACTGTGGAAGAAATTGAGCGCATCGTCGGTCAACCACTTTGAGGAGGCGTTGTCATGGATTGGCGTAACATCCTAGCGCAACAGTTGCCATGGACTCGGCAACACGCTGAATCCCATCGTTTGTCACCAGAAGAAGCCGTTGAACTCTATGAAAACGCACCGCTGCATGACTTGATGCAAGCAGCCCATGCACGTCGCCTTGCCATGCATCCAAACGGTAAGGTCACGTATCTTGTCGATCGGAACATCAACTACACCAATGTCTGCACCATCAACTGTCAATTTTGTTCGTTTTACCGTCCCCCAGGACACGATGAGACCTACACCCAAACCTACGAGGAGATATCTGCCAGAGTAACCGAACTCGAAGCCATTGGTGGCACACGTATTCTTATGCAAGGTGGTGTCAATCCAGCGCTTCCGTTCTCTTGGTACATCGATCTGCTCCAACACCTGCGAAAGGCACATCCAAGCATCGATTTGGACTGCTTCAGCCCAATTGAAATTGAAGGATTGGCAGATGTTTGTGGTATGACCACCCTTGAAGTCCTGTCAGAACTCAAGGCTGCGGGTATGCACGGTTTGCCTGGAGGCGGTGCTGAAATGTTGGTGGATGATGTCCGCAAAGATGTTTCACCCAAGAAAGGAGCACCGGCGAACTGGCTGCGTGTGATGGCTGAAGCACAGTCCTTGGGATTGACCACAAGTGCAACCAACGTCATTGGTTTTGGTGAAACAGCCTCTAACCGTGTCGAGCACATGCGCCGCATTCGGGATTTGCAGGACGATTCACTGGCATCGTACGGCATCGGCTTTACCTCATTCATCGCTTGGCCTGTTCAACTTGAGGTCAATTCGTTTGGTCGTCGTAATCGTGGTCAAAACAAGCATGTCTTGGGTGCGGGTTCATCCGAATACTTGCGCCATGTGGCTGTTTCTCGGCTGTTTCTTGATAATATTGAACACATTCAAGCGTCGTGGCCTACCATGGGTCTACATATTTCTCAAATGGCGCTGTTGGGTGGTGCGGATGATGCAGGTTCCACGATGATGGAAGAAAATGTTGTCTCAGCATCAGGGACGTCAAAATTGGAAGCCAGTGAGGTTGAACTGCAATCATCCATCNTCCGAGCGGGTTTCACACCGCAACGCCGTGACAGCGATTATCAACACCTCGATACGGTACAGGCGGTTCCACCTGCCGAGGACCTTGCTGCGCCTACGCCTACGTTGTAGTGGGTCCGTAGAAGACGATCCAAACGACTGCACGGATGTTTCGTCCACCGTTCCCAATCCCGTCTGAGGGGACGTAATCCTGGCCGTTGTAGTAGCCTCTGTAGACGAGATGGTTGCTGTTGTTGGTGCTGTTATCAACCCAATCGGTGATGTCATAGGTCCACTGTTTCACATCTTGTCCTGCACACCATCCCGCACGTCCATACGGCCACGAACCGTACTGATTTGCGACCACGCCGTTGTCGACTTCATTTTCGCAACCATCGCTGCTGTAGACAATGGGGTGCCATTCGTATGTCTGGTGTTGACCCATGGTGTAGTAATGCTGATGGTCGCAAAATTCCGCACAGTTGGCCGTGTCCTTGTTGAATCCGTGTCCGGTAATGGTGGCGACGATTTCAACCGATGTTGCATCCGTTGGAACTGAAAAATTAAGTTGGCGGAGATAGCGCGATTCGTTGTTGTACGTCCCGTCAAATTGGCCACCGCTAAAGGCATAGGTGCCGTTTACTGCTCGCTGGCCACTGCCCCAATCACTGAACAGGAAGGTCACGGTAAGGTCGCCCCGGTTGGCGCCTCCATACTTGAATCGACGCTCTTCTCCGTCGTTCAACATAAACAGATAGGGTGAGATGTCGGTCAGCCACATCCCTTCTCGACCGTAGGTGGTGATCCAGCGAACCATTTCCGTGTTACAAACAGAGCTGTTGCTCGCATCGCAGACATACATGTATGCCAAGTAATCCCATTCGTGACAACCACCATAATTTCCTTCTGAATCTTGATAGCGATTTTTACGCTCGAAACATGCGTGTTCGTGGTAGACTTCGAGCGTGTCGTAACTGCTGAGCTCGTTTGGTAAATCNAAGGTAGCGTTGCTAAACGACGAATATCCGCCACCCCATCCACCGCTGTGGCGTTGGAAATCCATGATGCTCACCGCGTGTACGGCGGGGTCGTGTTGCCGTATTTTTGTTGGGAACTCGGCCACCCATTGATTTGGCTCATAGGAGAGATGGTACGGGTCGTTGGATTGGGTGAGCCACGCATAGAGTGAACCCGTTTCCCTTGCGAGTTGGAATCGGTCAATGCCCATGAAGAATGGATTGTTGAACGAGGAGATCATGTTCCCTATTCCGCCACCAAGGTTGCTTGCATCGATGTCGATGTAATGGATTCGGTCATCCCAATAGGCCTCTTCGCTCGCGGATAATCTCGACAGCACCGTTGACCGTTGTTGAACCACATCGTTGTGGTAGGTGTTGTCAAAGGAACCGTAAAACAAATGCGTGTTGCTTGGAAGATTACGAATGAANGGACCAGGGTTTTGTCCCCATGTGNCAACNTTGTTGTTNCCGTTGGAATCGGTGTACTTGAACATGAAAAAGTAAACNTCNTGACCCGTCCAGCGGTCTTGGAAGTTGAATGTTCCATTCAGTGTTGGGAACGAAAACTGTGGCACCACCTGCATCGGACCNTTCAAACTTGATGCACTCGTCCAGTCCACGGGTTGTTGTACCACNGCNCATCCGACGTTATCGACGCTCCAACGTGCGGGTGAATCGGCGCATTCATCGACATTGGCAAAGACACCGTCGCCGTCAATGTCCGCACAACCAACAGCATTGACATTCAAACCAGATGGTGTTCCCTCACACCGGTCGTCAAGGTCGTTAACGCCATCGCCGTCGGTATCTCGTTGGATGGCCGCACAGCCGGTAGGGTCGACATCAACGGCTCCCAAAGGCGTCTGTGGGCACTGATCAAGGAGGGCACCTGTTGCATTGACGTCGGCTACACCATCGTTGTCATCATCTGCGTCTTCCAATTGATCATGACAACCGTCGTTGTCCCAGTCCGTGCTTGAATCAGCGTTCCATCCTACGATGCCTTTGGCGCAAGAATCGTTGTCATCGTTTTGGTCGTCGTTGTCATCGTTGTCATCTTCGTCAAGGTCGGAACAACCATCCCTGTCCCAATCACTGTAAAGGTTGGATGCCCACCCTTTACGACCAACAGGACAAGCATCATCGACGTCCTCCACACCATCGTTGTCGTCATCAAGGTCTTCGTCAGCATCATGGCATCCATCGTAGTCATAGTCGGCACTCGGTGTACTTACCCAGCCATAAGAGGTTGGGCATCCATCGTAGGTGTCGATGATACCATCGTTGTCATCATCATCATCTTCATCACTGTCTCGGCAACCGTCCTGGTCGCCATCGGTTCGTTCGTTGGAACGCCATCCCTCATTTTCACCGATGCCCGATGGACATTTGTCGTAGACATTTTGGATACCATCTCCATCTTCGTCATCACCTGCCCCTTCAATCAGAACCTGCGTCGTAACGAGATCGCTTGATGTTGTGTATCGGCCACACATCGCCTTGGTCGTGATGGTGTGAGAGGAAGTCGCCTCTGTGAAATCCATCAATATCTTCCATGCACCCAATTCGTCGAGGACGATGTTCCCTTGGTTTCCGTTCGTCACGTTGTACGTGAGGATGCACGAGTCAGTGTAGACGTGTTCAACACTACCCTGGTACCAGACTGCATTGGGTTCTTCGAGGACCAACCTCGCAGGAGTGGTGATGATCGGAGCAGGTTCAAGCGGCTCTTNGACAACAAGAGCCAGCACAAGGGGGTTGGTCGTGACCTGTAGTTCTGTGACTCCGGTGTTCACGATGTTCACCGAGATGATGTGCTCCCCCACCTGAGCTGGGGTGAATTTCAACTGAAATCCTTCATTGGTCTCGCTCCATTCAATCGAATCCACTGGGCGAAAACTCGGTGTNAGGACGGAGATTTCTGCATCCCATTGACCNTCTCCNTCTTGGANGATTGCGAGCAAATAAATCGCCTCTTCTCCGAGTTGAAGACTCGAGGGTGCGAGAACCCACGTTGTTGAGAGTGCGTATGTTTCAGGAGATGGAGGCACCACTTCTTCCGTGGGTTCGGTTCCGGCAAGGCAGCCTGCCAACATCATGAGCGCCACCAACGAAAGGGCCATCCTCTGACGAGCATTCATGCATCCTTGGTCAACACGGATATCCTTCAATGTGTTGATTAGGAGATATCCAATTCGGAGCGTCCATCGTGAAGCGGTAAATCAACGACCTCGATTTGTGAACGTGGATGGCCGACCTTCAACGGTTGAACCCAAAGCAATGCGCCTCCCTTTTTTCTGTCAATGCGAAGGATGCATTCCCAATGAACTCGGAGGAAGTCCGTGTTCACTGAACCGGGCCATGAACCGCTTGGGGCCTCGAGAACGACCTCTTGGNCTTCCTTCCAACGTTGACTTTCTCCGTTTGCCATGATTCGCATTGGACGGAGGTACAANCCACCTTTTGCCTCTTGAATTTCCATGGGTGCATCTTCTCCACCTGCAGTTCCATCGTCCAATCCGACTTCCCAGTGGTGCGGCAGTTCCGTTGAAAATCCAGGCGGAGGTTGCCTGTCGCTTGCTCGCCCAAGTTCCGTAAGCACGGCTTCCCTCGCAGGTGGAAGCACACCCACTCTCCAAAGCACATCGACATGGTTCCAGGNTTCAGACCAATTCGAAAACTCGATGTTGATTTTGAGTGGCTGGTCTGCATAGGACGGTTCATTGAATTGAATCGAAGGGGGTGGTGGATTTTTGTTGAGGAAGTGTTGTTGACGGCGCAACTCAACAAGATTTGCCAGAACACGTATGAAGAGCGGCGCAAAAATGAGCGGGACAACAAAAACAGCAAGCGCTGGATAATCGAGCAATCCCCAACGAATGGTGTTCAATCCGTAAACAGGGAGCCCTATGAACAACAGGAGTGGGGAGACAAAGAGATAGAACAAACTGGCCAACAACACCACGACAACGGCACGAATGAATGCACGTAAGATGTTGTGAATTGGGTTTGGAATGAGGTACCAGCCTCGACGTTGTCGCTTGACCAAAGGAACGAATGGGTCCCGTTCAACACGTCCTTGTGACTCCCCAAGTTGGAAGGCCTCCCCCCCGTATTCGTAACGTCGTTCCAATAACCAAGCGTCTTCTTTGCCGATCATGAACGNTGGGCCATGTTCACCGTGNGCGGCAAGAACATCATCTNCTGTTGCANAATCACCGAGGTGAATTCTCTTGGTGGCAACTGGAAGTGCTTCTGGAATCCAACGTGAAGCCTCGAAAGGAGGATACCTTACACGTTGGATTTCGTACAAGGATTTCATGGTAATTCCTCAGGACAGCAAGAGGCGAACGCTTGCCTTGAGAGCCAACGGNCGGAAGGCGGGTACATTNCGCAACAGAGCCATGCCCAACGGCACNGGTTTTTCGATATCACCAATCTCGTTGATGAGCTTCAGCGTGTCTGGATGGGCGAAATTTCTGAAATGCTTGTCGAGCGTTGCATCGTTACAATCGCTCACCAATAAGTTCCGCAAAGCACGCGCCCTATCTTGGTCTTTCTTCATGGCATCCCAGGGTTTTTTCGTGATCGATTTCAATGTTTGAAGTGAGAGGTTGTTCTGATTGATGGCTTCCACCAATGGCTCAATGATGCATTGAATTTGATGAAAACCGGGTCCAATACCCCCGCCAGTGGTTGGCTTGGCCATCCCCGCAGCATCGCCGAGGAGCATGACTCGTTCTTTGATCGGTCGCTTTACCATGCCCGAAGGGACAGGGCCGCAATAGCGTGCAACTTCAGAAATATTCTCAAATCTGTCTTTCCAAAGGGGGTGGTCGATGAGGTCCTGATAGCAGGATTCGATGCTTCTTCCGTTCAAACGGTCGGCTGTTGACCACAAGCCGATNCGATGTGTTCCAAATCCCGATGGGATGACCCAAGCAAAAAATCCNGGNGCAATGTCNTTGCCACTGTACATCTCCAACCAACGGTCCCGCCCTTGATAGCCNACAACTTCTGTTTGNAATCCAATCATCAATTCTTTTTGATGCCCCATCTTGAAAAATCGCCGAGTCCAACTGTGGGCCCCATCTGCACCAATGAGCAACTTGCTCGTGACGTTCAATCGTTCATCACCACGTTGGACCGTGAGTGAAACATGATCATCGACAACGTGGGCGTCAGTTGGAACAGTGTCGAGCCAAAGATGCGCGCCTGCCTCCATGCCTTGTTGGACAACGAATTGATCGAACCGTTTTCGACAGACCACATAGGTCCGAAGGGTTCCTTCGGTTCCAACCGGTACCAACGTACCGCTTGGTCCATGAATCAGTGCACCGTCGACCTCCTCCAGAACAGTCTCGTAGGCTTCAACCACATGCATAGCGGACGGCGTGACCAAACCAGCGCACTGAAACGGTCGTCCGATTTCATTGTGTTCCTCGAGCATAAGGACGCGTAATCCACATTCAGAAAGGAGAGTTGCAGCACGCCCACCGACTGGACCGGCGCCAACGATGATGACATCGTAGTCGTGCTTGTCCATGTTTTTGCCTGTGGACGGTATTGTTTCAACCTTCCTTTGGAGAACCGCCAACGGTCAACGTTTTGCAAATTTATAGCCTATGGACTGGTTCTTTTTCAGATAGAGCGTCGCAGAGAACGGGTTGTTCGTTTTCTTGGAAATAAAATCGTCAAACGGTCCTAAGGAACCGGTCTCAATGAGGGTCTTGGCTTCTTCCCGAGTGATGTCGCGCTTTGAGATACAACGCTCAATGTGGATCTTGCAGTTGGTTGATGAGTCCTCGGCTGTGTAATGCGTCTCTGTTTCAATGATGTTGGCTTT
>PBUZ01000008.1 GCA_002728035.1 Methanobacteriota archaeon
CTGGAAGTGGAATCGGTTGGCTTCCTGGAAGTGGAAGCGGTGGGAGGCCTTGTTGAAGGATTGCGGCCATTTCTCGCTGTTGTTTGCGCTTCATCCGGCGTTCGAGACGTGCGTTGCCCTCGCCTTCCTCGAGTTTCTTCTCCAACTCGTCGGCGAGACTTTCCTCTTCATCCTCGATCACGGCCACCGGCTCGGATTCTTGAACCGTCAACACCTCTTCATCGTCCTCAACCGAGAGCAAGGGGCCATGGTCTTCTTCTGGCGTCACCATCAACTCCACAACATCGCCTTCAGTTTCCAAACCAGCTTCAAGTTCTTCCAACTCGCTGTGGGACCGGCGCAGCATGATGACCACTGCACCAAGGAACACAACGAAGAGAAGGAGGCTGGCGGCCAAAATTCTGAATTTGACTTCATCCGAACCACCGGGGAGGTATTCGAACAGCGTATCGATCAATCCAGGGGTTGGCGCCGTGGTTGTTGACCCTTTGAGAGAGACGACCTTGCTGATGCTGTAGGTACCGCTTGGAGAAACGGTGCAGACCATGGTGTCTTCTTCCATCACGCCGATACCGAAGGTGAAACCCTCAACCACCATGTTGGAAAGGCCTTGGAGCGCCTGCCCGTTCTGGTCGGCTACGAAGCCCATTCGAGAGACTGGACCGTAGATGTTGATCTCGTCATGGAAGAGATAGAAGCCTTCATCACGATGGGAAAAGGCGAGGTTGGAGACGCCTGGCGCTGTGGTCCTGTGAACGACATCATCCGACCAGATGGCATCCGAGGTCGCTGTAACGACCGTAGCCGTTTTTCCCTGTCCTTCAATCCAAGCGGCAACCAAACGGTCTTCATCCTCGTGAACGACCACTTCCAATCTTGCCATCGATGCATCATCGCCCACGGAATATTGGAAACTCCACGATGATTCCGTAAAGGCGCCGTGTGCGTACATCATGCCTACCCGTTCAATACCGGTCACGTCGTCTCGGTATTCCTGATAGAGGATGTGCAGGTATTCATCGCCCAGTCCGATGGCCAATGGTTGGGCATCGGAGGGCCGTATGTCGATGTTGGAGAGAACCGTAACGGCTGGCCCCCATGAAGTTCCCTTGTCCGGTGTCGAAGAGGACATCACGAAAATCGAGGTGATGTCTTGCCATGAGCCACTGGTGGACAAGTCACGGTGGTAGCCTGCCAGGACCATCGTTCCATCGTGCTGGTCAAAGTTGAGACCGTAATAGGAACCCTCGGAAAGTTTGAGGGCGGGCATGTGGTAATGCTTCGGGGTGGTTTTTCCAGAGGCGGAAATCGATGTCATGGCAACATCAGTGAGAATGTAGCCTTCGAGGCTGAGGGAGCGCCGAGTCCAAGCGAGTTGCACCAAGCCGTCGTCACGCTGGTAGACGGCCAGTTCACCGCCCCAAGATTCCTCAAGCACAACCCCTCCTACCATGGAGAGCGACGAAGTCACCGTTCGCGCGTGGAGTTCGCCATCAATGGTGGTGAACATCAGGCCGCCGTCTTCAAGGCCGACGAAATCCACCGGGACCTCGCCAAGCGAAAGCGAAACGGGATTTCGCGTGCCAGAAACATCCAGCAGCCCAACAGTGACGTTGAATCTGTGCTCACTGTACTCGAGTTCAACGCCAGAGCCACTCAACACCGCACGGTAAGCGACAGCACCTTCTTCCTCGGTGATGTCGGCAAAACGGGCAAAGGCGTAGCCAGACGTCGTACTGGAGCCGGGGACGAGGCTGAGCGGTTGATCACCGATACGTTGCCAACCCAATTCCCCCATCCTGTCCAAGGCGAGGTTGAGGTTGGAGGCGTCGCTTTGCCCCAGGTTGTCCACCCGAAGTTGAATGTCGTAGGGTACGCCTGGAAGAGGCACCTCTGGCTGTGTACCAGCAGAACCAGCCATGAAACGGAGCATGGGTTCTACGGGGCGTTCATCGATTTGGAAACTGAACGTGTAGGTGTTGTCGCTTCGGTCCGGGTCTTCATACTGCTCGGTGGGGTCGAGCGACAATGTCACATCGTTCAAACCGGCTTCTGTCGCCCACCAATACAGCGTGACCGAGACACTCTCGCCTTCTTCAAGTGAGGTCACCTTTCCTTCAGAGGGATAGGTCGTCGAATCTGAGCCAGGAGCATCGAGGGTGAGGTAGACTTCGTTCGCATCGAGATCACCGATGTTTCGCAAGCCAAACCGAACCTCGAGCACCGTACCCGCAACCGCGGAATTCACCGGTAGTCCGCCATCGTAAACGCCGACGGTACCAGCAAAGGCAAAGTTTGGAGCCGCAGGCAAGTTGTCAACTTCATAGGTTCGTTTGAGCACATCACTGGTGACATCGCTGGTGTTGACCATGCGTACACTGATGCGATGAGAACCGTCACCAACCTGCACGGAATCCCATGTAAACGACCAGTCCTGAACACCTTCCTCTTGGTAGGTGAGGCTGTCGCCCAAGACCCAATCGCCGTTGTCGATCTTGTATTCGATACGGTCATGGTCGGTGCCTTCCGCCGTTCCGGAGAACTCCACAACCCCTACGAGTGGAGTACCGAGGGATGGCTCGGAGATTGAAACGGCCATTCGTGCAAAGCGAACGATGCGGACATCGGTCACGGAAGCTTCACCCTGTTCGTTCAGCGCTCGGGCGTAAATCAGCGTGTAAGATTCATCGGGGTCAACCCAATCATCGTCAACGACGAGGTCGAAATACCAATCTTCAACGGTACCGTCCGCCCCAATCCAGTTGGTCAGTTCCGTACTGTCACCGTCGTCGTAGAATTGTTCAAGTTTGATTTGAACTTCAAGATAGTCCTCTTCACTGGAATCCGTCACGCCCTGAATCGAAAGCGTGTTGCCCGAGAGGTGAAGGGATTGGTTCACTGGAGATGACATTTCAACATCGTAACCAAGACCGTCACCCCCTCCCGGTGGTGGGTCGATGACCACGCCCCCGTTGTCCTCAAGGGGTGTGCATGCTCGACCGAGCACTTGATCAAGCGCACAGGATGCATCAACGATGCCGAATCCCCACTTCTCGTTCCAACGGTTGGAGACATCGGGAAGCGATGCAGAACCACGCGCTTCAGAGGAATTGCGCAAGATGTTGCGGATGTCCTCCGGCGAAAGCGTGTCGTCGGCCTGAAGCAAAGCGGCCACGATACCTGAAACGACCGGCGTGGCCATGCTGGTGCCGTCTTTCGAACCGTATTCGTTGTCAGCGAGTGGACGTTCTGGCTGCCCTGGGAACGACGGCCCAGTGGCTGCCGTTGCCGACATGATGCCGGTGCCAAACGCGGTGAGATCGGGCTTGAGTTCGTCCCATTCATCATCGTCCCCATCGTCCAAGCGAGGGCCCCAATTGGAGTATGAAGCCATCACATCATCGGTTCGATTGACGGTGTTCCTATCGTTGACAGCCCCGATGGATATCGCCCCATCCGCACTGGCTGGCGAAGGCACACGCTTGCTTCCATCGTTGCCCATGGCGACGATACAGACGATGCCTGCGTCTCTGGCGTCGTTGACCAAGCGTGCTTCGGCTCCTGAACCGTTGTCACCCTCGTCGTTGGGATTGAGCGGGCTACCGACTGAACCAAAGGACATGGAAGCGATGTCAATGCCTCGACTCGATTCGTTGTTGCCCCAGTCGGTATCGCTGTTGTTGATGACCCATTGAAGGCCATTGACGGTGTACTGTGTGTTTTCTCCACCACCGCCGCCACCGCCGCCAACGTCGGTCAAGACCTTCACATCAACCAAGTATGCGCCCATTCCCGTCCCAGTATGCACGCGCTGAGCACCCCCCGTACCGAGGGCCGTTGCTGCAACGTGAGTCCCATGGCCGTTACCGTCGTCAGGGTCGACGCTGCCGTCGGGGTTGGAAGCGGTGGATGTAGCATCGTATCCAGCGACCCATTTTTGGTCGTTGTAACTGTTGGGGTCGCTGTCAGGCTCGTCATCAATGTCATCAAAATCGTTGAGCGCACGATGTTCATTGTCAACCCCGGTGTCGAGCACAGCGATGACCACGCCCTCGCCGTAATAACCTCGGGAATAGGTGCTGGCCGTATACACATCAGAAGGCATGGATCGGGCGGCTTGTGAAGCAACACCGTTGACCGGAGCCATGAGATTCTGCATTTCGATTACGACAACCCCTTCAAGGAAATAGATGTCCATGAGCGCACTCACAGGAACGTTGTCCACGACCACTGAATCAATGGAGCTCATGACTTGGAACCAGGCCCCTTCTTCCTGGCCAACCCAGCCGTGGGCATCCAGCGTTTCGACCAGCGATGTCACGTCTTCGTGGGTGGGGGCCCACGCGTAATCGACCACGATGGCAACCGTTTCTCGCCCATCAGGTCCCATGATCGCTGTGGAAGAAACGGACGGCTCTCCAGCGAGCACACGCTGAAGGCGGTCATCCATACCGTTCCAGTCAAGGTCGGGACCGTAACCAAGCCACCACTGATCCGGTTCAGCGGATGGGCGTTCACCTCGCTCGATCATGCGTGTCGGGCGCTCACAGTGTTCTTCCCCGCACATCAGGGGTGGGAGGCCTTCAACCAGGATCGGTGCTTCAAATTCAGCAACCGGCGTGGCATGAACAGGATGCGTCATCAGGCCCCCGCTGACATCAGCCAGTACCATGAGCATGGCGAAGAGAAAGGCTCCTGTTCGAATTGCTGCCTGTCGTGGCGTTCGCATCCGTCCTCCCCTCCATGCTTTGGACGGCTTGCCCACCTTTGATTCTATCCTCAGATGCCTCACCCAAATGGGCATTGAAACCGCTTTATCGCGGCGGCCATTCAAGATGTTCGGCAGACACTGAACATTGCAAATACGGACCCGAAGCACGCTCCACCAAACCCAACGGTGCATCGCATTCAGGACAGTGGCCTGCATCAGCGAGGTGTTCCATCCACGCAGCCCTTGTTTCCGGTTCGTCGCTGGCCTGCATCAAATTCTTGAGCGGTTCCCTGAGGTGCTTGGGCACCTCAACACCCCGGTCCGTCCAAGGGTCGACGAGAGAGGTCAAATCGACCATGCTCGCTTTGATGCGGCGGCGTTGAGCGGCATGAGCATCGCCTTGGCTTGGGCCTCCATCCAAGATACCCAACGGTACCGGTCCACCTCTTGCCACCAAAGGAAGCAAAGCATAGGCGGCAACAAAACCCCCGATGTGGGCCATGTGTGCAATCCCGCTCGAAACACCCGACTCCATGGTAGCAAAGGCCCGAATCAATTCCAGACCAAAGTACAACAAAGCGATGAACACCACGGGCCATGGTCGAATCAGGAGGAGAGGGAATGGGATCTCATCCTTCGGCCATCCAGCCAAGTACGCCCCCAACAACCCAAACGCAGCGCCTGAGGCGCCCAACGCTGGCGTGTAGGAATCGTGGTTGAACACCACCCACCCCAACGACCCACCGAGTAAACCAATGAAGTAAATGACTGCGAATCGTTTGGTGCCCAAGCGTTGTTCCAGTGGAACGCCGACCAAGGCCAAAATCACCACGTTGCCCAACACGTGCATCATGTCGCCTTGGCTGTGCAGAAAGCCTGCCGTGATCAGCGTGTGCCAAAACGTCGGTTCCTTTGCCCGAACGGGCACCAAGACCACATCGCTCCAGACCCAATAGTGCACCAATCCCCAAGCGGACATCATCGACCAAAGGACTTGAACCACGGCGCCAAGAAGCACGCTGACCGTGATGCCCATCGCGAGCGATGTACCCGAACGTATCGCATAGATCATCGGTGCCAATACTGCAACGACCCAGAGGCCCAGCAACATCAACTCGGCCCCGTTGAACAACGACAGGGCAAAGGGCATAGGGCTCCCTTGCGGCCGCCCCCTATGGAGTTATTGAGGCTCAAAAATCCGACAGGAGGGTTCTTGCTGGGCGCCTTTGTCCCCGTCGTATGGGAGCTCCGCTGCTTGCCTTGAACGGCGTTGAGGTGCGGCGAGGCATGCGTGCGGTGCTCAACGACCACACCTTCGAGGTCAATGCAGGCGAATTGGTGGCGCTGGTAGGGTCCAACGGTTCTGGAAAATCAACCCTTTTGGAAACGGCCGTCGGACTGCTTCCCTTGGAACGCGGTACAGTCCGACATGGCGATGTTGAAGTGCTTGACGCGGAAGGACGACGACGCAGTAGCCCGGTTTCCATTGGACTGACCCTGCAGAAAAACGGCATGCTCGGAAGTGAAATCGTATCAGAACATCTCGAACTTTCCTGCTCGATGCGAGGGGTTGCGATAGATTTCACTCGCTTCCTTGACGGTTTTGCACTCAGCCATCGCCAACACGACCTCGTCACCAATCTATCTCAGGGCCAAGCGAGAAAGGTGGCCGTCTTGGCGGGTTTGCTCCCAGCCTTTGCCAGCGACCAACCTGCGTTGGTACTGCTCGACGAGCCCGCTGCTGGCCTCGACGATGCTGCCGTGGATGCCTTGTGCGGTTGGCTCACCGAACTTCGACTCCTCGGCCACGGCTTGGTGGTCTGCACCCATGACCAACGCTTGTTGGCCATCGCCACCGCGCATCACGACATAGCCACATCGAGCACGACACCTCATCAAGCGGCCGAAGCACCCGTTCCTACGGCAGTGGAACGCCGTTCGTCGAAGGTCGTTTCCCCCTCCTCGTTTGGTCTCCGTGTACATCGCCGTACCATGCTTTGGCTCAATCAAAACGCCATGGCGGCTTTGCTTACATTGGGCGTCTTGCTTTCGCTGGGTGAATTCATGAGCGCACTCAACCCGATGCAACAACTTGGCATGGTGCTTGCACCTGCGCTCGCGGCGGGATTGTGTGGAGAGGCGTTGGTTGCCGCCACACAAGAAGAGCGAAGCAATGCGTGGTGGCGAGCGGTTGGCGGCGGTGTGCCTCATGCGGGCTGGCTGCCGTTGTTCATCGGCGCAGCCATCACCGTCATGACCATCCTTGGTCTTCAAGCGTCGCTCAACCTCACGCACATCGTGATCGGTTCCTTGCTTTGCTGGTGTGTTTGGCACGGTGTTCGCTGGGCTCAATTGTCCACGCAGCGTCTTGCTCGGCCCCGTGCTGTGTTCGTGGGTTTGCTCACGCCGGTGCTCATTCTTCCCTACGCGTTGTTAATCGACTTCCTCACACGATGACAACACCAAGTTCAAGGAGGGCCCCCTTGACCCACGGTCATGAGGTCGGGCAACCCCTTGTTGTTCGTCGGGTTTCTTGGCATCGGTTCCTGCTTGTTGCTCGCCTTTTTGTGGGCGCCAAGTGTATCCATCGAGGCCTTCGAATCACCCGCTGCTCAACGTCTGTTTTACTGGCATGTCCCTGCGGCTTGGGCGGCATTCATTGCGTTTGGCGCCCTGTTTCTCGGCTCCGCAGGTTGGTTGTTTAAGCGTTCAGAAACGATGTGGCGTTTGCATGTTGCAGGGTCCGAAGCCGGCCTTGCAACCGGCCTGATGACCGTTTGGTCGGGCTGTGTATGGGGGGCTGCAGAATGGGGGACGCCGTGGGATTGGAGCGATGTCCGTCTGAATTCCTTTGGGTTGTTGACCTTGCTGGCCACTTACGTGGTCCTCGGTCGAAACAGTCAACCCGATGGCGTGGAAACGCGTGACACCTTTGCCGCCTTTGGGCTGTACGGATTTGTGTTGGTGCCGATCACCTACATCGCCACGCGAATTTGGACCATACGTCATCCAGGCCCTGTTGTGGCCACAGGAGATGGAGGTTCCATCAACGGTGACATGGGGCTGTTATTGGCACTGTCTGCCCTGTCGTTCACCGTGTTCATCATTGGCCACATCCAGGCCTCGATGCACGTGACTTCACTCGAGCAACGCCTTGAAAAATTGCAGCGCATCGCCGACAAGGGGGCATGACATGGAAGGGATGACGTACCTCGCCATTGGCTATTTTGGCATGCTTGTGGGCATTGCCTTGTGGACCTATACGGTCGTTGCGCGAAGCCAGCGGCTTGAAGCACGGCTCCAAGCCCTTGAAACGGCCTTGCCGAGCGGTGACGAGGTCGCTACGGACGAAAAAACAGACGAGTGAGGGCCAAAGCGGCGCACACTTTCAAAGGTCATCGCCGTGAGCGGGTGAGTGAGGAGCATGAAAAATCATCTCGGTGGAGAGTTTTGCTTGGTCTGTGGAGCGGACCCCCCGCTCTTTGGAGACCGCATGTGCGAGCCGTGTTTGCGTGCTCGAACCGTTTTGGCAAAGGTTCCAGAAAATGTTCCGTGGGTACGATGCGCGCGTTGTGGCATCGTCGAGATCGAAGGCAAGTGGGAAAACACCACAGAAGCCGAAGTTTGGGATGAATTGTTGCATCGAAATCTGACCGTCCACGAACGTGCTGAAGACATTCAACTCGCCATGGAACCGGTCACCGTTTCCGACCGTCACACCCTGCTTCACATCCAACTCGAGGGCGTCATTGACGACCTGCTTTTCCAAGAAGAACACACGATGAGGGCTCGAATGGCCAACGGCGTTTGCTTGACGTGCACCCGACGTGCAGGCAATTACTTCGAAGCCACCGTGCAACTTCGTTCAACCGCCCGACGTCTCTCCGAAGAAGAATTTCAACGCCTGCGGGCCACTTTGGACGATGTGCTGGACAAACTCTCCGACGACCCGATGTTTTTCATCACCAACGAAGGTCCCGTCACCGGAGGTTACGATGTCGTGCTCGGCAGCAAAGGTTTGGCAAGGGCATGGGGNCGNCACCTCATCNCCGAATACGGNGGCATGGTCGTCGAAACCAATTCNACCGTGGGACGCAAGGACGGCGTNGATGTGACACGATTGACGTTGCTCTACCGAAAGCCCGGTTACGAAATCGGTGATGTCGTTCATTGGCGAAACCAAGTATGGCGGCCTTCTGCTTGGACAAAGGACGGTGCCATCATGGAACGTGTGGACCGACACGAACGAACCGGCGCCACATGGCGAGACCTTGAATCCGCCAAAGTCATCGCACAGAAGCATGAATTGCTTGAGGTTGAATTCGTCACCGAAGACACTTCGGTGGGTGAATTTCTCGACCCNAACACGTGGTCAATGGCATCGGTTCGCCTGCCTTACGACCACCAACCCGGAAGAAANGGTCTTCTCGTCAGGTATGACGATGAATGGATGGGATTGCCTCATATGGCGGTGGACAAAAGCGAATCCACGGAGGGAGCATGATGGAACACGAGGAAGACGTGCACGAACCCACACTCATTGACTTGGTAGAACAACTGGACTCGGAGGGCGTCTGTGGCTTTATTCGTACCTTTGTTGATGATTTACGAGGCGGATACGAAGCGGTGAATCCAGAGCGTTTTCCATGGCTCAACGACCTGCGTCGCGCCCCTTGGGGCGGCGTCCTCTGTTTGGGCATGGGCGGAAGTGCTGCAGGGGGTGATTTTCTGGCAGCACTCACCAACCAGCAAGGGTATTGCCCGGTGGTCGTTCAACGCGATTATACGTTGCCTGCATGGTTTGATGCGACATGGCTCGTGGTTGCAACCAGCCACAGCGGGAACACCGAAGAAACGGTGGCCGCTGCCGAAGAGGCCATCAAGAAGGAAGCGACCGTCATCGTGATCGCAACGGGAGGACTGCTCGCTGGATTACCCGAACTTTCCGAACGTTGTTATCTCATTCCCACCGTTGGGGGCCAACCTCCTCGAACAGCCTTTGGACATATTTTCTCTCGTCAACTCGCATGCCTCGAACACTTGGGCCTCACACCGCCCATGGATGAAGCAGCACGGAACGACATGTTTGACCGTCTTGACGCTATCAATGGTCATTTCGACATCGTCGCCCATCCCGAGGGCGACATCGCGATGCTGGCAGCGTCCTTGGTCGAACGACCCATGGCCGTAGCAGGTCCAACCGAATTGGCACCGGCCCTTAACCGATTCAAGAACCAGATGAACGAAAATGCTGGGCGCTTTGTTCGTATCGGCATCGTCCCTGAAATGAACCACAACGAAAGCGTCGCATGGGGAGGCGTTGGTCCCGATGGCGACCCGTTGGCTGGCGAACAGGCATTGCTCTTGCTCACATGGCCGGGCATGCACCCCCGAGTGAAGCAACGGTTGGACTGGATGGTGGCCCACGCGTCAACCGAAACGGCATGGAACCTGACGGGCGAAGGTGAATCGTTGCTCGAGTGCTTGCTTTACCACTGCTTGGTGATGGATTGGCTTTCAACCGCCCTTGCCTTGCTTCATGGAAAAGAC
This sequence comes from Methanobacteriota archaeon, assembly GCA_002728035.1. Lineage (GTDB taxonomy): Archaea > Thermoplasmatota > Poseidoniia > Poseidoniales > Poseidoniaceae > Poseidonia. The sequence goes on from PBUZ01000008.1 coordinate 10,262, forward strand.
CCTGCTGCGATCGCGCCCATCATCGCCCTGAAAGCGCACCTCAACAGCGTTCAGTAAAGCGGCCCACAAACGAGACGCGGGTCGGGGTAAATCTCGAGAGCCGTTTCTCGATCTTCTGCCGCAACCACGCCTGGTAAATCGCCGTCAACAGGCGCGTGGTTGGAAAGTTGAACGTGGACATGCGGCGGCCACCCTCCGTTTTCATCCTCGGAGCCAAGCCTTGCAAGAATCGCCCCAGCCTCAAATCGGTCACCCTTTGACCAGTGGTGAATGCTTTCCAAACTGAGGTGCCCATACAGCACCCAAAACGTCCGTTCTTCACCAGAAGGGGCCGCTCCTGGACGTGCAGGAAGCGCCAATGTATGCTTTGTGATCAGCGTAGGTCCGTACGAGCCGTCCTCGTCGTTGACGGCCACAGTCACCACTTCACCCGAAGCAAAAGCATGAACAGGGGTGTTCACAGGTGCTCCCAAATCAAGCCCGACGTGATGGTCTCTTACCCCCCCAAACAACGGCGTGGTGTACATCTGTGGACGGTGTTCATCATACCTGCCCACGGAGTACGTATAGGGTGCAACCCAGTCCTCGGAGGAAGGTCGAGAAAAGTCGTGCACCCAATACGGCCCGTCGAAAACGACCGTGGGGTGGAAACCGCTCTCGCCCATGGGGGTCATGTCCTTTGGAGATGGACAATTCTACTTGAGGTTTCGGCGAAGCATGAAAACATGCCAGCGCTGCGGGAACTCCATGCTCACCACCGCCGCCTTTCTTCTGGCGACGAGTATGTTGCCGGGTTGGGCACTGGCCTCTGTCCTCGACGGCACTGGCGACCGATTGCGCAAAGCCTTGTTGGCACCAGCCCTTGGCCTGTTGTTGCTGTACGGCATCAACGGCGCCCTCTTGGTGTTGGGCGTGTGGACGCCGCTGGTGGTGTGGTTGTGTGTCTTGATGGTGAACGGAGCTGCTTATCGACTCATCAACACACGGCACGAAGTCTTGGCGAAACGAAGCCGATGGCAACTCCTTGAAGCAGCCATGCACGGTGAAGTTTCAGAGGAAACCGATGCCCCCTCCCTGAGCAAAGAAGCAGAAACGCAGTTGGCGTTTCAAGAGCGTCGTTCCATGCCGTTGTTCATGCTGGGCATCCTCGTTGCTTGCACCGCCTTGCTCAGCCCACTTTTGCAATCGCTGCCGTTTGGCGTGGACTGGATCGGGTTCGCCATGTTGACCCAACAAATGATGCTGGAAAATGAACTGGTGCTCTCAGGAACCAACGAGGGCTTCTGGACCTACCCGCCAGCGTTCCCGTCCTTGGCGGGGTGGCTGGGGGCAAGTGCTGGACTCAACGCAGGAATCGCTGTCTTTCACCTCGGCCACTACACCCTGTTCGTTCTCTTGTTGGGCATGATGGGTGCGCTGGACCGTCACGGGGCGGGAGGGTACGCCATGCTGGCGATGGGCCTTGGCATCGGCCTGTTTGCAAAGACCTTCGATTCGGGCTACCCCAGCGTAGCGAGTCAATTGGGCATGGTGGTGGGTATCTTGGTGTTGTTCCGTCCGGTTGAACAACGGCAAAAACTCCACACCCTCGGGCTCTGCATTGCACTCGTTTGCGTTGGATTAACCCACCCGACAGGGGCGATTTACCTCGCCTTGCTGATGCTCAGTCACGTCTTGCATGGCATCACCTTGGAGAACGAGGAGCACCGTGCTCTGGCACAAAAATTCGCCTACATCACCTCTGCGTTCATCACCGTCGGTTTTTCGCTTGCACTGATCGTGATTGCACCTCGTCTGTTTGACGAGGCGGTCTTTTCAGAGTACGGTTGGCAAGGCGGCAAGCCCATGCTCGTCTACAACGGGCCGTTGTTGTTCGTTGCTACCTTCGCAGCCACTTCACTACGAAAGACGCTCGAAGGGCGTATCTTGGTGACGTGGTTTGCCATGCTATGGTTGCTCAGTTTGGTTCACCTCATTGAGGGATTGCAACACATTCCTGTCCTCTCGTTGCTGTCCTACACGCTGTATTCAATGGCCCTCCATGCCTTCCATGTCCCCCTTGCCGTGTTGGTCGCGTTGTGGTGGTCAAGTGGTACAGAATTGACACCGCATCACACCGATGCAAACCAACCAACATGGAGCATCCCCCAACCCGTTGGCGTTGGATTGGCGGCCTTGGTGGTGATGGGCGCCATCGCAGCACAGAGCGTTGCCTTCACCCTATCAGAGCACGATGAGTTGTTGGCCGTTTCACCAGGAGATTTGGAATTGCGTCAAGCGCTCAACGACATACAAGGTTCTGTTTACACCGAAAACATGCATTGGGGCTATGTGTGGGATGCACCTGCTGATGTGCAGACGACATCCATTCCCACCCTCGGCCTCGTCCACCTCACCGCAAGTGAGCAAAGCAGAGCAACAGCCGCCATCTTTGCCGACAACATCACCTATTTCGAGGAACACAGCATGCTCCACGCCCTCACATCGCCGTTGGGCACGATGCAGTGGACGCTGGCCAGCTCGCCTTATTGGCAACCCTTGGTGGAAAGTGATGGCGCTAAATTGTGGGAATTGAAGCCACTTGGTGATGCCAAGACCGCAACGCTCTCGGGCATCGACGAGGAAGACTGCGATGCCTGTGTCACACGAATGGACCCTTGGAGGAACCACAAATTCCGAGACCCCCTTCAGTTGGGAGAAGACCGACCCTTCCTGGCTGAAGGAACCGAAGGCCTGCTGACGCTTGAACAACCTGCTGGAGCGAGGAAGATGTGCCTAGTCTACGAGGTCGTCGGTACCTTGGAGGGGCTCTACCTCCAATCCGCAACCGGCCTTGAGCAACCGTTTCATGGCCTGAGAACCGATGCGGGCTACCACCAAGCCTGCTTCTCGCTCGAAGACGATGCTTCGCTGGCGTCGGTGGAATTGACTTGGAAGCGAGATGAGCCCCAACGTTGGATCAATCCCATGGGCCTCTCGGGAAGGGACAACGTGTTGCTGGACAGCACCGGGGTGAAATTGCAGTGGCTGGAATGGCACGCTTGAGACATGAGCAAATACCATGTGTGAGAGCCGACAGCCTCCCGTCATGCAGCACCTGGTCGTGATGCTTCCTGTGCTCAACGAAGCCCTCGGGCTTGCTTGGGTGCTGGAGCGCCTCCCGTACGACCGCTTGGAGGCAATGGGTTACACCACCACGGTGTTGGTCATGGACGGGCACAGCACAGACGAAACCGAAACGGTTGCTGCTTCCCACGGCGTGCTCTTTGTCGACCAAGATGACTTTGGAAAGGGCAGTGCCATCCGTCACGGTTTTCGCGAAGCGTTGGCGCTTGAGGCTGATGCCGTGGTGATGCTGGATGCTGATGGCACCTACAATCCCGCCGAAATGACACGACTTCTGAAGGCGCTGACCAACCATGACGTGGTCGTCGGTGACCGATTGAACGGCGACATCGCACCGGATTCAATGACACGGATGAACTATGTCGGAAACCACCTCCTCACGTGGTTTGCAACAGCCTTGTTTGGCGTCACCACCTCCGATGTATGCTCGGGCTATTGGGCGTTTCATCGCACGGCGATTGAGACCCTGATGCTCAACAGTCGGTCGTTCGAAATTGAAGCGGAAATGTTCGCCAGTATGGTTCATCGGTCCATTCCTTTTGGCTTCGTCCCCATCAGTTACCGCACGCGCCTTGGCGAAGCAAAATTGGGGTCAACAGCTGACGGGTGGGCCATTTTGAGGAAACTCATCACGCGCCGAATCCTTCCCAATCCGCTGTTGTGAAGTGAGCCAAGAACTCAAAGCCAGACCTCCTGTGCGACAGGCATGCAACGCCGCAAAGCCGTGGTGATGGGCGCAGGGGGTTTGGTCGCTCAGCGCCTCCAGCAGCGGCTCGCACACCACCCGTGGTTTGAACTCGCTGCGGTGGTGGGCTCGCCGCGATACGTTGGCCAAGGCTTGGACAAGGTCCCATGGGGGCTTCCCGAAGACCGACCCGAACTTCCAGCGTTGACCGTGGGTGATATCGCCGACCCTGCTACTGCCCAAACGCTTGCAAGGGAAGGCGTCACCGTGGCTTTTTCTGNACTTCCTGCAGAGGAAGCAAAAGCGTTGGAACCGATGTGGTCAAACGCTGGCATCACGGTGTTNTCTAACGCCAGTGCCTTTCGCCGCCANCCCGGCGTNCCCTTGGTGATCCCTGAGGTGAACGCTGACGCCCTCAAGGCTCCNCTGACGCATGCCTGTGCAACCAACTGCACGCTGTTGCCGTTGGTGTTGCCTTGTGCCGCCTTGGAAGCCTCCTTCGGCATCGCCGCTTTTGAGATGCGCAGCGAACAAGGGCTTTCTGGAGGAGGGTTTGCTTACATGAACGACGCTTTGGAGCGAGGTGACGTCGCTGCGGAAATCCCAGGGGAAGCGGAAAAAACAGAGGCAGAATTCCGCCATGTTCTCGACTGGGGCGGTGAGGCGGCGTTGACCTGTGCTCGCGTCATGCGAGAAGACGGGCACCACGTGTACGTGACCGCCACCCTCAAGCGTGAAGCCACCGTTGAACAAGCCGTGTCCTGCCTCAAGNANTGGTCGGAAGAGCATCGATTCCATCATCTTCCGAGCAGCCCCCATCAACCGTTGATGATGAAGGATAAAATCAACGTGGAACGGGACCTCTACGCTGACGGAGAAGGCAATCCGTTGCACCCCGACCCTGCCTTCGACCTCAAAGCGGGAATGGCCATCACCGTNGCCAACCTTTCCTGTCCAACGCCCTTCACCGTTCAATTTGAGGCGTATTCCCACAACACCCTCAGAGGCGCTGCAGGTGGCTTGGTCTATCTTGCTGAACTNGCCGTTTCCGAAGAGTTGGCCTGAGCCATGACCAGCGAACCGCAGGGTAAAAGGTTGGAACACCCTCCTCGTCAACGGTGCCGCCATGGGTATAACAGCGATGATTCCTGACATGACCATCGGCCAATTGACCACGGAAGCGATTGAGCGGTGGGGCGAAATTTGGGACCCTATGGCCACACGCATGACGATCCTCCTGCTTTGCCCCCGCAAAGAGCGCAAAATGATGGAGTTGCACGGCGANATGNTTGANCACGGNCAGCCGGTGATGGCGGCGTTCCATCGTCCGCGAGCAGAAGCNCATTTGTTGAGCGAACAGGGCTTTGAGCCTCGTGCNGCCTCCTTCCAATTCGTCAACATCGCCACAGCGGACATGGGGCCATGGATGCAACAGTTGGTNAACAACGAAGGGTGGTTGCGCAGCACCGTCGAACTTGCCCCCACNCCGTTCTCGGTTGGACTTCCCACCCAACGACCGTTTGAAGCCTACCAAACGCTGTGTTTCCGCCACCCATCCCTTCCCGCCTTGGAGCGTTACTTCCTCCCGTTCCCTCCAGAATCACTGCCCGGAAAATGCTTCGTCAGCCTGCCCCGACGTGCCGCCGCAGAAATGGCACGGCAGCAAGCGGAAGTGTTGGGTGTGGGCCGTTTGGAAAAGCCGGTTCCGCAACCTGAGCCTCAGCCAACGGCGCCCCCAGCAGCGCCAGCCGAGCCCGAGGCTGAGCCCGCTCCTGAGGAAGAGCCTGCCCCTGCTGCAACAGAGGAGCCTGCACCACCCGTTGAAGACGAAGCTGCGTCTGTCCCCTTGCCCCCATCATCCAAACCGAGCCAACCCGAGGTCGAGGTCCCTGTACCGCTTCCAACAGCCAACCCTGAACCAATCGCACCGGCCACGGGTGAAGAGACCCCAGCAGAGAACGTTGAACTGCCTGAAGTGGTGGAGGAGGAAGAAGAAATTTCGGAGCTTGAAAAGGAAGTTCGAGCCTTTTTCCAAGAACTCATCGACGCAGGCGTGGAGCCCTCCGAATTCATGGATGATCCACGCTGGGAAGACCTCAACGAGCGCTGCGTTGCTGAAGGATTGGAGTCATGGCCCATCTTGCTACAAATGACGGCCATGGGTTGAGAAGATTCAAGACAAACGACCCACCACATCNACTTGAGGGAGCACCATGGGATTCTGCATCAACTGCGGCCAACANCATCCTGATGGCACTCGCTTCTGTCGTTTCTGTGGCAACCAGCAGCCTGGAGAACAATTGCTCCAACGCCTCCGCATCGAGGCCCAGCAGATCCATAGCATTCGTTTGCAAATGCAGGCGCAGCAGCCGCAAGGAAACCCGTATCAGCAGCGACGCTGGTGAACGGAATGCGCCCCAAGCACTTGGCGATGGCGTTGTCCAAACTTGTCCCCCATCCTCAAACGGACGTGAATCTTGAGCAATACGCCACCGAAGGTGATCTCGCTGCGTATTGGATGATGGCTGTGGATCAACTTGACCATGTGGAAGGAAAGACCGTCGCTGACCTCGGTGCTGGAAACGGTATACTCGGTATCGCGTGCTTGTTGTTGGGTGCTGAACGCGTCGTCTTTGTCGAATGCCATCGTGCGACATTGGAAGCATTACGAAGCAACCTTGCATCCCTCGACCAGGACCTTCAATCAAAAGCAGAAGTGGTAGAAGCACGGGTGGGCGTGGATGAAGTCGCCCTTGATGGCGTGGAGGTGGTGGTCATGAATCCGCCTTGGGGCGTACAGCAAGGGAAAGCAGACCGCCCGTTCCTTGAAGCGGCATTGGGAAGCGAAGCGACGTCCGTTCACCTTCTCCACAGCGACCATGCAACCCATCTCGAAGCATTTGGACGTCATCTTGGATGGGCGGTAGAGACGGTCATGAGAACCGAATTCCGCTTGCCTGCGACGTATGCTCATCACCAACAGCGGAAAGGCGTCGCAGATGTTCAGTGCCTTCGCTTTCATCGTGAGGGAGATGCTCGATTGGCGACCGAAGACGATGCATAGGCCATAAGGGGGGTTCAAAAGGAAGGAACCCTCGCCTCNNATNAGCGAACGGTGTGCGACCCANCTCGGGCCATGCCTGCAANAAGGAATGAGAAACATGACGGCGAGCCTCGTCACCCCNGGAAGCATCATCGCCAAAGAGGGCGAGCACGAACAAGGAGAAGGCACGGCAGTGGCCGACGGCAACATCATCTCAACCGTCGTTGGATACGTCGACACCAGCGGCGGTTCCATCAGCGTCACCCCTTCCAAATCGATCGTTGCACCCGTGGTTGGCGATACCGTGCTTTGTGAAGTCGTGAAACTCAACGAAAAAAATGGCGAAGCCATGATCCTGTGCATCGAAGGCAAGCCTGGTTCCATTCAACCTCAACACCTCTACGGCCAATTCTTTGTCACCGGCCTCGTTGACCGATTCATGCACCAAACGTCCGATGCTCTGCGTCGACGCGATGTCTGTCGTGCCGTCATCAAAGAAGTCGAACCCGTTGTTCGCCTCGACTTCCGAGAGCGTGATGACTGTGGCGTCCTCCATGCGATTTGCCCTCCCTGCGGCGACACGCTCCAACCGCACCTCGACGGTGACTGGAACGTGCAATGCCCCACCTGTGGCCACCAGTCCTACCGAGCGTTGGCCGACAACTACGGTGCCGGATGGGCTGAACTCGACCAAGGTGCAAGTGCCCTCAACAACGCTGGCAAGCGATGGGGCGCTGCTGCTGAAGCCATGTTTGCCAAAGGTCCTGCTGGCCGAGCGACCTTCATCGCAGCCGATGTTCGTGAAGATGGACGAGAACGTACCTACTTCCGTTTCGAAGGCCAAGGCGGCGGCCGTGGCGGCGGACGACAGCGGGCTGCACCCGGCACACGTCTCTTTGTCGGCGGCCTTCCCCGTGAAGTCGGCACCGAGGAACTGCGTGAACTGTTCAAGTCCCACGGCGACATGACCGATTGTGTGGTCCTGACCGACGATGCGGGCGTGAACCGAGGCTTCGGCTTCGTCACGTATGCTGAAAAATCCATGGCTGAAGCGGCCACGAAGGCCCTTGATGGCCACCGAATCAACGGACGACGCATCGGCGTGCGAGACGCCGATGACGACAAGAAGAAAGGCGGCAGGAAGGAGAGAAAAGAGCCCGAAGGCCTCAAACTCTACATCGGAAATCTGCCCTTCTCAGCCACGCAAGACCAGCTCAAGGAGATGGTNGCTGCTCACGCAACGGTCAACGAAGTCATCCTCGCCACCGGACCCGGTGGCAAGGCCAAGGGCTTCGGCTTCGTCTTCATCGCTGAAAAGGACAAGGGCGATGCAGTGGTGACTGCCCTCAACAANAGCGAGGTTGGTGGCCGAACGATCAAGGTCGATATCGCCAATGCCAAGGGTGGTAAGGGCGGTGGCCGAGGCGGCAATCGCGATGGCGGTGGAAAATCTGCCCGAGAACTCCAAGCCCTTCGGGAAGAAGGTGAAGGCGGTAAGAAGCGCAAGCGACGCCCCCGTCCGAAGAAGGATTGAAGGCGGCACCCCTGCCCCTTGAGCCATGGTTGAATCGTCCGAGCCACGCTGGTTGGTTTTGGACGGCTACGAGGACGAGCCTGCTGCGTTTGGTGTTCCCCCTTACATTGGCTTTCATGTTCGCTATGTATGTGGTGTCATGGAAGCGGCTGGATTGGACTACGAGTACCTGACCGTTGACCGCTACCGCCAAGCCCTCAAGACCGACCCTGAATCCATCGCCAGGCGCCTGAAGGATTGCCTCGGCGTGGTTTGTATTGCTGGCGCGGTGGTCCCTGGAAAATACCTGCGCGGCACACCCATTTCCCTCAAGGAAACACAAGCACTCATCCGAAGCCTGCCCCACGGCACACCTGCATTGTTTGGTGGCTGGGCGATTCGAGGATGGAAACAGCAAGGCTGGACACCGCTGCGACCTAACCTGTTTCTCGCTGTCCAGGACACCGACGCCACCCTTCATCACTTCCTTGAGAAAGGTGAATGGAAGCATCNGCGTCGGACGGCCGAACAATGGACGGTGTGGGCACAGGCCGGTGCTGCGAGCAAAGCGGTGATCGACCATCCCGACCTCGGAAGCGAAACGCAGGCAGGGCCACTGACCTACGAAGTGGAGGTCTACCAGGGCTGCGTGCGCTACAAACGAGGATGCAAATTCTGCATTGAGCCGAAGAAAGGCGTCCCGATTTGGCGAACACCCGAGGACATCATCGAAGAGGTGCGCATCGCCCACGACGCTGGCGTTCACCACGTTCGCCTCGGTGGGATGACCGACACCTACACCTACATGGCCGAGGGCGTCCGTGAATTGGAATACCCCGTGCCGAATCCTGAGCCGATTGCCAAACTGCTTCACGGGCTTCGAGAAGACGAGCGGCTCGGTATTTTGCACACCGACAACGGCAACCCGTCCATCATCGCCGAGAATCTTGAGCCTTCAGAAGCGATCACCAAGACGCTCGTGGAAACGCTCTCGGACGGCGCTGTGCTCTCCTTTGGTTTGGAATCGGCTGACCCCAGCGTTCACGAAGCCAACTGGCTCAATTGCGATNCCGTCCAACTCAAGACGGCGATTCGCCTCATCAACAAACACGGCAACGTNCGGGGTGAGCGAGGCTTGCCCAAACTGCTGCCNGGACTGAACTTCATCGCTGGNCTCAANGGCGAGACCGAAGCCACNTATGGCATGAACATGGCNTTGCTNCGGGACATTCGNAGCGAAGGCTTGCTGCTTCGCCGNATCAACATNCGNCAGGTCGAAGGCGANGGNTTCCAAGANGTNCCNTCCNNAGCCTTTGCTTCGTTCAAAACCGCGTGCAGGGACGAAATCGACAAGCCACTCTTGGAGAAGTTGTTTCCACTGGGGCACATCATTCACGACGTCCACTGGGAGTCCCATGACGGGCGTACCCGACTACCGGTTCACGAAACGGAACTCCACCGTGGACCCGAGGTTCACGGGAAAGCAGGCATCACCTTTGGACGGCANATNGGAGCCTACCCGATTTTGGTNGGNGTGGANTACAAGATTCCGCTTGAGACCCAATCCAGCGTGATGATCACCGNCCACGGAGCCCGTTCCATNACGGGTGTGGAAGTGGGATTGAACCCGCTCAACGTTACGGAAAAGCAGTTGGAGGCCATTCCGGGCATCGGAAAAAAGACCGCTTGGAGCCTCGTTTCATCGCGAGCAAAAGCCGTTCGAAAAGACCCAACNTCGTTTTCATCGCAGNCCATTGAAAGGTGGTTCCAAACNTCAAAGGTTGAATGGAGCGATGATTTTCGACCTTATTTTGGCGATATTAATCGTTTTGAATGACATAATATTCACTCTGCATAATTGAACGTTCNCCGCCGGTAAGCACTATCAAGTGACGGCCTCAGCAGGGCATATGGATCGTGTGAGGCGCCTCAAAGAAGCAGCCCGCAGATTATCAGCATTCTGCGATGAGGCGGTGGCTGGGCTGGAGGCCTCTGGCGCCGTGGCACACGCCACGAATCCTCTGGATTATGCCTGGCCGCATCACGAGCAATACCTTGAGCAGTGGGGCGGCCTTGGCGCCACGACCCTCCTGCTCGGGATGAACCCAGGCCCTTGGGGCATGGCGCAAACGGGCGTTCCCTTCGGTGCGACCGAGGTGGCGAAGAACTTCCTGAACATCCAGCCACATGCCTTGGAAACACCGACCAACGCACATCCCAAGCGACCCATTGTCGGCCTCGACCTCGAGCGGCAAGAGGTCTCAGGAACACGCTTGTGGAACCTCATGGAGGAGATCTACGGCACACCCGAAGCAACCTTCGCCGAACTCTTCGTCGTGAACCACTGCCCGTTGCTGCTGCTGGGTGAACGGGGGCAGAACATCACACCCGATAACCTTCCCAAGGCGCTGATTGAACCGGTGCTGGAGGCCTGCGACGAGCACCTTCGTGAGGTCGTTGGGATCATGGGCGTCACGCGCATCGTTGGTGTTGGAAAATATGCTGAAAAGCGCGCCCGATTGGCATTCAACGCTGGAAAGAAAGGGCCGGGGATAACCAGCGACGGGCGAGAGATCGAGATCACCACCTGCTGGCACCCAAGTCCTGCCAGCCCGTTNGCGAACCGTAACGACGGGGCTGACTGGCGTGAAAACGTCCGAAATGTCCTCATNCCTTAACGGGGAGATGTTCAAATGCTCAATGCGCTCATGGATGTTCATGGAACCCTTTGAACTTGCATGGGAACGCCAGCCCGACGACCGACAGTGGGAGAAGCCCGAAGGCGACGACCCCCGAACTTTGTACCAGATGCTGATGACCAGCGTGGACCGCTTCGGCGACCTACCCTGCTTTGGCTACATCCCTGCACCTGGCATGCCTCGAACCCACCTTTCCTACAACCAGTTTGGCGACCTCGCCACCGCCGTTGGTAAGCAACTCGCTGCCGTCGGTGTGAAGGCCGGTGACCGCGTGGCCCTCATCCTCAACAACTCCGTGGAATGGGCTGCGCTCTCGTACGGTGCCAACGGCATTGGCGCTGCCTACACGGCCATGTACACCCATCAGCACGGAACGGAATGGGCCTACAT
>PBUZ01000009.1 GCA_002728035.1 Methanobacteriota archaeon
AGAAGCAGAACCCCCTGCCTTACGCCATGGGAGAACAGCGTCGTCTCAAGTCCGTTCTTCTCGTGATGTTGCTCGTTGCTTCACCTTGGCTTTTGGTGCAGGGCTGGATTTTGGTTGGCGCTCCGACTCCCAGCCACACCAGCATGCCTTCGTGCCCCGACCAAACGATGAATTGCGCCTCCATCTCGGCCGATGCGTCGGTTCGCATGGATGCGGGCTTGAGCACGGTCATCGAAGCCAACGTGAGCGAGGTGTGGGATGCATGGCTGGACTGGTCCGAAGCCAACGGGTTACGGGACGTTCATGAAGACGTTGAACAAGGCGGGGAACGCTTCTCGCATCGCATCGCCATCACACCGTTTTGGCGCTTCCCCGACGATGTCGTGGTCCTATTTGTCCCGCAGGGCGAAGACACCGCCATCTCCCTGTACTCCGCATCGCGACTCGGACAGAGCGATCTCGGGGTGAATCCAGAACGCCTGGAGAGCCTTCACGCTGCCCTCGTTTCGGTTCAGGCCGACAGTTGAGCTGTCGCACGGTCCCAGCCATAGGGATAGCCTTCCCCGTCGATGAACACGATGTTCACGCCAACACCCGATTTGTGGAAGCCGATGAGTTGGATTTCGTGAATCGCGTGACCGCTTGGAGCCCGACCGAGCACAGGAAGCGCGTGGCGAGCAAAGAACGAGCGTTTTCGAGGTTTCTTTTCCTCGCTGGATTTGAGCGTTCGCCGGGTTCCTTCAACATCGTCGAACCACGGTAGAGGGCCTTCGGGGGAAAATCTGAGGCCGAGGATCATGTCGATGCCCGCCGTTTCTTGCGCTGCATCTGCATCGGCTCCACTCGGGATGGCAGGAGCGTTGGGGTGGGTGTGCAGCCAGTGGGTGAACCGACCGGCTCGCGAACCTCGGTCGGCCGAGAACATGTCGTCGGTCCAATCCTCGGGCAGGTGGTGCACGGAATAGGAATCGCCTCGGTTGACGATGTGTGCTTCTTTGACGATGTAGCCCTGACCTTGGAACAAGCGATTGTGCACTTCATCGCCTGAAAAATAATCTTCAACCTCTGGGAGATGGGGGCGTTGACCGTCGATGTCGATGCCCACGAGAATTTCATCAGGCAACGCCTGAAGCGCCCACCAAACGAGGGACTGGAAGACATCACCGGGCATGTGAAGTTGAGCGAGGTAACCGTCACGTTGCGCATGAGAATCACGGTTGTAGGTGGTCATGAGGTCAACCAACCACGCCTCCACCATGCCTTGAGGACAGGTTCGTCCATCAAAAGATACGCGTAGGACAATCTTTGAAGAAGTGTCGTCACAACGGAACCACATGGCGAAGAAGAAAGGCGGCTTTGGTCGGTTCCTCGGTGCCATCACCGGAACGCCGTATGAGCGCTTGCTCAAACAGGTGGACAAGGTCGTCGAGCAGTTCGAGGACGAAGAGGAAGAACTGGCCTCGCAGCTTGAGGCGTTGGTCGACCAAGCAGGCGATGCCTATGAGGAAGAATCGATCGACGAAGAGGAACACGACCTCATCATCGAAGCCATTGAAGAGGCCGATCCAGAAGGCCGTGTCTTTGGAAAGTTGGGTGGAGAGGAAGACGCCTTCTATGCTGGCGATATTCCCGACGCCCCTGAACTCAAGCGCGAAAAGCGTGTCAACCTCGACGATTTGATGCGAGCCAAAGGTGACGAATTCACCGGTAGTTTTGGACGAGATGANTTNGANGAATTCCGNGANCGAATGACCGANGANTTCTACCAAGAATCGGACAACGCCATCCGACAAGGCGACCATCAGGCTGAGATTCGTACCACCAATCGCGTTTTCGGTGGCGCTGAATCGGACGTGGACGATGCAAAGCGTCGAATCGCCGAAGAATCAGGAATGGTTGACCCCAACGCCGTACAAGAAGTGGAAGAGGAAGAAGAGGAAGACTACGACGGCTACTCCATCGACGAAGACGGCGTGGAGTGGTTTGAGGACGAGGACGGCTACTGGTGGTACCGAGAAGAAGGTCAAACCGAGTGGCAGCCTTACGATGAGGACTGAAACGCGTAGGGGTTATCCTTCACCTGGCGGCGGAACAGGACGATTCGGCTGACCCAGAACGCCAAGGCCANTCCGCCCAGCAGCGCATTCCACTGGATGAGCAGGCTCATGCCCCACAAGCCGAAGTAGAAGAGGCAGCAGGCCAACAGCAGCATCACGAGGTACACCGGTGCCATGTTGATGCGCGGGTCAAGGAAGGAGTAGATGTAGTACCCCCGCGGCAACCGTGCGTAAGCGTAGGAAAATAAAACGTAGACGATTCCAAAGAAGATGGGAAAGATGCCGAACTGCCACTGAAGTTCTGCCTGCACCAGGAACAAATCAAGGGCCAATAAAATCGCCGTGTAGTTGTGCATGACCAATTCGTAATTCTTGAAGAACGTCCCGAACGGGCGCTCTTGCGCAATCTCGTCGGGGATGACGACATAGCGAATCACGGTGGCCGTGATGAACGCAGCGCCGTAAGCGACGGGCATCAACATCACCGTGAGCGTGTTCATGACCGGGGGAACATCAAGGTTGAACACGGCCATCCACGTGGCCGTTCCTGCGATGAAAAACGCCACCCCGAAGACCATCAGCGTCCAACTGCTGAAGGTCCCGATTCGTTCNAACCCCGTGGTTCGAATCATGGTNTCTTCCCCNGTTTCATGCAGGATCGCGAACATGCGTCCCGGCTCAGGACTTCGAATCATCCAGAACACNACGGTGTGGAANGCGAGGTAGGCACAGGCGTAGCGGAACACGCCGATGANGACCATGGGNACCGCTGAGGTTTGGTACGAACGACCCGAATCACCCAGCATGTCATTGATTCCAACCACGACGTAGAACACCACGGCGAGCACGGTGATGGTCATGGCGCACAGCAANGTTACGAGGGTCCGGTCCTGACCCTTGGACGTTGATGCGGCGCCCATGGTTGTCCTTCCCGGTTCTGCCCTTAAGCGCGTTCCCGGCTCATGGAGGGGTTTGTTTGGGCCAAAGGTCGAGGGACGCCAGGTCAAATTTAACCACGCCTCGGTCAGCACCGAGCACCACCATGGCGTCGTTTTTCTCCGAGGCGCTGGACATGGCGACGACGGTGGGCGGTCGTCGAACCTCCGAAGAGAGAAGGGTTCGCAGCACCTCGTGACCGCTGATTGGCGGCATGTAATGGTCCAGCAGCAGCACGTCGGGTGCAAAGCGTCGGACGTGGTCGAGGGCGTCGGACGAATTCCACCGCTGTTCAAGCACCAGTTGGTCGACNTCAANGCCGCCNGCCAGAAGCAGGGCTTCGATGTCGTAGTGATCNTCNAANGCCANCACNCGCATNNNCNNNNCCTCAGGANGGNATGGGCTGCTGCTCCCACCAAGGCGGNGCNAGGAACCAGCGGTCGTCGTTNTCNGGNCGGTCGATGAGCGGNANNCTNAGNGTGGANGANGCGTCGAANTTNACNNNNAGNCCNACNGCAGCGCAAGGNCTNGGNAGGTANTCCTCGCCCGATTCGGTNAGCACCACTTCGATNACNGNNCCNGCGTTCANNTCAACNTCCATNGGNTTGAATTCCATCAGCATCGTGTANGCNGANANNGGNGCNGCNGGTTTGGCNTCGTAGCCCCCGTCNCGNTAGCGCACATCCATGGTNGCGTGGCCNACNCGNAGNCCNTCNGCGTACATGGTNGCNAAGANTTGGCCNCCGTTGCANGCNAGCGTGTTNACCGNGAGGTGNAGGGTNGGCATNCCCGANATGTGNNTGTCTTNNTCGAGNGNNGGNAGNGTGAAACGNNNGTTGGCTNTTGCNNGTTNACCGTNCCNCCCGTGCCNTCNNCNCNGTCNAGCGGGACNGNCCACCATTCCATGTCNGCNGGCGGCCANGTTTCNTCCNCGTGCCATTTTCCATCATGCGTTTGGATTTGCACCATTGGCTCAGGCTCTTCACCGATGTCCTTGAGGTAGTAATTGAACCAGCCATAAAGTTCGACCGCCCAGTCCATTCGGCTCATGTTGGGGTAGGCTTCTGCACCGTAGCCGCTCCCCATTTCGCTGTGCCTATCCGGCTGGTCGGGATAATTGTGAGCCCATTGACCAGCGATGGCCCGAGCGTTGATCCCAGCGTCCCGCATCAGCTGGTAGGTCGGGAAGGCGTGGTAAGGGTCGACGTTCCAATCTTGCATCCCCCACACGAGGTAGACGCTTCCTTTGTAATTGGCAAGCACATCTGGAAGATGGCGTCGCTCGTCCCAGTAATCGTTCCACTCTGCACCGCCAAATTCTGCTCCAGCCCAGGTCGTGAGCGGGTTGAGTGGGCCGATCACATCGTCGCTGCACATGCGCATGTCGTCGGTTCCTGGGTCGGCTGTGGCGCCTTCATAGAGCGCGTCATAAAGCATGGCTCTCGACTCTGAAGAACCGTTTCTATAGAACATTTCTTGGACACCGATCGAGCCCGAAATGGGCACGATGGTCTTGAGGTAGGGCGAGGGTTGTTGCGCCGCTTCCCAGTTGGTGGTGCCCGCGTAGGATTTGCCCATCAAGCCCACATTGCCGTTGGACCATTCTTGTTCGCCCAGCCAGTCGACGACGGCTTGGATGCCCGTTTGCTCGCCCAGCCCCTTGACGTCTTGGCAGTGGGTCGATTGACCCGTGCCAAAGGTCGAGGCTTGTGCCAACGCATAACCATGGGGCACGAAGGTGTCGTAGACCCACTTGCCCACACCACCGTCGGGTACGGTGTTCGGTGCAGAATCGTCACCAGCAACGCCTTCACCACCAAAGTCGTAGTAGGGGTGGATGGTCATGATGACGGGGATCTTCGTGCCTTCGGGCACATCGGGAAGCCACAACGCCACGTGCATCAATGCCGGTCCAGGGAACCCTGCATCTTGTTCGCTGGCTGGCAACTCCACTTCCACGAAGTGTTCCTCGTAGGGAAGGGCTTCGTAGGTCCCGTTGACGGGGAGCTGGGCGCGGAGTGTATCCATGGGCAAATCCATCGTGTGGCGCATCTGAAGCGGCGTATCCCACCAATCTCCGGAAAATGAGGCAGCATCGTCATCAGAATCGGTTGCAGAGGGACCGATGTTCATGGCCACCAAGAGGAACACGATGGAGACGGCGACGGTGGCGGCTGTTGAGAGGTTCAACTGTCGTTGTGCATGGCCTTCAGAAGTTTTGAGTTCAACTTCCGCATCGGAGGTCGCCTCGGCCATGAAGCGTGGACGGTCCACTCCGTCATGAGGCTGACGCTTCACTGACCTGCTTTCCGTGCTTCGATGAACGAGCGCACACACAGGCCCGTGTAGGCTGAGCCGGTGAGGAAGAGCATCAGCATCGAGCCGCTGGCATAGTTGATTCCGTCGCCCATGACCATGAAGAAACGGGTGCCGCCAAGGGCACACAGCAGGCCGAACGTCACGGCGACATGCATCCACAACTTGCGCTTTTCAGGGTTGGACTTGGCCATCCAGCCCGACAGGGCAAGCGGCAAACCGAGCAAACTTGGGAAGTAGGAGGTGACCGACTGCGAGTCGGAAAGCACAGAAACGGCGACGCCCCACACCACGAGGAAGAGTCCGTAGCCAAGCGTCAAGTCGGGCATGAAGGTCGATTGTTCGTCCATGCCGTGGCCTCCCTTCCCTCCTTTTTGGTGTTGGCGTTCATTTCCCCGCGCCGCCGTAGTTTTCATGGGGGTGAGGTCCATCCCCAACCATGCGTCGCCATTGCCGAACAGCCGCTTTGGTGTTGCTATTGGTGTTCTTACCGTGGACATCAACGGCCTCGCTGAGCGTTCAAGATGACGAACCTCTTTGGCGAAGCGTCGGCCTCGACCCTGCTGAATGGACCGACCGTCCCGTCGTCAACGAGTCTCGCCCACAAATGATGTCGTCCTACACCGGCAACGCCGTCATCGCCATGAACGTCTCCTATCAAACAAGTTTGATCACCCCACAAGAAGAGGGTACGATCATCATTGAGTTGTTCGAACAATGGGCGCCCATCACCACGAACAACATGATCGCTCATGTGGAATCGGGTCTTTACGATGGCGTGTTCTTTCATCGGGTCATCAACGATTTCGTGACGCAATCCGGCGACCCTACCTGCAAAACCATCGGCCTTTACCCGGCCACCAACCCATCGTGTGGCAGCGGTGGAACCGGTGAGACCATCCCGTTGGAACACGACGAGAACTTGTCCCACGTTGACGGTGCCATTGGTATGGCGCGCAGCGCCGACCCAGATTCGGCAGATTCTCAGTGGTACATCGCAGAGACCGAAGCCCACGGTCTTGACCCTGAGAACCGTGACGACGAGGGCTATGCGACCTTTGGCATTGTCAGGGACGGCATGGCCCACATCCGAGCCATCGCTGAAGTGCCGACGACCGACGAGCCGACAGGCACCGACCTCGACAACCCCTTTTCATCGGCTGGACGTCCGCTGCTCGAAGTGAAAATCATCTCCATGGAGATGATCGGCGTGGCCGACCCTGACGGTACGATTCGNAATCCTGTGGCCAGTGGACAAAGCGACGGGTCATTGCTTCAAGACCTTGCATTGGTCATCGCTGTCCCTGTGTTGCTGGTCTTGGTCGGTTCGGCCGTCACCTTGGTGGTCTACGGTCAGCAAANCAAGAACGATACGCATTCCTCTGACTCAGCCGCTGCATCGGNTGTGATGGAGGCGGAGATGGTGATGGAAGCCGAGATGGTCACGTCGTTGGACGAGGCCGAAACATGAGGTCGAGGACCACATGTCGCACCCTTGGTGCAAACCATTTGACGCGTTCGAGATGCAATGCTTCGACATGCAGATTGAGGCGGTGTTGTTTGACCAGCGCTTCAAAATGCTCAACGGTTTCTAGGCTCCATGCCTCAAGGTTTTCTTCTTCGACGTTCATGTGGACATGGAGTATCCCTCCACTGGGTTTCAGGGCGAGNAGGCAAGCCTCCCAAACCGGTTCTGAGGAAGGAAGCAAGCCGAGGTGACATCGGTCAGCAATCCCGCGAAGCTTGCGCAGTGAAACAGCGTTATCGCCCTCGTGGATGGTGAGTTTTGCTTCAACCTCGTTGGCCTGTGCGGCGGCTCGCAGTCCTTCGATGGAGGCTGGATTGATCTCGCACGCATGGACATGCGTTGCTTGAGCGTGAACCAACATCGGGAGCGTGTAGTAACCCACGCCAGCATAGGCGTCGATCACCGTTTCTTGTGCCATCTTCATGCTCCCGATTCGACGGCGTTCGGTGACGTTGCCGGAGGAAAACATGACCTTTCCCGCATCGAAGATGTAGGTGATGCCGTGGTCGAGAAACTCCACCTGTGAACTGCCCAGCAGCATCTCAACCTGTGCGGAGCGATGGGTGTCGTTGGCGATGGGCCGTTGTATCCCGAGTGAACGGGCTTTCAGCGCTGTTGTCATGGTTTCCCAGAGCCTTTGGCAAGAAGGATGGGAACGCGCCGATTGCCATGCAGCCTGGCTCATCACTTCGCCGGGTAAGAGCACCAAGTCGCCCAAGCGTTCCCATTTGGTGGGCAACGCCTCGAGTAAGCGTTCGTTGTTACCGTGCATCGACTGCCAGTCGCGGACAGCCTCCCGCAGTCGGTCATGAGGGTCAACAGGGTCTCGAAACACGGGCGGTGATTCAACGAGCGTGTGTGGGAGACTGAGGTTGTTTTCGAGGTCTGTTGCAACCACGTTTGAAACGACGGGNAATCCAACGGNGTCGNCCTCNCCGTGAANCGGTTCAACACCGGGATCAAGCCATCCAAGNCCNTTGAGTCGAGCGTGCAATTGCGATGCAAGGGGCGTCTTNACCACCACGAACAACACCGTTTCTNGCGGGTTGTCCATGAAGTCCGCACGAGGGGAACTGCTTTGAAGTTCCCGACCCAGCACCGAACGATGACGCGCACCTCCCCTCGCCGTTCGAGCCAACACACCCTTTCTCTTCTGCTGGTGACCCTCTTCACGCTTCAGCTGGTCGCACCGATTGCCAGCGCAGCAGGTATGCAGTCTTGCAGCGATACGGGCGGGGTTTGCGATGAGTACGACCACGCCGAGGACCTGACGCCCAATCGACAGGACTGGGTGGAAGGCACCTACGAATTTGATTTGGTCTCCACCTCGAGCATCAACCTTCAGCTCACCTGGGCCGTTCGGGAATTTGAGCGCGATTCACTCGGACTTGGTTCGGGCACCATCATCGGTGATACGCTCGAGATGACCGATGGTTTGGACGCCAACGACGGTGCCCCAGCCGACCTGATTCGTCACACGTTTAACGTTGAAACGGCTGGACCAGGCTCGCCCACGGTGGGACAGAAACTCAAGACGGAAGTGAACGATGCGATCCAATCAGCGCTTGAATCCGGATTTGGAACGGTAACCAGTATCACCACCGATTATGTTTCTACCTTTGTTGCTGGTGGACAAACGACAGCCTGCTCCACCGATGATACCACGGATGCACTCGCCGAGGGTGCAAGCGAGGACAACGTGTTTGAACCCCCGTTGTGTTTCCAAGCCACCGCTTCCGTGGATTTGTTGGCCAGCAACTTCAACCTCGTCGGGAGTTCCAACCTTGATTTGGAGCGAACCTATCGGGGCCTCTTGACGATGGGCGCTCAAATCAACACGAGTTTCGACCTCACGACCAAGCCAGGGCACAAAGCCGAGTATGTCATCAATCCCTCGTCGTATTCCACCATCCTTGACGTGGATACGAACGGTACGTTGGTGAGTCAAACGGGTCCACCCGCTTATGCATCCGCTTCGTGGTCAACCGACCACCTCTCCGCCCTCGAGGGCGACGGCGACAAAATTCAGACGGTGAGCATGCAAATGGGTCACAGAAATTCGTCTGCATCACCCACGGTGTACATCGAAGAAGGCTCAAAAGCCATCGACCTGAANTTGGTGCTGGATTTGAGCGATGAATTCGCAGCAACCATCGATTTCGCGGCAGGCCTGTATTACCTTGACACGGAGACCCTCAACAACTGGGGCATCAACATGTTTGAAGTCGCGTCCTCTGCCTCCGTTCCCGTCATCACATCGGACGGCATTCGGCTTGCCTATCACAACGACATCGTTGACCTGACGCAATTTACCGACCAGTTCCCTGTGGGCGATATCGTGGAAGGCTTGGGCAACACCATCGCAGGTGTGGGCGATATCAACATGAGCGACCTGCAATGGGTGTCGGTCAGCGACGGCTCGGGTATCTTTGAATCGGAAGGCGGTTTGAATTACAGCCACTCCGCGGGGTGCACTGAACCCATAACGGCAGGACAGGTGCTGCATTATTGTCTCGAAGGTGCCAACGCGATGGATGAATCCTACCCCATCTATTTGCAGACGACCAGTGAGCCGTTTTCAATGCGGTTCATCGACATCATCATCGCCCAAATCGACGATGAAAACTCGTCCATCGTTGATTTCTTGGAGAACGTGCAGAGCTCCGATCTCGAGCGGTTGATGAATGCGGGTTTTTCACTTGAGGCACTGATCGGTGGGACCTTCCTGAACAGCATCGACCTCAGTGGACTCCCACCAGCCGATTTGACGATCGAAATCATTCTGCCCAATTGGGTGACCACCGTGGACAACACGTCCAGCATCACCTTGACGAAAACGCTTGACCAATCCGCTGTCCTCGATGTGTCCCTAACAGGTATTGCACCCTACAATTGGGAGCACGAAATCAAGGATGAGGATGGCCGTGTTCTGTGCTACGCCAACCAAAGTACATGCGTCCAATCCGACGTGGCGTTCGACCTGGCTTCGGTGAATTTCAACGAATGGAGCGGTTCCTTCAGCGTCACGATGGCGCTCGATGCTGAATTGAGCATTTACCGGGTTGGATTCGTGGACGGGAAACAATGTTTCAACGACATCGGCATCGAAGCCTGCGCCCAAATGGAAGCCTTCCCCTCCGACCTGTTGCGCCTCATCATCGACCTCTCAAGTCGAATGGAAACGCCGCTTGGGACCACGGTTGACTTGCCGTGGTGTGAAGATGACGACCTCAAATCCTACTTTGACGACTGTGAGGCGTTGGAACTTGAAGCCACGCGACAGGGCATGAAAGACCTGGCCAAACGCTTTGGTGAAGTCGTCACCGACGGCATCCACGGCATGGGAACACTGCTGGCGGAAGACCAAGAGAATCCCTTTGATGTTGTGGATCTCTCCGCCTTTGAGATCCGCACCGGTATTTCCGGGATTGAAGTCCCCGATGAAACGGTCAGCGATGATGAACCCATCGTGCTTTCCTTAACCATTCCAGAGGTCAAATTCACCATCGGTTCGGCCAATGGCTGGAGCGGTTTAACCTCTCCAAATCCTGAGGAAATCAGCCTCAGCATCGTTACCAGCAGCCTTCAATCCGTGTTCCACCAACCCATTCAGATGGCTGCAGATGTGGTGACGAAGGGTCTGCGAACCTCCATCATCGGCGGTGATGGTTTGACCTACCCNCCAACCAACGAAGAGACCATCACNCTGTCCACAGGCCCNGTNAACACCGAANTNCCCCAAGAGACCAACGGCNTNCAATCACCGATTGNNGNTGCTGCTTACAGCGGNCCGCTCACCTTCACNCTTCCCCGTGGTGTGAAAGTCATCGATGCCAGNTCATCGGCAGGGAACCTGATCATCACCGAGGACGNNGGNCGACAAACGNTCACCTACATCATCCCGCCAGGTGAATTCGAAGACGACCTCACGTTCCGTATTCAGATCGGCTGGATTTACTTCCTGATTCAGTTCTGGGTCTACCCCACCATCGTCTTGATNTTGCTGGTACTCTTCATTCGACGACGACGACGAAAGAAGAAGAAAAAGAAGGCCACGATGGCCAATCGCCAAGCCAGCATCAACAAAGCTCAGTTTAGTGACGGAGAGTTTTCAGATTTGGTTGGCTATTCCAGTCCTGCACTTGTGCGCGGCGAAACCATTGAACAGATGGCCGACGTCGACGACCGTTCGTTCTAACGAAGGGCGTTGAAAATACGTTCAGCCAGTGCGGGTCCGATACCGGGTACCGTGACCAATTCTGAAACGCTGGCATGCTCAATGCCCTTTCGACCCCCGAAGTGACGAAGGAGCGTTTGCAATTTTTTTGCGCCCAACCCTTCAACGCCTTCAAGCGGGTCGGAAAGTCGGTTACGGCTCCGTCGTTTCCGGTGGAAGGTGTTCACGAACCGGTGGGCCTCGTCCCTTGCATGAACCAGCACGCGCCCGTTTCGTTCAAGCACGAGTGGCTCCATTTCGTTGCGATGGATGGTCTCCTCACGTTTTGCCAAAGCTGCGACGAGGAATCGGTCTGCCCAACCGTGTTCTTCCAAGGCTTGGAGAATGGTGTTGAGGTGCGTTTCGCCTCCGTCGATGAGCAAGAGGTCCGGCCATTCATCCTGGCGTTTGGCCCAGCGAAGGACGACTTCTTTCATCATGCGAAGGTCATCCAACGCGTCGCCCTTGACCACGTATTTTCTATATTCGTCTTTGGAAGGTCGTCCGTTTCGAAACACCACGCTTGCCCCNACGCGCTCGTCGCCTTGCAATTGTGCCATGTCGAAGCACACGATGTGGTCGAGTTGGGTCATACCCAGTGCCTTGGCGCCTTCGTCGGCGGCGCGCTGTTCAAGCGACCCGCTTGATTTGTTCACCAACCGCTGAAGTTGGATGGTGGCGTTCTGACGTGCCAGCGTTGCGAGGTTCTCAAGGTCCCCTCGTTGGGGTGTTCGCACTTCGACCGTGCTTCCACGACGCTCATTCAACCACGATTGCAAGCCGTCAAAGAGGGGGACGGGTGAAAGCAACAAGCGCGGTGGTGTACGGTGCGAATAATGTTCAGAAATGAACATGGAGACCGTCTCTCCGATGTCGCTTCGGTGGACGGCTGGCCAGGCTTCTTGTCCCTGTACCACGCCATCATCAGCATGCAGAACGACCAGCGCAGCGATGTCGCCTTCGGATGCAAATCCGATGGCGTCGCAATCGCGATACACTTTGCTTGAAACGACGTGCTGGCTGGTGGTGGCCCGGACAGCACGAATCATGTCGCGGTGTTGCGCTGCGACTTCGTATGCTTGTTCAGCCGATGCCGCCTCCATACTCTGAACGAGTTCCTCGAGCAGCGGCGCTGCATCACCGTTGAGCACCCCACGAGCCACCTTCACCCGTTCATCGTATCCTGTGCCGTCAATGCACGGCCCAGCGCACAGGCCGATGTGCATGGAAAGGCACCCCTGAGGGAGCAGCTCCTTGCAGTCGCGAATACCAAATTGGCGACGCAACAATTGCATGACTTGTTTTGCAGCACCTGCATTGGGAAAAGGTCCCCATTGCTGACTTGATTTTGGTGGATTTCGGGTGTACATGATCCGTGGGTATTCTTCGTTGGTCAAGGCAAGATAGGGGAAGGATTTCCCGTCTTTGAGCATGGAATTGAATCGAGGGAGGTGTTCGCGAATCAATTGCCGTTCAAGCACCAGTGCAGCCTGAGGCGTTTGGGTGACGATGCATTCAATGTCGTCGGCGCGAGCCACGAGTTCCGGAATCATGTGGCGGTCTGGATTGGAGGCGAAGTAGGAGCGTATCCGCTCGTTGAGTCGGGTGGCTTTACCAACATAGAGCACCCTGCCTTGGTTGGTTTTGAANAAATACACGCCAGGCTCGTGGGGCAAGTCGACCGAAGCCAAATCCACGGGCATACCGTGGCCACGCTGGCCGTGGCTCAAAAGGGCAACCCNGTGTCGTTGCTCNGGAGCAACGGTGGGGATGATTCATGAAGGAGGTCCNGAACACTNATNCAGCGTTGCCATGTTGACTCGCTCNCAAGAACGTCTTTTGCGTNACCTCGGTGGTTTTCCCGAGTCNCTCGAGAACGCCTGGGACCTCCCTCGCGAAATTTCGCTTCCCGGCCTCTC
>PBUZ01000010.1 GCA_002728035.1 Methanobacteriota archaeon
CTTCCTCTATGCGGCGATGATCATTCTGGTCATCAAGTGGTGGGACGTCACCCACACCATGCACTTCCACTCCGCCACCCATGACGGCTATGGCGTGTCGATTGGCACGTTTGTCATGGCCATTGAGGCCTTCCTGCTCACGATGTACGTCCCTTCCTGCCACGCCCTGCGCCACTTGGCCGGCGGCATGCTCGACCGATGGACCACCGGCATCAGCCGGGTTCGTGGCGTTCTCTTCGAAAAAATCAGCGTGCTGAACCGCTCCCACGGGTTCTGGTTCTGGACATCCCTGACCTTCGTGTTCCTCGGAGACCTTTGGGTCTTGGCGGTGGCAGAAGGACGTTTGAGCGACATGGTGCTCTTTGTTGTGTGAGGTGAGATGATGAGCGAGAAGATTACCGAACACGAATACGACGTCATTGTCATCGGTGCTGGCGGTGCAGGTCTCCGTGCCGCCATTGAGGCAGCCCGTAGCGGCGCTAAGACCGCCATCATCACCAAGTCTCTGCTGGGCAAGGCTCACACCGTCATGGCCGAAGGTGGGTGCGCCGCTGCCTTGCAGAACGCTGACCCCCGAGACGGTTGGAAAGTGCACTTCCACGACACGATGAAGGGCAGCAAGTGGCTTGCCAACTGGCGCATGGCGGAGTTCCACGCCAAAGAAGCGCCTGACCGCGTCCGAGAACTCGAGCAGTGGGGTGCTGTGTTTGACCGTACCCCAAAGAACCTCATCAATCAGCGTAACTTCGGTGGACACACCTTCCCACGCTTGGCCCACGTTGGCGACGCAACGGGCCTCGAGATCATCCGCACGTTGCAAGAACGCGGCATCCACGAAGGCATTGACATCTTCATGGAATACACGGTTCGCAGCCTCTTGAAGGAAGGCGACCGCGTGACTGGATGCGTGGCTTACACCCGTGTGGACGGTGAATTCCACGCCTTTTCGGCCAAGTCGGTCGTCCTCGCCACGGGCGGCATTACCCGCTGTTGGTCCGTCTGTTCAGGTTCTTGGGAATACACCGGTGACGGGCATGCCCTCGCCCTGTGGGCTGGTGCTGAACTCCGCGACATGGAATTCGTTCAATTCCACCCCACCGGTATGGTCTGGCCGCCCTCCGTTCGTGGTATTCTCGTGACCGAAGGCGTTCGTGGCGAAGGTGGCCGTCTCACCAACAGCGAAGGCAGTCGCTTCATGTTTGATTACGTCCCTGAAATGTTTGCTGGCGACCACGCCGACACCATCGAAGAAGCCGACCAGTGGGTCGAAGAAGTGGTCAGTGGAAAACTCGCGACGGTTCGTCGACCTCCAGAACTTTTGACCCGAGACGTGGTGGCCAAAGCCATCAATTCCGAAGTGAAGGCGGGCCGTGGCTCACCCCACGGCGGAGCCTTCCTCGACATCTCTCATCGTGGTGAAGAAGCGATCCTCAAGAAACTCCCGTCCATGCACCATCAATTCAAGGAACTTGCAGGCGTCGACATCAGCAAAGAGCCCATGGAAGTCGGGCCAACCGCTCACTATGTGATGGGTGGCGTTCGCGTGGACGCAGAATCTCAGGAAACCACCGTACCTGGGCTCTTCGCCTGTGGCGAGGTCGCTTCGGGACTTCACGGTGCCAACCGCTTGGGCGGCAACTCACTTTCCGACCTCATCGTGTTTGGGAAGCGGGCCGGCGAATTCGCAGCCAAGCGAGCCAAGGATTTGGCGCAACCAGCCATCGATGATGCGCAAGTCGAGGTCGCCATCGCTGACATGCTCGCTCCGCTCCAGCGAGACGGAGGAGAGAACCCCGGCCTCATTTACGACGAGATGCGCGACATGATGCAAGCCAAGGTGGGCATCATTCGGACAAAATCCGAACTCGAGGAAGCCCTTGAGGACATCAAGGGGTTCAAGGAGCGTGCCATGGCATGTTCTCCTGGAACCTCACGGAAGTACAATTCCGGCTGGCATCAAGCACTTGACCTCATCAACATGGCCGATGTCTCGCATGCTGCAACGCTGGCAGCCATCACACGGGAAGAAAGCCGTGGCGGCCATACCCGAGATGATTTCCCAACACCAGAGGACGAGTACTGGGGCAAGACCCTGAACATCATTTGGATGGAAGACGGTGAAATCAAGATCAAGCAAGAGCCCGTAGAAGAAATGCGAGGCGACCTCCAAGACGCCCTCAAGGAAGTCAAGGCGATGATCGCCGAACGCGCCGCAGAAGCGGGAGGTGGAAACTGATGTCCCTCAAAGGAACCAAGCAATCGTTCAACATCCTTCGTGGTGAAGGCGATGAAGCCCAACTTGAAGCCTACGAACTCGAACTTGACGAAGGCATGGTGGTGTTGGATTGCGTGCACCGCATTCAGCATGAACAAGAGCCCGACATGGCCGTCCGATGGAACTGCAAAGCAGGAAAATGCGGTTCATGTTCTGCCGAAATCAACGGGCGTCCCCGATTGATGTGCATGACAAGGATGAGCGATGTGGTCGCCGAAACGCCAGCAGGCCAACCCATCGAAATCCGCCCGATGAAGACCTTTCCTCATGTGAAAGACCTGGTGAGCGACGTCAGTTGGAACTACGATGTCGCCCAGCGAATCGCCCCCATCAACGGGCCCGAAGAGATGGATTGGGAATTCAACCAAATGGAAGCGGACCGCGTCCAACACTTCCGTGAATGCATCGAGTGTTTCCTCTGCGTGAACACCTGCCACGTGTTGCGAGACCACGAATTGTTTGACGATTTCGCAGGTCCACGAAACCTCGTGCGGTTGGCTCAGTACGAAATGCACCCTCTTGACACCGAGGACCGCGTGCCTGAAATCAAGAAGGAATTCGGCGTCGAGTACTGCAACATCACCCGATGCTGCACCGAGGTCTGTCCAGCCGGCATCCAAATCACCGATGATGCCATCATTCAACTCAAAGAACGAGTTGTGGACCGATATTACGACCCACTGCAACGTATTTGGCGCACCTTGACACGCCAAAAGGTCCGGTACTGACCGAGTTGATGTCGGTGAGCGAGCATACACTCGCAAAGCACCTTGCTGCAACTGGACTCGGACTCTTTTTCCTCAACGTGGGCATTGCACATTTCACCGACCCCGCCTGGTTTGAGCCCATTGTACCGCCCGTTTTGGGCGATGCACGCTTCTGGGTGTATGCCAGCGGCGTGGCAGAAATCCTGGTTGGAGCAGGTCTTCTCGTTCCGAGAACCCGCCGTGCAGCGGGCATGGCTACAGCGGTCACGCTGGTGCTCTTGTACTGGGCCAATCTCCACATGTGGGTCAACGATGTCCCCTTGGACGGTCGTACCTTTGCCACCCACTGGCATGTGCTTCGCGGCTTGGCACAAATCGCCATGATCGCCGTGGCTTTATGGGTCGGTCATTGGATACCCCGCACATCGAACATTGACCGTGGCCAACCGTTCCCGTAACGAACGTGTGGCGAAGTCGGTCAGGAGCGAGCGTCAAGCCACTCCCGAATCCACGGTTCACCGTTCGCATCAAGTTCCAACGAAGGGTGGGCGAGTGGACGCACGATGACCAAGATGTCCAGTTCCCCACCCCAGTCAGCAACGCTCGCAACCACGACATCGCCTACTTTGGTTCCTTTTGCATCAACACCAAAGGCCGTTGATTTGACATCGTATCTTCGAAATTCCACTTCTTGAGTCGCATCGGATGCCACCCGTATGTCAAGGGTTGAGGGGGCTGCAACAGGGTCAAGGAGGACCTCCTCTGAGTTCAACCGTACAAACGGAACCTCTTCATCCAACAATTCAATCGCCTGATGCATCCGTGAAGTCTCCATGTTCAAGACCGAAGCCATCGTCATCGCCGTCCACTCTGCACCAACGACGCCTGGCTGGTGGGGCAAGCGCATGGAAATGGACTGAAGGATCACCACATCAGTGGTGAACCACGTGTATTGCTGGCTCGCAGGATAAACGGGAGCGTTTGGGTTTTCGGTGAACAATGGCTGACCCCAAGCCTCTGGGCTCACAGGCTCTTCAACGGGAACTGCACCGGTGGCACCCAAGCACAACACGGCGACTCCCAAAGCCATCAGCCGTGGCGTTCGGTGCACACCCCAATCCACCCTCGCTGCTGGACTGGCCACCGAAAGAAGGAGCAAGAGAGGAAGCACCAACAGGGCTCCTCCCGGAAGCACCCAGATCAATACCGAGAAAGCAAGAGCCATGCGTACACCGTTTTGTCCAACAGGATCGAGCCAATGCACGTCTTTTTGGGACTGTCGACGATGAGAGAAGTGCAAGGCCAATGCTCCACCCGCAAGCGGTGCAAAGGATTGGAGCAGACCTTGCCACACCATGAACAACGCCATCACCTCGCCAACCCTCGGCCATAGAGGTTCGCCTTTCACCAAGATTGATGCAAGGGTTTCACCTCCCTTGTCACATGGCGGAGGCGGTGTTGTCGTTCATCGATGCTCAGCATCGTCATCCGCTTCCCGACCCCAAGTGGTACAAGCCATGGGACAAACGCTTGGGTCCTGGCGTGGTTGGTCTCAACCTTGACCTCTATGCTGGAAGCGTTCTTGGTTTGGTAGGACCAAACGGTGCAGGGAAGACGACGCTGTTGCGCATGATGGCCGGTATTCTTCCCCTCCAGAAAGGCGAAGTCAAAGCACGCTTCCATTCCGACACCCTCGCCGAGGTGGGCGACCTGCGGCAATGGGTGGGCCACATGCCTGAACAAGTTCGTTGGCAAGGACGAATGACGGTGCGGGACATCCTGATTCAACTTGCGGAAATGCGCAATGTTGACCAAACACGTATCGATGGCTTGCTCGGCCTTGTTGGCCTTCGTGGCCGACAAGACGAGGCGTTGAACAACCTAAGTCAGGGAATGAGGCAACGGCTTTCCATCGCTGCAGCCCTGCTCGGTTCTCCCAAGGTTTTGCTGCTCGACGAGCCCTTCAACGGATTGGATCCCGTGGCATCGCAAGCCTTCACGGATCTCGTGCGACGTTTGGCGAGCAAGGGAGTGAGTGTGGTCATTTCTTCCCACATGGTGGCTCAATTGGAAGGCTTGGTGGACCGAATCGCCCTGCTGCACCGAGGACAACTCCTCGATGAAGGCCCGATGGAAGATGTTGAACGACGTTTGGACCTTGACGGGCGCTACGCCTTGAGCGGTACGGGTGAAGTTGATGCGGAACACCTCTTCCACGACCTGGATGTTGAACTGCTTGACCTTCAGCAAGATGATTCGCATTGGTCGCTGACCTTCCGGGGCAGCCCCCTTTCCGTGCTTCAAGCCGCCATGGCCAACGATGTAAGCATCACGTCTTGGTCACCTACACGGCCGAATCTCGTGGAGTGGTTGTGTGCGGCCACGGGCATGTCGGTGGAAGACATCTCGCTCGATGTCGCTTCTTCCGCATTGTTGCCGATGAAAACTGCCGAGGTGGGCGAAGATGAATGACCTCAAGCGCATCTTTAACGTCGCACGACGTATCCGAAACGAGCGCCTTTCTGGAATACGATTGAAGGTCATGCTCCCGATTCTCATCCTGTTCTTACCTGGACTTGCTTGGGGGTTCTCCGAGCCAGATATCATCCTGCCCGGTGGACATCAACCCTCAAACGCCATGGAAGTGCTGTTCTATGCCTCTCTGGGCGTGGTGCTCGGTGCCACCATGTGCGCCGTGCTCATGGCCTTTGATGGTGTGAGTCGGGACCGAGCCAGTGGAATGCTCGAAGTCCAATTGGCCCAACCCATGCCTCGAAACCATCAAGCCTCTGCCCTCATCCTCGGCCATACACAAAGCATCCTCATTCCGGTCTATGCCCTACTCTTCGCATGCCTTGGTGTGGTTCGCTTGCGTATGGGAGAATGGCCCTCGTTGCAAGAGACGGTTGTCTACATGCTCTCGACCGGACTGGTGGTGCTCTGGTACACCTTGTTTGCGCTGCTGGCATCAACCACAGCACGGGAACAGGGCACCGCCATTGCCTTCGGTGTTGGTGTATGGTTCTTATTCACCTTCCTGTGGGTGTTGGTGACCTCCATGGTGGCCTACGCCTCTGGTGTACCGGTCGGTGAAGCCAACGATGCCTCATGGGTGGCGTTGGAAGGCATGCTGGACCTGCTCTCACCCAACGGTGTGTATCATCACCTTCTCGAGACGCAGTTGCCAAGTGTTGACCGTGGTGTTGCTGCATGGCAAGTATGGATAGGGGCTGTCTTGTGGACGGTTGTACCCTGGTGGGCCCTCCACAAGCGTATGGAAGCGCTTGTACCTTGATGATTACAGGCAATTCTTCATGAAGGCGAAGGCACACCGCTTTACCATGACACGCCGCACGAACTTCGCCATGTTCACATCGCTCGGCCTCGCCCTTCTCCTGCTGGGTGTAACCTCCGCGCCCGTCATGACCGCCTTTGAGGACACAGAAACACAAGTCTTCCCCACCGAAGGTCGTCAATCGAGTTTGGATGAACAAATCGACTGCTCAGGCTACACCTTCGAAGACCTCTTCGAATACGATTTTGCCCTGTTTGAACTCAACATCCTCGACGATTGGGCCACAGGTGACATGTACGCCAATGCTTGGGTGAACGGCTCAAACTCGGCCATCGTTCGAGACAACCTCGACGGTTTGTTTGATACGCTTCCTGGCGGCGACAATGATTGGATCAGCACCGATGAGCGTGATGCCGTCCGCAGCATTGGGCCAAAGTGCATCACCGATATGGAAACTCGCTTGGGCATGAAAGAAGGTGTCCCCCACTCCGGAGACGTGGACTGGAATGATTTCGAGTTCGTCGAAGAGGGTATCGGCCTCGATGAAGTGAACTTGGTGCCAGAAAGCCATCCCGACGCTCGTGATTGTCAAAACGCTGGGAAATCTCTCGACTGCAAGGAAGTCCCCACATCCACCACGGACGACATGGAGATCAGCCTCTTTGTCGCCGATGGAGAAACGAGCAATGTTCGTTGGGATCAATTGCCGACTGAAGGCGTTTCAAATTTCACGCTGGCTATGAACATCACCAACATGAGCGATGCTGCCCTTGTGGTCACGTTCCCCGTTCTTCAAGGCCTTCGAATCTACGATTTCCGTGTCGTTGACAACCAACCCGAAAGCGGACAAACTTGCGACCACATCGGTGAACCGTCGTTCACGTACCTTACCAGTGGCGCCCTGCGCGTCACCCAACTCGTCTCCTTTGACCGCACGCAATGGGATTTGGAGTGCGCCATGTTCATGGATTTCACAACAGAAGAACCCGTCGGCAATGAACCTCCAGAATGGACCTCCACGGCTCCGGCCAACAACACCAAGATTCCAACTCAAGGAACGGGCACCTGGATGTTCGTCGACAAAGCGACGGGCAGTGCATGGGCTACCGACGATGACGGATGGGCACTCAATTGCACCTTTGACGAGGCAGGCTGGAGTGTTTCCAAGAACGTGATTGGTGATTTCCTCGTCACCCAACCTGCGGGTGCCAGCCAAGCCACGGCCACCTGTACCGCCGATGATCCTCTCAACCAGCGCAATGAGAACGACACCCGCACCTGGGTCTTTGGTACACTTTTCACCGCCACTGGAACCGTCGATGCCGATGGGAAAAATGCCGTCATGAGCATCCAACCCGGTGGATTAGTCACCGATTTCATCATCAACGCCCAAGCCGTTCAGAATGGACAACTCGGTAAGGCAGGGGACGATGTCGCCGTTTCAGGGGCCTCATCCACCGATGCCATCGTCTCGCTGAACAACATCCGTCCGGGTTCGTTTGAACTCGTGGTGACCGCTCAGGCGGCCAACATGCTGGATTACAGCACGAACATCGATTTCGGATTGGTGAAGCCCAATTCTCCGCCAACCGTGTCTGTAGCCGTCAATTTCAACGGTGAAAACGCCACATGGGACGACAGCGGGTACAAATTCGAAATGTACGGCTTGGTCTCGGACCCCGATCTCGAAGTTGTGACCTTGCGTTTGACCATCTGCGGAGAAGATTACCAAGGATTCAACATCAACGGCATCAACTGGAATGTCGAGGTTTCCACCGCCATCTGTGCCGCCTACGGACTCACGGATTACAACGTCACCATCACGGCAACCGATGAATCAGGGGAAGATACTCCATTGTTTGTTGAAATCAACCCACCTGTGCTCGATAACGTACCCGTTGACCCTTCGACGCCAACGGTTGTTGAGGACGAACCGCTACCCTCCATCTCTTTGCTCGCCACGCTTTCGATGCTTGGCGCTGCTGTGTTGCTTCGCCGTAAGGACGAGGAATAAACCGACAACACCAAAAAGCGATGCTCGCAGGAACGCTTGGGCCTTCATATGTTCACTGGAACCGTTGAATCGAGAAGTCACGAGGGTGGGCTCCTTGTCCACTTCAAGGGCTCCTCTCCCGCATTGAATGCCATCATGGTCCGCGCTGATGACGGTGTTTATGTTGGAAAAGTGGACGGTGTTCTGGGAAGTACCGACCGACCACTTGCACATGTCGCCCATATTGACCGTTCCCTCAACATGGACGAACTCATTGGAGTTCAGCTCAAGATCCGAGCCAAAGTTCAGCGCGAACAACGCAACGACCGAAGAGGCAGTCGCGATGAGCGGCCCCAACGGCGCTTCGATAACGACCGTCGTGGTGGACGAGACAATGACCGTCGCGGTGGACGAGACTATGACCGACGTGGTGGACGAGACAACGACCGTCGCGGTGGACGCTACGATAACGACCGTCGTGGTGGACGAGACAACCAGCGTTCCGGGAATCAGCGACAATTCAACAACGACTGGACATGCCCAAAATGCAACAATTCCAATTTTGCGTTCCGAGAAGCCTGCAATCGATGTGAAGCACCTCGCCCCTCCGGCGGAAGGCAACAACGGTCCAATGACCGCTACGACAACGATCGAAGGGGTGGTCGTGACAACCGCTCAAGTGGTCGTTTCGGTAACGACCGTCGTGGCGGTCGTAACAACCGTTCCGGTGGACGTTACGACAACGACCGTCGAGGTGGTCGTCAGCAACGTGACACGTTCAACACCAACGACTGGACGTGTCCAAAATGCAACAATTCCAATTTTTCCTTCCGCCAGGCGTGCAATCGATGCGACGCCCCCCGTCCAGGAGGCGGTGGAGGCGGTGGCCAACAGCGCAACAACAGCGGTGGATACCGCAAGTCGGGCCAGAACGGTGGCTTTGGTAACCGTCGAGATGGAGGCCGTGATAACCGAAACCAAAGCGGTGGACGCGGTCGGCAGGAACGCAACAACAACGATCGAACTTATCGTAAAGCGCGAGGGAAGCGTTCAGGTCACGCACACAATCAACCGCCGCGGGACTTTCGCACGCCCCGGAAATTTGAACGAAAAGACGATTGAAAGGTGAGGTCGCATGGGTGCCGAAACGCATTACCTCAACGCCATGGAAGCCTTGGATGAAGGCGACCGTGAACGGGCAAAGACCGAAGCCAAAAAAGCAACATCCATCGACGCTGAACACTACGAAGCATGGTCGATCTATATCGAGGCCTGCCTTCCTCCAGCAGGTATCCAACCCACCATGGCAGAAGCCGCACAGGCGCTCTCTGCGGTCAAGCGGGTCGTCGCCGGTGACCCGTCCCGCATGGATATGTGGATGCGTGGCGGTCGATTGCTCGCTGATGAACTCGGAATGCTCCATGACGCCCTGCACTGGTGGCAACGATGCCGAGAACACGCTCCCGACGAAGTCATGCCCGTTGTTGAAATGGCTTCCATTCTTGCAGACATGGGTGAATACGCTCAGGCTCAGCAACGCCTACAATCAATTCTCAACGACAACATGGACGTTGGCATAACCCAGTACCGAAAGATCACTGGATTGTTGCAACTTGTTCAAACCGCTGCCACCCAACAAGAGCAAGACATCTTCAAGCCCTACGAGAAGCACCACGACGGTTGGGTTGCAATTCGCCACAAGATGCGAAAACCACCGCTCTCTGAATCGGTGATTTTCTTGGTCACCGCTGTCCCACTTCTTCTGATTCTTGTCGTGCTTTTGGGCCGCTACAGTGCCCCAACCTGGTCGGCCATTTGCCTGAACACGCTGGTGATCATGATCGTTATCCTCGTCTGCATGCGAAATGCAAAACGTTGGTTCCAACTCTTGAATCGCCCAGCGTTCAATCTCTTACGTGCGATGAATTTTGAAGCCGCAACGGGGTACACCGTCATGGAAGAGGACATACGTACCTCGGTCCTCTACATGTACATCATGCAACGCAAACCCAAGGCTTGGCAGGAGCGAACGCTGAAAATCATCGACAAGGGGACACCTTTGCCCAAGAATTGGCGTATGCGACTTCCTGATTTCTCCTCCCACCTCGTCGAAGGTGAGAAGGAAATGTACACCTTCGGGGAACAGTTGGACGCCTACGAAGAAGAGTGACTTGCAACCTCAATGAACAGCAATCGATCAAAACTCGCTGAGTGAAAGACTCCTTGAGGGTTGGTAAACCGCATCCCCCTGAAGCAGTTGCATCCACCGCCTGTTGGCGTCATGAACGAGCGTCATCCATCTTGATGCACGACCGAGTGGGCATCCGTCCTGCTCAGACCTCAAAACTCAACGGTAAAGGCAAGGCATACGCACTTTGCTTTCACGCCTCATCCCTTCGGCAGGGACGATCCTTACTGCTGCGATTGAGCGTACTGTATCGCATATTGTTGCGCGTAGGCTGCCGCAGTGGCGGCATCGTAGCCTTGTGAAACAAATTGCTGGTAGTACTGCTCGTACACGGCTTGGTCGAAGGCGGCAGCGGCGGGTTGTGCAGCGGCAGGCTGTGCAGCGGCAGGCTGTGCAGCGGCAGGTTGTCCTCCTGCAGGCTGTTCGGCCGCTGCTTGGCCGACATACTGGGCTGCAAACGCTCGTGCCGTTTCCTCAGGGTAACCTTGAGCGATGAGTTGCTGGACGTATTGCTCCGTTGGGTCCAATGCGTCGGCTCCAAATGCACCTTCCATTCCACCAAAGTCGTCGTCGCTGTCAGCGCCGCGGCGCATGAAGATGACTGTACCGCCAACAATAGCGAGAAGGAGTGCTGCAACAATGGCGATCAACGTGGCATCAAGACCACCTTCTGCACCTTCGGTACCGTCAGAAGTTTGGCTGTTTTCTGTCCATTCACCCGTTTCTGGGTTGTAACTCCACGCACCGTTCCATTGACAGTCACCGTTTGCATCGAGGATGAATTCACCGCCTGCTGCTTCGGCTTGCGGGTCTGCTTCCAATCCTTGACAGGCTGGGAGGTTCAGTTCAATCCACTTGATGGTCACCCAGCGTTCGTTGGGGTACTCGCCCTCGTAGTACTTGATGTACACGCGCTGAGAGGTAGACTTGTTGGTGTAGAAACTCTCGAGGTTCAAGGTGATCTCAAAGCGATCGGTGTCGCCCATAGCGTCGCTCTTGCCCCATAGGCCCTTTTGACTCATGTTGTACTTCATCACGGAGGACTCAGAGAAGTTCTCTTCAAAGAACGCAGCCTCAACATAGACCTCATTCGTTTCTGCTCCTGAAAGCACCTGGCCAGAAATGGTCAACGTGTCTTGGTCAAACTTGGAGGAGTTCAATTGAACGTTGTCCCACTGAATCTCTGGTTCTTCATCGCCAAATCCTTCGGGAACAACCACGAAGTACATTCGGAACTTTTCAGAGAACTTTTGTGCCTTGTCAGTCACGACCAATTCCATACGGATTTGCTGCTCTACCGTTCCTGTTGGGTCTACGGTGATGTTCTTGAATTTGTACGACCACATGCCTCCGCTTGCT
Organism: Methanobacteriota archaeon; assembly: GCA_002728035.1. Classification (GTDB taxonomy): domain Archaea; phylum Thermoplasmatota; class Poseidoniia; order Poseidoniales; family Poseidoniaceae; genus Poseidonia. Next base: position 11,818 of record PBUZ01000010.1, read on the forward strand.
TCACTCAGCGTAAACGTATGGCCATCTGGGTCAAATTCAGTACCGCCGTATGGAGTGTCAAACAAGATCTTCCATTCGTAGGTAAAGATGCCGTTTCCTTCCAAGGCGTCGGCGTCTGAAGAGTTGCTCGCATCAAAGTGAACCACCAACTCCGCATCATCACCCTCACCTTGAAGGGTGATTTGGTACACATCCCAATCGACATTTTGTACGGTCTTCGTTTCCTTGAATTCTATGTTGTCTTGATACTCTGTTCGCATATCAATAATAGCATCGGCTTCCGGACGTTCTTCGTCTGCCTCGACATCGTTGGTCTCAACAGTGATATCGATGATGCGGGCGTGCCCTTCATCATCGTGAAGCATCAGCGTGATGTGCCATTGTTCACCTTGTGCACATTTGGTCAGCGAAGCCAAATCAGACTTGCAGAAGGTCATGGTTGGCGAAGTCTCGTTCGTGTGTCCAGTCACTCCGCTGGCAAGCGTGCTACCGTCCCAATTGGTCGGTCCGTCGATGATCCAGTCCGCATGAAGCGGAACAGTTGCAGCGGTGTTGAACCCGAAGGTGATTTCAGCATTACTCTTCATGTGATAAACATCGTAGAAGTTCACACCGTTATCATCAGCATCTGGCTCCTCATCGTTAATGGTGATTTCGAGATTCGCCAAGTTGAAGTTCTCTGGATAAGGAGAAACTTGGTACTTGATCATGTTTCCAAGAAGCGGGAACGTGACGCTGTCTGCACGGTCGGAATGGGTTGCTACATCGATGGTGGAAACGATGAGACCGCCCTCACCATAGCTACAGACGCCCAAAACCGTGTCCCGTATGTCTTCGGTGTAACGAATGATTCGCTGGAAGGCTCCATCGCTCTCCATATATCCTCCACACACATCCGGGACAGTGTTCGTGTCACCAATTTGGGTGTTTAACACAGCCTGAGCAACACCCGAGTTGGAATCAAAGCCTTGGAACGAACCCACATCGATGTTGTCCATGATCGGATGGTATGGATCTGCGAGGTCCATCGTTGCAAAGGTCACTTGGTTTGTCGCGTTTCGTGACTTGATGTCCAGGCTAAACGGCAAACGCCCAGCGAGGCCTTGTTGATCATTACCGTAGATTTGCTCCCCAAGTGGCCCAAGATGAGCTTGGACGGTACCGCCACTGTTCATGAAATTCTGCAAAATGGTGCGGCGTCCACCCTCAGCGAGTTCTTCGTAGTAGCCCCCACCAAAGTACGGGGCGCCGGCATCCTTTGCCTGTTGGAGTTCCTGCCATGGCAAGATGATCTTGTCGTAGTGTGCAAACCAGCCACCGTCAAAATAGGTCTCCCAGTCGATGACTTCAAACTCCGTGTAGGTCATACCCAAGATGTTCAAATCCTGTTTGATGGCCGTGGTCCTCAACGACGAATCGGAAAGAATGGCGACATCCACGGTATCTTTGAAGGTAGCAATGAAGTGACGCACGTTACCTGTCTCCGTACCGTCGGCCAATTTTGCATAGACGCTGATGTTGTAGGTGGTGCCGTCGACCCACTGTTGCCCGTTGGGATCGTTTTCCCATGGCGTGAAACTAAAGTCAATCCGCTCCTGGCTATCCAACGGCACAGGGGTGCCCGTATTCATCGAGTGAACCAGGGCACCGTCAGCCACGTTGTGAATGTCCATGTAGAACACATATTCACCAACCAATACACCGTTGAGAGCGGAATAGTCCCAAGAATGATCCAGAGAACTATCAATTGGCAGCACACATTCCTGCGTTTGGTCCTTCAAACACTTCAGCGTGTTGGGGCTGGAAATGGTAACGTCCACGGACTCAACGTTGAAGATCACCCGCTCGATGTTGTTGGCCTGCGAAAGCTCATTGGCGCCAAACCATGAAGTTCCAGCCACCGTGTTGTCAAAGATGCTCTTGACATCCACACGGTACACACCTGCTTCAAACTCGTGACTCCCGATGGTCGTGAATCCGGAGTCTTCAGCATCCACGTTCGTACGGGCCACGGTGTACTTTGCATCCTCAATGAAGGTGTACTCTTGCAGCGTGATGTTGTTGAAGCCAACACCCTTGAACCCGTCGTTCACACCGTTACGCCCATCGTCATCCGATTGGAAGGTGAAATTGAAATTCGCCATCGAACCTTTCAGTGTCAAACATTCGGTGTCCCAAGACCAAGAGGGGCCCGATCGATTTTGGACATACAAATGCGTGAGGTCAATGCTTTGGGTCTTTACCAAATCATCGGTGTTGTAGAAGACGGTAGAGAGGGACGATTCGCGATACTGCGGATCGCCGATCTCAGTGATTTCCGTAAAGTCGATTGACTCGTTGCTGCTGGCTAAACCGTTACCGTCGTCGTCGTTGTTGCATGTTCCGTCTTCGTTGTAATCGTTCCATTGGCCGAAGACTTGAGCGGTGTAGTCTTCGGTAGTGGTGGTCCCGTTCTTCGTGACGTTCTTCGAGAAATCCACGTACATTGAAACGTAATCAGATGGGCTGTTTGCGCCTGACGAGGATGTGCGATAGAACGTGTCTGCGTAATACTCAAAGTTGAGCGAGACGAAGTCGCCACTCATGCCGGTCAAATCGATGTTCGGAATGATGAGCGTTTCGTTGGCCCAAGCATCGTCGTAGCTCTGTGCACGGTCACAGGGATGTCCAAACCAGTAGGCCTTGCTGTTGAAAATCTTCGTAGAACAACTGTTTTCGTCGTAAATATCGCCTTTCGGAATGCCATCTGCACTTTCTTCATAGCGGGAGCCTTGCCCGCCGCCTTCAAAGTCTTCCTTACAAACGGCAGAGGGTGTGCCGCAATACACATCGGAAGGCGTGGCGGAGTAGACGGTGGCTTCGATATCGAAATCTACTTCGGTGTTTCCGTAATTGTTGGTGGTTGCAGCGATGTCATAGACGCCCCGTGCGTACAAACTACCCGGTTTGAAGTAGTCGATCGATTCGATCACTGGGTCATAAAGATTGAACGGCGTCACGTAATCAACGATGTCGTCGTTGATCAACTGTTCATCCCAAGCGTTGTTCGAGAGCGTTGCAGAAATGCGGTAGGTGGTGTCGTTGAGCAAGTCCGCCTGGATGGAAGTTGTGAAATCCTGACCGGGTTCAAGGTTTGTGAACGGTCCAATGGTCGTGGATTGGGTTTGGGGATTGGGCAGGAAGGCCGTGTTTTGCTTCCAAATGGTAAGGTTATCAACAGCAAAACCATCTCGACCTTCCCAGCGGCTTTCGTTGTCGTCAGCCGTTGAACCAGTAAATCCAGTTCTGAATCGGAAACGAATGTCAACAGTTTCACCCGCCCAAGGAGAGAGATCGAAGAAACCGAGGTCTTCTTCGGTGAAGTTGTCCCAGCCATAGAAGGTGCCAAAGCTATTAAATCCGTAGACGAGTTGTTCTGGGGCGAAACCGAATCTTTGCTTGTCGAAGCGCTCACGGTCAAAGCCACCCCAAATCGATTCTCCAGAAAAACAGGCGCCTGTGAGGGCGGCAAGACCTGGACATGCAATGAGGCTCCATCCGTTGTCTTCGCTGTAGATTTCAATAATTGCGAGGTCATCCATCACCTCTGTGATGATGGGTCCATTTTGGGTATTTTGGCCAAGAGCACCGAAACCAAGATGGCGGAAGAGTTCCGCACTCATGAAGGCGCGATCCGCACCTGTCAAATCGACATCGTTGAGCACCATAGCGTCATCCCAATTCTTACCATATCCACTCCATTCGTCGCCCGATGAGTTCGTTTTCATGTTGCCAGCCCACATGAAATCGGTTGGATTAAGGTAGTTCGCAGAGGAATTGGGGCCGTTGTTGCCAGTCGATGCGCCCGTGGAGTGGTTGGTCTCCAAATGCCAGTTGGTCGCGCCATCAACGTATTCCTCGAATGTCCATGAACATCCAGTGCCACAACCCGTCTTGACTTCAGGGCTGTCCCAGTCATTGGCGTAGACCGTCGTGTTGGTTGAGTTGGCTTCATCGACCACCTTCAACTCCAGATCAAGATCTGCCGTTTGACCGTTGAGAATGTCCATGCCCGTGTTGGTCACGGTAACGTTGATGTTTCGTGTCCCTTCACCAACCAAACCATAGTATCGATCGGTGGGGTTGATGTCCACATCGGTCACCGCCATGTCTTTGTTGTCCATTTCAATGACCATGATGGTGTCGTATTGTCCCTCCCAGCCAAGGTTGTCTCTCCAACCACCAAAGTAGTAATTGGCATGGCCGATGGCAAGGTCGGGTGCAGAGCTCGAGTCGCCCTGAAGTTGCCCAACGGCAACTGCCGAAGGGCGACGACCGGCTTCGTAGGAAAGCGGACTTACGTGGCCACCGTTCCCGTCAGAAAGCGTTACTTGAACGGTTGTGGGGGGGTTCAGGTAGTACAGCGATTCGGTTCCGCCAGCAGAGTCCGTGGTGTTTTCTTGGTAAGCGATGGTGGGGTTGACGAAGTCAGCTTCACCATCGCCGTTCAAGTCTTCAACGGCGATGGCGTAGGAGATGTACGGGCCGAAATAAGCCGTTTGTGGCGTTCCAAAGGTTCCCTGGGCGGAGGCGGTGATATACGATACGTTTTCTGAATAGGACTCCATCATGGCAATAGTGTCAATGTATCCATTGCCGCCGATATCAGCGATATCCAAGTCTGCAGAGCCGAGGTGACCAAACTGGATGACGGTCGGGTTTGCACCTGTAGCCGTGATGTCGGCAGGATAGGAGCCGGGCAAAGAGGAACCTGTGCAGGAATATTCCACAATGGTCACGTTGTCGTCGTTTCCGTTGCCGGATGGTGTTCCGGTTGTGTAGTCATAGCCTTCGCCGCGCAGCAGGAAAATATCATCATCGGTGCAAGAGCTGCCAATGCCCACGGACTGTGTCTCACCGTAGTCGCCCACTTCGAACGTTGTGTAGGTGTGGAGCGAGGAAAGGCCAAGGAACGTTGGTGAGCCTTGGGTGGTGGCGGTGATGGGGCCTCGGTAAGTCACGATGTTTTGGCGAGAGCGATCCTCTTCCAACTCGAGAACGTAGATGTCATCGTTCCCGTCTTGGTCAGCATCGCCGACCTTCAAGTCAAACACAATAAAGTGCGTATAGCGTTGACCGATGGTCCAGTCACGGTTACCACATCCATCGTTTTCAATGATGGTCACGTTCCCTGGTTCACCTGCAGGTGCACCAGCGTCATTTTGCTTGAACGGGTTGTTCCGTTGATAGATCACGATGTCGGTGACGCTGTCGCCGTTGAAGTCGCCCACTTCCACCGCTTCAACGTTGGCATAATCGTCCCAATCTGCGTTGCGGCTTTGGTTACCCGCCACCCAAAGGTCTTGGCGGTCGTTATAGTTCCCGTTTCCATCATTGTAGAGAATGCTCATCGTGTGTGTGCCGTCGGTAGCAACCGCCAAGTCGTTGTATCCATCGCAATCGAAATCGCCAATCGCAATGTCCAAAGGATCACGGTGAGTTGTGTAGGTTCGAGCGACCGATGCACTGGCGGTGGTGGCAAGCGCAGCAGTGGTGCTTAGCACCATGAGTAGGGTCAGGAAGATACTTCGCATTCGGGCTTTAGAGAGGTCGTTTTGGGCAAACATGGACATCACTTGTCCCCGCGACAGCCTGTTCGGATATAATGCCTTTGTACTCAAGTTCCCCCACTTAAGGCGCAAGCCCTCGTTTCTGTTCGATTTTTGACGATTTTTCTCGCCAAAACGTTGCTCGACGAAGACCGATTAAATTCGTCCGACCAACCATTTTGGAGACGGACCCCAACCAACTTCGTCTCCACCGTGTATTTTGACCAGTTTTCCTGCCGCAAACAGGGATTGCAACCACACGTCCAAAGCAGTGCCTTCTCGCCCGCCCAAACGTGAACTGGCGATTTCCTCAATGGCTTCAGTGCTCAGGCCGCTCAAACCATGGTCCCTGACGACCAATTGAAGCAATTCTCTCAACCACGCCTCAGCCATCGGGTCAACGCTTGAGACACCGGTCACAGGTTGAGGTGGATCCATCTCTTCAAGAATCTCCATGAGTTCAATGACATCGGGTTTTTCGGCAGGCTTCAATCCAGCCTCTGCAAGTTTCGCATTCAAGTCCAACTGGCCAATGGGGCGACGGACAACAGGGATCCGACTCGGGTCGGGTTCGGGACCCATGTCCAGAGGTTTGGCCGATTCAGGCTCATCGTCCATTTCGATGTTCACGCCGGCTTCTTGCCGCTGCTTGCTCACCGACGAAAGATTGGTTGCCTGGACGGCCGAAGCGACCGGCATGGTCCATCCGACGCCGGCAAGGCCCAGCGCTTGGACGTGTTGTTCGACCCACTCAGCATCGCCTTCAATGACGACATTCACGTCATGGTCATCTGAGCGAAAACGGTAACGAACGTTCCCACGCAACAGACTCATCGTACCACGCTCCTCGTTTGTTCAACTTGAACCTGCTGGCTCAGGCCTTCGGTTGAGCCATCTCTCGTAGCACGGTATGAAGGATGCCACCGTTTCGATAATATTCAATCTCTACGGGTGTGTCAAGGCGTACTTGTGCTTCAAACGAGGTCGTTGTGCCGTCTTCTGCGACCGCCTCAACCGTTAGCCATTGCAACGGCTGGACGTCATCGCTCAATGGAACGGTGAACGTTTCATGACCTGTTAGGCCCAACGACCGGTGCGACTNGCCGTCCTTGAACGTCAGCGGCAACACACCCATGCCAACCAAATTTGAACGATGAATCCGTTCAAAGGAGGTCGCAAGAACGGCCTTAACGCCCAACAAGAAGGTACCTTTGGCCGCCCAATCACGAGACGACCCAGTACCGTACTGACTGCCTGCGAGAACGATTTTTGGCGCCGTGATCTGTGCGGCTTCGTATACCGACATGACCTCACCCGTTTCGTGGTTCAGTGCATAACCGCCCTCTGTCCCGGGTGCCATTTCGTTGCGAATGCGCACGTTGGCAAAGGTGCCACGCATCATGATTTCGTGGTTGCCTCGGCGGCTTCCAAAGGAGTTGAAATCACCTCGTTCAACGCCCCGCTCGACCAACCACGTCCCTGCTGGCCCTGAGGCCGGGAAGGAGCCGGCGGGCGAGATGTGGTCCGTGGTGATGGAGTCGCCCAATTTGAGCAGCACCTTGGCCCCTTCGATGGACTGAATGGGTTCGGGTGTGGCAGAAAGCCCGCTGAAGAAGGTTGGAAGCCGGATGTAGGTCGATGCCTCATCCCAGGGATAGAGCGGTGAAGATTCCGCAGGGATGCTGTTCCAACGCGGTTCGTTCATCGCATCGGCGTAACGCTGACGGAACATGTCGGGCGTGATGACCTTCATGGCTTCCTCAACATCCGCTTCTGAGGGCCATATATCTGCCAACATAACGGGTTGACCCTCGGCGTCGTGACCGATGGGTTCGCTGGTCAAATCCATCTCGAGATTTCCAGCGATGGCGTAGGCCACGACCAGCGGTGGGCTCGCGAGGTACGATGCCTTCACTTTCCCGTGAACGCGACCTTCGAAATTGCGGTTACCCGAAAGGACCGAACCAACGATAAGGCCCGCTTCATCGATGGCGGCCTCGATCGGCTCGTCCAACGGGCCGGAGTTACCAATGCATGTGGTGCAACCGTAGCCAACCGTGTGGAAGCCCATGGCGTTCAAATCNTCCTGCAACCCCGTGGCTTCGTAATATTCCGTTACCACGCGGCTTCCCGGAGCGAGCGATGTTCGAACCCAAGGTTTCACCTTGAGGCCTCGTTGCCGTGCGTTTCGGGCAAGCAAACCGGCGGCCATCATCACGCCAGGATTCGAGGTGTTGGTGCAGGAGGTGATGGCAGCGATGACCACATCACCGTGATTGAGGTCNAACATTTCTCCGTTCATTTCGACAATCGCACCCTTCGACAGGTCTTCTTTTGCCAGTCCGTGCCCGTGATGGCCAACCTCGTGGGTCAGGCTCTCNACGAANTGCGCTTTCATCTGATTCAAGTCCACGCGGTCCTGTGGACGCTTTGGTCCAGCCAGNGCNGGTACNACGTTGTCGAGGTTCAGTTCAAGCACGGTGGTGTAGGATTTCTCTTCTGCGTCGCTGGCATACCAGAGGCCTTGTGCCTTGGCGTAGGCTTCGACACCTGCAATCGCCGCTTCTTCTCGACCCGTCAATCGCAAGTAGTCCAGCGTGCGCTCGTCCACGGGGAAGAAACCGCACGTTGCGCCGTATTCAGGTGCCATGTTGGCGATGGTGGCTCGGTCTGCGAGTGAAAGCGCCTTCATTCCAGGCCCGAAGAACTCAACGAACTTACCAACCACGCCGTGTTCTCGGAGCATTTCCACAATGCGCAGCGTCATGTCGGTGGCCGTCACGCCAGGTTGAAGCGAACCCGTCAATCGGACACCCACCACGTCGGGAGCCAGCATGTAGATGGGTTGGCCGAGCATGACCGCTTCGGCTTCAATACCGCCGACGCCCCAACCGAGAACGCCCAAACCGTTGACCATGGTGGTGTGTGAATCGGTGCCGACCAACGTATCGGCNAGCCAAACCCCTTCTTCCTGACGAGCGACACTGGCAAGGAACTCCAAATTGACTTGGTGGACGATACCACGGGATGGAGGGACAGCTTGGAAGTTCGCCAAGGATTGTTGGCCCCACTTGAGGAAGGTGTAACGTTCCATGTTTCGGTGGTATTCAATGTCGAGGTTGAGGTCAAGGGCATCGCTGTGTGCGCCGGAAACATCGACTTGAACAGAGTGGTCNATGACCAAATCCACCGGGACTTGNGGGTTGACTTTCTCAGGGTCGCCGCCCATTTCCACCATGGCGTCCCGAAGCGCAGCCAAATCCACCACCGCTGGAACACCGGTGAAATCTTGGAGGATCACGCGGGAAGGGCGGAAAGGGATCTCCCCACGCTCACCGTTGGGCGTCCACGCAGCAATTTTGCGAATGTCGTCCTCAGTGATGAGGAAACCGTCGTGGCCTCGCAACGCGCCCTCTAGGAGAATGCGAACGGAGTACGGAAGGTGAGCGGTGGGAACACCGTTGGCATCAAGAGCATCCAAAGCAAAATAATCGCCGCCGACTGCAAGAGTTTGTCGTGCGTTAAAGGGGTCCAAGGTCGCCATGATTCTTGCCAAAAGCCACCCGTCTATGAAGAAAACCCTCGCTNTTTCTGCACGAGCCCCTGCGCTAAAGCGCATCGTTCACCTTCACCAGAACTGGTACCAAGGCGTGGTTTCCGAGCCGACAAAGGACGCCGAAACCAAGGTCACGGCTTGCGTGGGCTTGTCCTGCTCTCCCGTTTCGACATGGGAAATGGCATCAACATGTTCACATCCACTCGTGATTTTTCCAAACACCGTGTGCACACCATCGAGCCAATCCGGTCCTTTGCCGTTGTTGCTGTCGCTGGGGATGAGGAAGAATTGGCTNCCTCCAGTATGGGGGGCGCTGGTCTTGGCCATCGAAATGGTGCACNCCTCGTGCACCAAGCCGTTGTCGGCCTCGTCTGGAACGGTGTAGGCCGTTTCACTTGCACAATCGGTTGCTTGTTCTTGGCCGTTGCAGTAGCCAAAGAACTTGGCAGCGTGACCACCCGTTCCGTCGCTGTTGGTGAAATCGCCGCCTTGAATCATGAAATCATCGATGATTCGATGGAAGATGGTCCCGTCGTAATCGCCGTTTTCCACAAGGAGTTTGAAATTCTCAACGTGCATAGGGGCATCGGCTGGATAAAGTTCGATGGTCACCGTGCCGCTGTTGGCACCACCGTTCCATGTCAAGTCCAACTCCACAACATCGGTGGTGGTGCCTGCACGGTTGGCAACGTTGATCATCGCCAAAACGAGTACGCCAGCAAGGAAAATCGCTACGATACCAGCAGGCGTTGGTGTGCCGTCGTTGAGCAAGCGTGGGAAGGACGTTTCACTGATGCCCTTGTCTTGCAGTTCGTTGAGCAGGTCGTTGTAGAGACGGTCGGCTTTCTTGTCACGGGGGTTCTTTTTGGTGGATTCGCGCAACAGCGAGGCAGCACGGCGGTATGTCGCCCGATTGTTTCCGACTTTTGCTTCAAGCCATGTCGCTTGACCGGCCAAACGAAGCGTTGTAGGCTCCTTTCCATCGGCATCTGCTTCGCGCAAAATCTTGAGCGCAGCCTCGCCCTTTCCCTTGGTGATGGCTTTCTCAGCCTTGTCCCAAGCCGTGTTCATTGAATCGTCCGCCATGGGACAAGCGAAACCCTGTTTGGTTTTGAGTCTCACCCATGATGATGTTCTTCTTCGTTCGTGGGTTCTGTTTTGGGGAATGGGACGGCAACATGTTGAAAGAGTGCATGGGGGACCCAGCGCCAAGGACGAGGGATGCACCACATGGACCGAATCATCAACGACTTCACCATCAACATCGCAACAGCCAACGGAACGGGTTCTCAGTCGGCCAACCTGATCCTGCTTCAGTCGCTCTTTGACATGGGTGTTCCTGTGAGCGGAAAGAACCTCTTTCCCTCCAACATTTCGGGCCTGCCAACATGGTACATCGTGCGCCTGTCCGATGAAGGATACCAAGCACCCGGTGACCGAACCCACATCCAAGTGCTCGTCAACCCCGCAACCTGGGAAGAAGACCTCGCTGCGTTGGAACCCGGCTCCGTGGTGATTTGGAACAGCGACACCAAGAAGAAGACGGTGGAACGCGAAGACATCATTTCCTACCCTGTGCCAATGAGTTCATTGGCTCGAAAGATCAACCCAAAAATCGCCAAATTGGTGACGAACATCATCTACGTCGGCGTGCTTGCAGAACTTCTGGGCATCGACCAGGCCTGCCTTGAATCCGCTGTAGCGAAGCAGTTCAAGGGTAAAGCCACCGCAGTTGAACTCAACATCACTGCGCTTGGACTCGGCCGAGACTACTGCAAGGAACACCTCACCAAGGAAGACGTCTATGCGGTTGAAGCCCGCAAGGTCGACAAACCGCAGTTCTTCATCGAAGGCAACGAAGCCGCTGCACTCGGCGCACACTACGGTGGCGTCCAATTGCTGGCTTGGTACCCCATCACCCCTTCGTCATCAATGGCTGAAGGCATCATCAGTTACATTCCACGGCTGCGCACCGATGCAGAAGGCAAGGCGACCATGGCCGTGATTCAGGCTGAAGATGAACTCGCCGCCGCAGGGATGGTCTTGGGCGCTGGATGGGCTGGTGGTCGCGGCATGACCGCCACCTCTGGGCCCGGCATTTCGCTGATGCAGGAGTTCATTGGACTGGCCTATTTCGCTGAAATCCCTTCGGTGTTCTGGGATGTTACCCGCGTTGGACCATCGACAGGTCTTCCCACACGAACCCAACAATCCGATATCGCCATGCTCTACGAGGGCAGCCACGGTGACACCCAGCACATCGTGCTCATCCCCGGCACGGTGGAAGAGTGCTTCGAATACGGATGGCGTGCNTTCGACTACTCCGAGCGTTTCCAAACGCCGGTCTTCGGCATGAGCGACCTCGATTTGGGCATGAATCGATGGGCCTGCGAAGGCTTCACGTACCCCGACCAGCCCATGGACCGAGGCAAGGTCGTGCGTGAACAAGACGTCTTCGAAGCCTTCGAAACATTTGGCCGATACCTCGATGTCGACGGCGATGGCATCCCGTACCGAACCCTTCCCGGCTCGGGCATGGCGCCCATTTTGTACCGNGGTACGGGCCACAACCCNATGGGCGTTTACTCNGAAAAGCCCGAAGACTACTACAACCTCATGCAGCGCTTGCGAATGAAGATCGACAACGCCCGAGACGAACTCCCAGCACCCATCTTGCGAGAAGAGGAAGAGTGCGAAGTCGGCATCGTTTTCCTCGGCAGCATGGAGAACTCCATTCAGGAAATCGACGATATCCTCGAGCAAACCGGCATGAAGGTTAGCCAATGCCGTGTTCGCGCCTTACCGTTCCACTCGGAAGTGGAAGCCTTCGTGCGTCGCCATGAAATNGTCATCGTCNTGGAGATCAACCGAGACGGCCAACTCTACGGCATCCTGCGCNGAGAACTCCCGAACGACTTGGTCACCAAGGTGCACTCGGTTGCTTACAGCGACGGCATGCCACCGCGTGCTCGCATCTACGCCGAGCGTATTTTGCAAACCCTTGAGGAGGTGAAGCAATGAGCGACAAACCCGCACGAGCCATCAAACTCAACGTACTCAACGAGCCCAAAGACAGCTACACCGGTGGCCCTTCATCGCTGTGTCCAGGGTGCGGCCACGACCAAATCTCCAACGTCATCGTCACGGCTGCATGGGAAAACGGCATCGAACCCCACCGCATTGCCAAGATGTCGGGTATTGGCTGTTCTTCCAAAACCCCCGCATACTACCTCGGCCAGTCCCACGGCTTCAACACCGTNCACGGCCGCATGCCATCGGTGACCACGGGCGCCTACGCCATCAACAAAGACCTGCTCTACCTCGGCGTTTCGGGTGACGGTGACTCCGCTTCTATCGGTATCGGCCAACTCATCCACGCCATTCGCCGCAACATGGACATGGTCTACATCGTCGAAAACAACGGTGTGTACGGCTTGACGAAGGGACAGTACTCCGCCACCGCTGACGTTGGTTCCAAGAAGAAGAAAGGCCCTGCAAACGAGACGCAACCCATCGACTTGTGCGCTTTGGCCATCAACCTCGGCTGCACCTTCGTGGCTCGATCGTTCTCGGGCTCCAAGAAACAATTGACCTCGCTGCTCAAGGCTGCCATGTCGCACAAAGGCTTCGCCCTCATCGACGTGATCTCACCGTGTGTGACCTTCAACAACAACGACGAATCCATGCGCTCTTACGGGTACGTCAAGGAGAACGAAGTCACGCTGCACATGGCTGACTACATCCCCCACTTCAACCCGGTTGAGGAAATTGAGGTGCCCGAAGGTCACTACCGAGACATCACCCTCCATGACGGCTCAACCATCCGATTGGAGACTATCTCTGCTGAGCACGACCCCGGCGACGCCATGGCGGCGTTGACGGCGCTTCACGAGGCAGAAACCGACAAAAAGCACGTCACTGGACTGCTGTACTTCGATGCCAGCAAGCCATCGCTGGCGGAGGACCTCGGACTGGTTGATGAACCGCTTCTCGAAATCTCGGATGATGCGCTGCGACCTGACAAAGCATCGCTGGATGCCCTGAATGCCGAGTTTTTGGCGTGATGGGGCATTCAACAAACCTCTCATAAAGGAGGATGCGCAATTTTACCTCATGGTTGAACCCCTGAGCATGGCGGCAAGCGTCGTTCTCGGAGGGGCAGGGATGTACCTGTTTGCGAGGTATCTGCAGCAGCGCAATGCTCGATTACGCGCCTTGGCATTGGCTGCGAAATACAGCACCGTCACTCGAATCGCCGAACATCAAGGACGTATGCGTTTGTTGGTCAACCTGCCACAAGTCGGCGAAGTGCCCACGGGTGAACAAGCGGCATGGCAAGACAGGGAAGAGCGAAGAAATCGAAACTTCATGACACTCAACCTCCTTCAAGATGTAACCGAGGAACATGACGAGGAACCTTCCGAAGACCTGGCAGATGAAGAACGCCTCATGGAATTGGAAGCCCGCTCGCAATGGATCGAAACCAACGANCCTCCGATGAACCGTCACGCAGCATTGGTCGCCGAAGAGCAACTNGGCAGCGGCGTCGTCATCGCTGACCCCGAAGAGGAAGCACAAGAGGTCGATATCGACGAGCGACTTGAACGAGAAGGTGGTGCATCCGGTGAGGTACAAGTTTCCTTGGCGTGGGACGACTACAACGACCTCGACCTTCATGTCTTCTGCCCGTCTGGGGAACGCATTTACTTCAACAACAAAGGAAGCGATTGCGGCGGCATCCTCGATGTGGACATGAACGTTCGACCCGTTTCCAACACGCCGGTTGAAAACGTCGTATGGAAGGATAACGCCCCGTTGGGAGCGTACAAAATCGGCGTTCATTTCTACAAACACCATCGAAAGCGTCGCACCAAGCGTACATGCCAATACCGTCTGCGCGTCGTTACGCACGGTCAATCAAAGGAATACCTTGGGAAAATCAAGTACGGGCAAGCCATGCAAATGGTGACCTCGTTCTCGCTGGCCGAGGCCGTTGAGGCTTAATCACGATGGGTTGCGTACCACGCTGCGCCAAGTGGCCCTGCTGTTCTGTTGAGGCGGGCAGGCAACAGCATCGCTCGGGTTGAAAGCAGGGGCTTGATGGTGCTCCAGTGCTCCATGATGCCGCCGTAGAGGACGATCAATCCCGGTTCGACAAGACGCTCCAATGCATCCAAGCCCTCCTGAAAACGGCCAGCCCACTGCTCGAGCGACAGGTTGGCCTCCCTTCGAGCCCTCCCCGAAAGATGTTCTTCGAGCAATCCCCCTCGCGTGGGATGAGGCAGACGGCCGTACTCCAAGTTTGGAACCAATGTGCCGTTTTCGTGCACGGTGGTGCCAAGCCCTGTGCCGATCGTCAACGTCAGCACCTTGTCATGCCCCTGATGGCCGACGCCAAAATACAACTCACCAAGCGCTACTGCATCGGCATCGTTCAAGATGGATACTTGACCTTCATGAAACGGGCGAAGCGAGGAGAAATCGGTACCGACCCAAGCATCACCGAGGTTGGGTGCGGTCTCCACAACATCGTTGACCACGACGCCAGGAAAACCGATGCCGATGGGGCCTCTCCATTCGAGGGCCTGAAGGGCCTTGGCCATGGAGGCCTGCACCATCGCTGGATCGCTCACATCCTCATGCTCCTGTTCGATAAAATCTCCAACGAGGGAGCCTGTTACGGTATCAAACACACCCAGACGAAAACCGCTACCACCCAGATCGATACCCAAGGCACGCATATTCATTCGCCCCCATGAAGCCGCTGAAGAATCGCGTCGACAAGGGGAGGAAATGTGTCGCCATGAGCGAACGGTGAACGCACATCTGCAGCCTCTACAACCGACGGAAACGCGCCACCCACAGCCACCGACCATCGCATCACCTCAAACATTGACAAATCGTTTGGGGCATCGCCGACGCACAAGGCGTTCTCCATGGACCAACCCATCTTTTCAAACAACACCTTCAACCCCTCGCCTTTGCTGAGATGAGGTTCCATCAGATGGATGGCGAAGCCTGTACGAATCACACTGAGATGCGACCATTCACTGGAGGCAATGCTTTCCTGAACAGCCTCCAAATCCTCGTAGGGAAACAAGCACCATTCACTCTCACGCCAACGATTGGTTGCGATGCCGTTTGGATCCAATCCATCGATGCGCTGTGCCAGCCAACGGGCTGCTGCATGGGCTTCATCGCCCGATGCACGGACGATGGCGTTCTCCCAAGAAGGATGCCAAACAACACCTCCGTTTTCGCAGCACATGGGAGCCGATAACCCGAGGAAGCGCCACAAACCGTAGGTCACAGGACGTACATTTCCTGTGGCCAAAACGACGGGGATACCGTGCTCTTCCAGACGTCGGAGCGCTTCAACGGCGGGTGATGAGAGTCGTTTTTTGTCGTCGGTGATGGTGCCGTCGATGTCGATCACCACGACCTCTGGTGTCCAGCCATCGGGTAGCCAGCCCATGCCTCGCCCAAAGAGAAAGCCAGCATGAACATTCGCCTGTGGGATGCAGCCGCTTGCATGGGAAGGGGAGGGTTCATCAACGCGAGTTGTTTGGTGAAATCCATGACGGAGGAGGGTGAAGAAATCTTCCTCTCTCTTGAGGACGACGGACCCGAACCCGAACCCGCCAAGCCAGTCGTGCAAGAACCGGAAGTGGTTGAAGAAGCGCCGGTGTTGGTGGGAGAAGTGGTCGATACCACGGTGATTGAGGACGCCGGTGGCACCTACACCGTGGGTTGGCCGCTCTTGGGGATGGATTGCCCTGACTGTGCGTCCAAGGCCATGGGGGCATTGGGCCACATGAAACAAGTCACCCAGTCCAATGTTTCTGCAACCTCAGGCGAAGTCAAATTGAGCATTGACCTTGAATTGGGCCCACTTTCTGAAGTCTCCGCCGTTTTACGTTCTTTGGGTCATGCTCCCGATATTGAGCACAATGAATTGGTCGGTGTCCGGGCCAAAGCCGTCGCCCAACGCAACAACGTCCCGGTTGAACAATTGGAACGCGTGGTGCGCCGCCAGCCCGGGATCCTCGATGTGGAAATTTCTGATGAGGACCGCATTTTGGTGCAACTCGTCGCAAGTGGAAACCAAGAACTGGCGCAAGCAAGAAATCGAGCACTTGAACACATTCTGGGCACTGAACCAAAGTTTGCCGTAGCCAAATCGAACCGGCTTCGCCCCGACCAATGGCGACTCATCGGTGGCGGAATTGCCCTCCCGATTTTGGCCATCGTGATGTTGGCGGAATTGGCGGGCTACCACGGTGTTCTCATCCCCATTCTTGCCATCCCTGGCGTGGCCATTGGCGGTGTTCAAATGTTCAAAGAAGCGCTTGCCTCTCTCAAAAATCTCCAAATGGGCTTTCAGGTGTTGACCAGCCTTGCCGTCATCGGTGCATGTATCCTCACCATGTGGGAGGAAGCGCTCATCGTGACCATTTTGGTTGCCTTCACGGCTCATCTCGAAGGGGATGCGTTGACCAAAGCAAGGGAGGCCATGCAGGGCGGACTTGACCGCCTGCCCCGAACTGCTCGAAAAGTCAACGGCAACATCGCCAGCCAGATGCGTATGTCCACACCCATTTCAATGGCATCAAGCAGCATTGTTTTGCCCATGGCGACAGGGCCTGCACTGCAAGCTTCTCACAACGAACGGCCTGAAACAGAGATGGTCCCCATCGATCTGATTCAACCCGGAGACCGCATCGAAATACGAAGCGGAGAACTCATTCCTGCAGACGGCCGTATCGTCGAGGGGACCGGTTCGCTCAACAAAGCACCGCTCACCGGCGAATCGGTGCCTGTCGATGTGGGTGTTGGCGACCTCATCGAAGCAGGTTTGGTGCTTGCACGAGGTCCTGTGGTCTGTGAGGTCGAAGCCGTCGGGGCTGAAACTCGACTCTCGGGACTGATCGATGCCGTTCACGCCTTCCGTGAAATGCCTCCTCGTCTGCACAGCAGCATCGAAAAGTTCACCGCAATTTGGGTACCGTTCGTTCTTTTCGGAGCCTTCGCAGTCTGGTACTTCATCTTCCCTGGAGACTGGAAAATCATCCTCCTTTTGTGGGTCGTTTCGTGCCCATGTGCGCTGCTGCTCGCCACGCCCGTGCCTCACGCTGCTGCGCTTTCGAACGCTGCTCATCGTGGCGTGATTGTTCGAGGAGGGGATGCGCTCGAGCGTATGGCAAAGGTCAACCATGTGCTGCTCGATAAAACCGGCACGTTGACTTCAGGTCGCCCCACCGTGGGAGCATTCGTGCTCGGAAAGAAACGCCGCAAAGACGCCGCCCTCAAAGTCATGATGGGGTTGGAATCTCGCTCCTCTCACCCCTATGCACAAGCGGTGCTGGAATACGGCGAAACGCAGGGCCTTGATGCCACGTCCATCAAAGGGTTGAGCGACATCGATGGGGGCGTATGCGGGACGCACGGAAGCAGCACGGTCGCCTTCGTACGACCGGACAAAGCCACGGCGATGGGGGCGGACATCGAAGGCGTCCTGATGGACGCGATCGATGTGGCGAAATCCAACGGTCACGGAGGGAGTCTTCTGCTGAAAGACAACGTTGCCATCGCCCTGATGACGTTCATCCACGATGACACCCGTGACGGTTCAGACGCCCTTATCTCGTCGCTTGACCAACGCAGCGTGAACGTTGAAATTCTGTCAGGTGACACCCAAGAAGCCGTTTCACAATTCGCTCGTTCCGTGGGCCTACCAGAGAGTGCTGCTCACGGTGGATTGAGTCCTGAAGAGAAAGTTCGTTGGGTCAAAGCCCGTTCAAGTTCTCACGTCACGATGATGGTCGGTGACGGGTTTAACGACGCTGCAGCCTTGGCCGTTGCTGATGTTGGCGTGGCCATCGGAACCGGTGAATCCGTGAACCTTGAGGCGGCTGATATCATGATCCCCGGCGACGACCCGAAGATGCTGACGGAGATGATCGACCTGGCGCGTCAAGCACAACGAACCTTGATGCAAAACTTGTTTTTCTCTGTGGCTATCACCATCACCCTCGTCTTTGCAGTGATTCAACAATGGTATGACCAACTCTGGGTGGGCGTACTGATTCACGAAGTATCGGTCATCTTGGTGATCCTCAACGGTGCCCGGCTGGCGCAGAACGGTCAATCACTACCTCTGTTGAAAGAAACCATGCGTGCCATGATCGAAGATACAAAGGTGGCGTTCTCATCCTTCAGAGCAAGATATTTTCCGGCCAAGCCGTGAACAAACTCCGCCAAATCCAAGGGACATCTTCAAACCCTAAGGGTCCTTCTTCCCGACAGGTGGGAGAATGGCACGCGTACGAGGAGACCCCATCACGACCGCACTCGCCCACCCAACACGGCGAGCGGCGTATGTCGCCCTCGCAAGCACCGCCGAAATGAGCACGGTTCAACTGCAGAATGCACTCGAAGTTGACCGCTACAACCTCTATCACCATTTGAAGAAGCTCGCTTCACTGGAACTCATCGAAAACCATCGTGACGAAGGACGGGCTCGTTGGTGGCGTGTTCGCCAACATGTTGAGCTGCCAGAGTTGCTGAACGCCTCTGCGATTGCACCGACTGAGCCTGCTCCCGTCCAAACGCAAGCAGCACCCGTTTCAACCCAGCCGACCATCACGTTGGCTTCACTCGCAGTTGACGAAGAAGGCAGAGAAGTCATCGTCTTGAACCTCGAAGGGTCAAGAGACCAGGTCAGCGCGAAACAACTCATCGTCCGTCTGTCCGAGGAATTCGGCCTTTCACTTGATGTCCCATGGAACTTCATTCCTGAACAATTGGTCCTCTATTCAAAGAAAAAGTGATGGCCATGTCCGAAGAATTGGTTGTGGAATCCAATGTGGCTGCCCCACCGCTCTCCTGTCCAAAATGCAAGGGTTTGTTGCCCACAGGCCTTGGAGAGGTCACCTGCCAATTGTGCGACGCACGTGTCAAGGTTGAACACCCACTCACGCGGCGAAAGTGGAGGGAAGAGAAACTCTCCTGCCCCTCATGTTCGAAGGTCTTGGTGGCCGGCGTTGACACTCGTCCTGCCCAACTCAAATGCGGTAACTGCGATTGTTTCTTCACGTTGGCTCCACAGACTCCACGCGTCGAAATCGCTTGCCCGGGATGCCATCGCAACCTGCGAATGAAGCGACGACCTGGAGAACGAGCCATCGAGTGCCCGGCATGCGACACGGAATTTGTTGTTCGATTCTGAACGGGGTTCGGCGTCGTTGTCGTGGGTGGAAAAAGCGACCTCTGAAGGCAGGTACTCGTCGCGCTCCTTATCTATGAAGAGAAGACCATGAAGAAGTGGATGGGATTCCAATGAGTATGAGCGAAAGCCATGACGGTGAGGCACAGGATGCAGCACACGCCGGCAAGGAAAGTTCTGAGCGCATCACGCTCGCTTCCCTTCGGTCACAGTTTACATCGGCCGGTTCGACGACGTTGGACCAAGCGGTCAACACACAAGCACGCTTCCGCCAGGAAGAGCGCCTCCGTGCCGATCTCCGCAGAGAACGCCGACTCCGCCAGCAAGCCATCGCCGAGCGCGTCAATGCGATGAAGGAGAACATCGCTCGTGATTTGGCGACCCAGCACGAATTGACCCTTGATGCCCTCGAAAACGAGTTGAGAAGCTCGATGGAAGCGGAACTGGAGACGATGGAGCGGGACGCGCTTGCCCACGAAGAAGCGCGCATTCGCCACGAACTCGACCTCCGTCTTGAGCGGAAAGTTTCTGCTCTGCACGAACAACACGGTGTTGAACAGCAAAGGCGACTTGAAGAGCGAAAAGAGGCCATCAAGGCAACCATTGAGACGGACCTCCACCAAGAGTATGAACGCCGCCTTGACATTCAAAAAGAACGCCTCCGCCTTGATTACAATCAAGAGTTGCAAGAACGCTTGCGAGCCATTGAAGCCAACCTCGAAGAGGAAATGGAACGACGTTTCATTGAGATGGAAGAACACGAAATTTCCAGACTCGAAGAAGGGCATGATGCGCTCCTCTCCGAGCGAGAAGAGCAACTTCGCAGGGGCATTCGTACCCGACTTGAGCAACAACTGCGGCAGCGACTCAAGCAACGCGAAGCCCGACTGAAGGTGGAATTTGAGCGCCGAAGTCTTCGCCTTGAGGAAGACATCGCTCAACAACTGCAGGAAGACATTGAACACCAATTGCGACGTGAAACCGACGACCTTGAAGAGCGCATGCGGGAGGATGTGGAACTGGCGATTGCCAAGCGGAGGGATGAACTGCGCCTGCAGATCGAGCAGCAACTCAACGAACAGCAATCAAGCAAACTCGCAGAACGAAAGGCTCGCTTGAAGGCAAAGTACGACCTCACCTTTAGCAAGGCCATCGACGACATCTCTCGCAGTTTGCAAACGGAAATTGAAGCCGAACTCGAGCATCGTATGGACCACGAGTTCAACGCCTACCGTCACGCCCGTGAAGCCGAGATTCAGAATCGCCTGTCTCGGTATCGATACGAACGAGAAGCGGAACTCAGGGAACAACTCGAGGCTCAATACGATGCCAACAAGCAGGATTGGAGCGAACGCTTGGACCTCGAATACCAATCCCGTGAAGCAGCAGCCCGTAAGGCCATCATGTCGGAAGTTGATGCACAACTTCGTAATGAACGACTCACCCATGAAACGGACCTTGACCTCCTCAAAGAAGAGACGACCTTGGAGTTGGAAGTCGAGATGGAGGAGCGCCTGCGGGAGTTCAAATCTCGAAAGGAAGAGGAAGTCGCAACGCAATTGGAGCGGCAGCTCGACAAGCGCGAGGAGATCATGCGCAACAAAGCGCTCATCGATGTTCGCAAGCGTGAGGCTCAAATCAGGGCAGAGATCGAAGCCCAACTCGGCCTCAAACGTGCCGAAATCCGTGACCGACTCAAGGGCCTTGCAGAGAAGATGGATTCATTCAAGGAAATGGCTGAGGAGAAAATGCGCGACGCCGTCTCGCAGCAAATCCAAGGCGAAATTGAGGCTGATGAAGCCGAACTTCGTTCTCGTGAACAAGAGTTCAGTTCTCTCCAAACCACCGACACTCGGGCGGAAAAGCGCCAGAAATGGATGCAATCCATCTCGGGTCAAGCGCCCGCTGCATTCGGTGCAGGTGCAATGGACCCCAGTGCACTGGGTGCACGTCCAGACGGTTTGGGAGCCTCAGCGGGTCGCCCACTCCGCGGCCTGATGGGGCAGCAAGCGCAGGAGGAGCCCCGCCTTGGGCTCGGAAACATGCGAGCACCGATGACCAGTGCCAAACCGTTGGCTGGACGAGCTCCACCCCAACGAACGGTACGCCAGCCGCTTGCCCAACCCCAAGTCCAACCTGAAATGCCCAAACCCGTTCGCAATGTTCGCCAACCGATTGCAAAGCCCGAATTTGTGCCTCAAGAAGAGAGCGCCATGGAAGAGGTCACCGAAGAGGTTGCCGAGATGGTCGAAGAGCAGCAGCCATCCACGTCCATGGAGCGGCCAGCAACATTGCTCAAGCCCATTCGTGGTGTCCTTCGACCGCTCGAGGAGGAAGAGGAGGTTCGAACCGCATCCCTCACGCCGGTTGGTCACATGCTCATGCCCGAAAAGAAGCGCGGGCCTCCTCCCTCATCGTCGATTGGAAAGGGCGCTGGTGCAACACTGCGTCCTGTCAAGGCCACCTTGACGCCGGTTTCGAAAACGCCCGTGAAGCAGATGGAACCAGAGGAAGAGGAAGAAGAACCCTGAGGCTTGGTTTCGCTCACAGCCATACGCGTGGTTCATATCTAACGAGGGCATCGGTCCAAGCATGAACCGTGTCGTCACGTTGTTCGTTGCTTTCTTCCTCTGCTTTCAAGCCTCGGTCGTAGGCCTTGCCTCCGCCGATCTCTCTTCACTTACCGACGCTGGACAAACCGATGAATTGGACAGACCGCTCGTGCTCTGGCAAGCGCTCAACGACGGCCGCATCTTGACCGTTGATACAGAGGGGAACGTGAGCGTCAATGCCTTCTCCAACGGTATCCTCTCAACGCAATGGACGGTCTTCTTGGATGTTGATGCCAACCATGCGCGTCTTGATGCAGCCCAGGAACTCGTTTCCATTGCACACCAAAACGGTGCCTACGTGGTCCAAATGAGCACCCAGACGGTCTATCGAAACATCACGACACCCGACCCTGTGAACGACGCGGTACTCGATGGCGACGGTAACCTTTGGTTGGTGTACTATGCGGGGAAGCGAAGAGCGGACGAATACGACAACAACGGACTTACAGGAATCAGCACCACCGACATCTCATCGGGTATTTCTGCTTTTGAGATCCTCAACGATGGCCGTATCGCCATCGCTTCCTACGACAAGAAAATCTATGTTCACTCGTCCGAGGGGGTATTGACCAACACACTCAACGAGCCCACAGGCATCGTCTTTCGCCTCAACGCCATTGACAACACCACCCTGTTGGCCGGTACGAACGGTGGAGAAGTCTACCGCTACGACACCGATACATGGAACGTGGACAGTCGCTCATTGGGACACACAAAACAGGTCACTTACCTTTCCAGTACGCCCTCCATGTATGTTATTGGTGCCAAGCAAGGGAAAATCAATTTCCTTGACAGCACAAATTTCACCCTTCTCGAATCGTTCACCTCCTCGGGAGATATCATCGGTATCGAACCTGAATTCACCGGACAGTTCTTTTCCGTCGGTGTAACACCAAGCGACACCAAAATCCGTTACTTTGACCTGGACACCGACCAGGACGGCGTGAACGACCTCAACGACGCCTTCCCCAACGATGCAACACAGACCACGGACGCTGACGGTGACGGGTATGGAGACAACGAGGCAGGCGTCAACCCCGATGCGTTCCCAAGCGACGAAACGCAATGGGCAGACAGCGATGGAGACGGTCGAGGGGACAATCTGGCTGGCACAAACCCTGACCTGTTTCCCTCCAACCCCGACCAATGGGCTGACGCCGACGGTGATGGCTATGGGGACAACAAGGACGGGCAAGACGGCGATGCGTTTCCAACCGAAGGCACCCAATGGGCCGACGCAGACGGCGACGGATATGGCGACAACCCCAACGGATTCAAACCTGATGCGTGCCCAGGCGTCAACGCTTTCTCGAGCATTGACCGGTACGGATGCCTTGATGCAGACCTTGACGGATACTCAAACCCCGACGAAAACTGGACCGTCGAAGACGGTGCTGATGCCCTCCCGAACAATCCAACCCAGTGGTTGGACGGCGACGGGGATGGCTACGGAGACGCAAGCGATGGTCAAGACCCCGACGCATGCCCGTGGGAGTTTGGCACATCGACAAAGGCCGTGAGCGTGAATGCCAACAGCACCTCTGGCTATGTGGCGATTCCTTCATTCGGGTGCCTTGATGAAGACGGAGATGGATGGGTTGACCGAACCGAATCACCACTTATGGAAATCGACCCGAACGAGCACTTCGACGCCGATGGAGATGGTGTCGGTTCAAACAGCGATTACGACGATACCAAGGGTTTTATTCAAACTGAGCAGGACCATTGTTTGAACGACAAAAACGACACCTCTGAAGCCTGCCTTGGCTGGAATGACCCTGCTTATCAAGCCTACAAGAACAACGTCGAAGAAGGGGAATTGGTGTTGGGATTCTATGCTTGGAACACCTCTCAACAAACATCACCTACCAGCGAAACGCCCTTGAATGTCGATGAGGACATCCTGAATCAAGTGATCACCGTGGGCATCGTTGCCTTTGTTGGGCTTACTGGAGTGATTCTTCTTGTCGCCTTCTTGGCGAACAAGCGTAAGGTAGCAGCGACCACCAAGGAATACGGTGGTATGAATCCCGCCTTTTCTGGAAACGCTGCGAAAGAAGCCTTGGAGGACAAAGCCGGCATGTCCGCTGCTGGGGGTGTTATTTCGGATGACGCATGGGATGATGATGTCCAGGAATTGAACTTTGAAACGGAGAGCAACGGCTTTGATGACATGGCGCTCATAACAGGAGATGCTCCCTCACAGACAGTCGCCATCTCCTACGAAGAGGAGAGCATCGAAGCCATTGCTGGTATGCCTACGTCGACGTCCGAACCTGAACCTGCAGAAGAAACCACTCCTGAGGCACCACCGGAAGCCCCGCCGCTACCCGAGGGCGGACTACCGGAGGGTTGGACGATGGACCAATGGCGATGGTACGGTCACGAGTGGTTGGCAAAGTACGGGAACAATTAGAGCCAAACAATGGGTAAACTCGTTTTGAGTGCGCCCAGTTCGAGACCCGTATAGAGTGGTTTTCCGTCCACTTTGAACGTGCTCATGACCAGCCAAAGAAAGCCGTTCCAAGCCGTTGCATCAGCAAACAACTCGACCTTTCCATGAATGGCTGCCATCAACAAGAGGGACTGCTCCGTTTCATCACTGCAAAGAGCCTTCACGAGGTCCTTCGCCGTGAATCGATAGCCGGGAGGGCGCCAAGACATCATGACGATCACACTTGGAAGGGGGCGAGGTTCAAGCGCTCGGCCAAATGGTCAACATCAACATCAACGGCTTGCTTCATCCGGTCGCGCAGGGTGTCGATTTCACCCTTCATTTTGAGCATCTTGTGGGTCCGAATCATTTCGGCCAGCAACTCATTGACGCTCTTGTGACCACCGGCTGTTCGCAAGGTGTTCAGTTGGCGACGAATCTCGTAACTTACGCTCACGGAGGTCATTCCTTCTGCGGTCATGTGCTTACCCAATCGGCGTTTGACTTGGGCCCATACTTAACCCATGCGAAGATTCAGCGCAATGGCGAGCCCATTTCAGCGGGCTTTCCGTTTCTCCGGTTCAGCGAATATCTCGCTCAAGTCTTAGCCGAGATTCCTCGGTTACACCGAATTCTCGGCGAACTTCTTGAACACGCTGATGAACTTCTTTCGCCAACGTCCAATACTCCAAACTGCCTGCGCCTGCACCGGAGTTGGTCGGCTTGTTGAGGATCACCGTCGGTGCACCGCTCCAAGGTGCTTCGGCGACCTTTGCCAGCCGTCGAACGGTGGTGTTGAACAATTTATTCGGCATTTTCTTGTTGACTTGGTCGCACACATAGGTGCTCAACTTTGAACGCCCGTCCACCATGGTCATGACGATGCCGAAAATCTTCAGATTACGATTGATGCGACGTTGAATCATCTTGATGGAATTCATCAGCATGCTGAATCCTTCCAAAGCGTAGTATTCCGCTTGAACTGGAACCATCACCCAGTTGGCAGCACACATGGCGTTGATCGACAACAAGCCAAGGGACGGCGGCGTGTCGATGATGATGTAATCAAACTCGTCCATGATGGGAAGCAAGGCTTCCTGCAATCTGGTCTCTCGCCCAATTTTATGACTCAACTCAATTTCGGCTCCTGAAAGATGGATGTCGCTGGGCAAAATCCACAAATGACCTGCGTCGATGGTGTCAGGGATTTTTTTTCCGCCGTTTCGGTTGCTCCAAGCCTCCCTCATGGCTTTCGTAATTTCTTGCGGTGGAATGAGGTACTCCTCCATCAACGGCAGATCTTCACCCGAATCGTTCGTCAACAGGTCGTAAACCGTCTTCTTGATTTTCTTTTTCTCCAAACCAAACGAGGTCGCACAATTCCCTTGAGGGTCGAGGTCGACAAGGAGAACTTTCGCAGGAGGCAACCCTTGCCGGCGAGAACCTTTGGCCAGAGCAGCAGCGACGTTAACAGCGGTGGTGGTCTTGGCACAACCACCCTTTTGATTGGCGACGGCGATGACCATCTTGTAGGGATTCATTCGCATTCACCTCCGACAGAGCGAGCAGGGAGGACCTCCCCTTTCAATGCAAGCCTTGCAGGGGGTACCATCATGCCGGTTGGATAACTGGAACAGGAACCTCAGAAAGGATCTTGCGAACGATATGCATACCAGTGATTCCACGGATTTTTGCTTCAGGCTTCATGTTGATTCGGTGGGAGATGATTTGCAAGGCAATGCCCTTGATGTCATCGGGGATGACATAGTTTCGCCCAGCGACAGCAGCAGCGGCACGCCCGGTCTTGAACAACGCTTGACTTGCACGAGGCGAGGCACCGTTGATGACGCGATGGTCTTCTCGGGTACGTTGAACGATTTCAATGATGTACGAAAGGATGGCAGGGTCGACATGAACGGTCTCAAGGGCCTTTTGCATGGCCACGACCTTCTTTGGCGAAGTGACTTGTTCAACCACGTGCTCGTCTTGTCCTCGCAACTTACGACGGGCAAGAATGGCTTTTTCTTCTGCGCGGTCTGGGTAACCCATGCTCATTTTCATCAAAAAGCGGTCCATTTGAGCTTCAGGCAAGGGGTAGGTTCCTTCCTGTTCAATGGGGTTCTGTGTTGCCAAAACGACGAACGGAGCTGGAAGTTTGTGGGTAATACCCTCAATGGTCACTTGCTTCTCCTCCATCGCCTCAAGCAGTGCTGCCTGGGTCTTTGGAGGTGCACGGTTGATCTCGTCTGCGAGCAAGATGTTGGAGAAAAGCGGTCCTGCTCGCAATTTGAATTCTCCCGACTTTTGGTCGTACATGTACGTCCCCATGATATCGGAAGGTAGCAGGTCGGGCGTGAATTGAACACGCTTGAACTTACAGCCAAGGGCACGAGCGAAGGTGTTGGCAAGCAAGGTCTTGGCGAGACCAGGGAAATCCTCGAGCAACATGTTGCCGTTGGAGAGGATGCCAACGGTGACACGTCGTAGGTTCTCGTTCTTGCCGATGATGACCTTCGAGACCTCGTTCATGAGGCTGTTCGAAATGGCCGAAACTGTGGCAATCAAGTCTTGGGTACGTGCGCCACCAGCGCCTGCTTGCATACTTGCTTCCATATCAAGAACCCCTTGTAGGTGCCTATCTCTCGCATTTCTTATTTGAATGTGTGCGCTTGCTTGTGAGAAAATGCTCATCCAAACTTCACAGCGATGAAACGGTCAACGCGCCCAGAAATGGTTGTCCTTTCGATGCAAGGCAATGATTTCGTCAAGAATTTCCTCTTCGATTGGCGTCAATCCAATTTTCTTCAACCGTTTCGCGTGCCGTTCGGGCACATCAACATAGAACTCGTCCAATTCCTCAATGTGGCGGCCAACCGTCGGTCCTTGAACCGCCACGGCAATTTCATCGCCCTGATTGGCCTCCTTCACATCCTCCGAAGCACGGGTTCGCAGACTCTTGATTTGACCAACCATCGTGCCGTCCAATTTCATCAACCGCTGACCGACATGGATGCGCCCCCCAAGAACACGCATGCCAACAATCGCAGGACCTTTGGCTCGGAAGGTGTGGTCTTTGAGGTACAGGACACGTCCTGGATAGACCAATGTTTCTCGTTGTTCTTCCTCAATGGCCTCTTTGGTTGCTTCTTGCCAGGCCTCAAATTCATCCATGATGTGGTAAATAATGGGTCCTGAGATGAATTTCACTTCTGCGTCGTCGTCTTCCAATTGAGAGGCGGTATCGACGGTATTGGCTTTCGTAGAGAAACCCAAGATCACTTTTTGGAGCGGGTCAGTTGCCGTTTTCGCCATCAAAATATCCTTTTTGTTCACCGGACCCACCGTGGCTTGACGCACAGGGATGTTGCGTTGGTGAAGTTCGAAAGCCAAGGCTTCCAGTCCACCAACGGTGTCGGCCTTGATCACAACGCCCGTTCGGTCCTCTTCAGCACCACGACAGGGACCCTTTGAGGTGTGTTCCCCAAACGCAGAGCGAGCAAAGATCTCGTTGCACGATGCACACATCACAGGCATCGCATCAAAGATGGTTCGCCATTCCTCACGAATGGCTTCCTCTGCGTGTGCTACCTCCTCATCTGTATTGGCAAGATAGAGGGTCGTACCGGCGATGGTTGCTTCGAGATTGGGGGCGACCAATTTCACGCCACAGGCCGCCTCCACGGCATCAAAGTTGACCCACCGTTTTCCGGCATCTCGCATCTCTGCCATGCCCTGTGGGCGCTTGAGCCCTTTGATGTGGGTCTTGAACGGTCCTTCTTGTCCCGCCAACATCACGGTATCGCCCACCTTGAGTGCGCCACGGTAGAGGATGACATCCACCGTTTTTCCCATCCCAACCTCGTCTCGCATTTCCAAAACGGTGCCTTGAGCCGTTCCCAAGGTGTCCGTGAGGCGATCTTCGAGGAAGCGCTCCGCAAGACCAACGGTGACGGCCAGCAAATCTTGGAGACCTTCACCTTCCTTTGCAGACATTGGAACCAGCGCTACATTTTGTCTGAAATCGCGAATTTGGTCGTACCGTTCAAGGTTGAATCCATGCTCAGAAAATTGGCCAATGATCTTCCAATAACGGTCCATAAACAGGGATTGAACATCTTCACGCTGGTCTGCATACGACTGGACAAACGAACGACCTCGCTCACAACGCCACCCGTGAATGCGGTCCACCTTATTGCCGGCGATCACGAACGGTGTTTTGGTCTCCTTGAGAATGGTCAGGGATTCAATGGTTTGCGGTTGCAAACCTTCCATGATATCGACCACAAGGACGGCAATATCGGAGACTGAGCCTCCGCGATTACGCAAACTTGCGAAGGAATGGTGGCCGGGCGTATCGATAAACAGCAAGCCTGGCGACTTGAAATTCTTGCCACCCAGCATCGCAGCACACGTTTCGTTGAGGACATCTGCAGGTACTTCGGTGGCCCCAATGTGCTGGGTGATGCCGCCCGCCTCTCGGTCCATAACGCTGGCTTGACGTTGACTTCCGATGGAGCGTACCATATCGAGGAGGCTTGTTTTTCCGTGGTCGACGTGACCAAGAACCGAAACAATGGGTTGACGGTTGTGCCCACGAGGTGCGGCATCCTCCGATTCGCCGCCGCTTGATTCATCTTGGTCCATGAGCGCACCCCTGTCTTGAGGTGTTAAGAAATTTCACTCGTAGACCCAGTTGCCCATCGTGTTCTCCCAGGACATCAAGCCCTCAGGGAACCAGAGACCAAGTTCAAACTCAGCCGTTTCAGGAGCGTCGGAGCCGTGGATCATGTTGTATCCCATGTCCATGCCGAAATCACCACGAATCGTGCCTGGGTCTGCATTGCGACCGTTGGTTGCGCCGATGAGTTTGCGGGCGACAGCGATGGCTTCAACGCCTTCCCACGCCATACAGACCACTGGGCCAGAAGTTACGAATTTGATCAAACCAGGGAAGAACGGTCGTTCCTTGTGAACATCGTAATGCGCACGGGCGATTTCTTCGGTTGGAACCATGGCCTTCAAACCGACCAATTTGAGGCCTTTTCGCTCAAAGCGGCCAATGATTTCACTGATGAGGCCTCGCTGTACGCCGTCGGGTTTGATCATAACATAGGTCGTTTCCATGGTGTTCACCGTACCGACCCAAAAGTGACCCGTTTATGGGCGTTGCTGTGGGGCTGTGCGCAAGTCAGCGCTCACTAGATGCCGCCCTTGACGTAGTGGC